>JANPJU010000120.1:0-2558 GCA_031425675.1 Paracoccaceae bacterium | reverse complement strand
TCGGCGCCCTTGTTCAGCATGAGCACCTCGAAGTTCTCGGCATAGGCGGCGGGGGAAAGCAGAAGCGTGGCGATGGCGGCGGCGATCAGGGTCTTGGGCATGATGCGTCCTTTCGGGGCGGCAGTGATTGGTCTTGCGCCGCTTCTAGGCTAAGGTCGCGGGCGGCTCGTTGTGCTGCCACAACATCGGAGGCTTCGCGTGAAGAAACTTGACGAAAGCCTGCTGACCGACGTGCCGCCCTTTCGCAAGCTGACCCGCCCGCAGATCCGCGAGATTCTGGACGCGGCCACCGCGCTGCGCTTTGATCCGGGCGTGGCGGTGTTCAGCGAAGGTGAGGCGGTGGAGCGGTTCTTCCTGCTGCTGGACGGCCATATCCGCGTGATCCGGACCACGCCGGGGGGCGACCAGATCATCGCGCTGCACATCGCGCCGGGGCAGTTGTTCGGCATCGGTGCGGCGCTGGGGCGCACGACCTATCCGGCGACGGCGATGACGGCGGACGACTGTCTGGCGCTAGCCTGGCCGAACCGGCTGTGGGCCACGTTCATCGCGCAGTATGACGGCTTTGCCACCGAGACCTACAAGGTCGTGGGGGAGCGGGTGGGCGAAATGAACAACCGGATCGTCGAGCTTGCGACCCAGCAGGTTGAACAGCGGGTGGCCTGCGCGATCCTGCGGCTGGTCACCCAGACCGGCCGCAAGGTGGAAGGCGGGATCGAGATCGGCCTGCCGATCACGCGGCAAAACATCTCGGACATGACGGGGACGACGCTGCACACGGTCAGCCGGCTTTTGAGCGGGTGGGAGCGGGACGGGATCGTGCAGTCGGAGCGGCGGAAGATCACGGTCACCGCGCCGCACCGGCTGGTTCTTTTAAGCGGGGCTGCTGCCTGACGGGCCATAGGCCTGCCGCCGCGCCGGGTTGGCGCGCGTGAGCACCGGGGCGTAGCGCAAGACAAAGAGGCAGAAGCCCAGCGTCCAGAGCGCCGCCGCGACCCAAAGGCCGGTTGGCGCGGGGATCAGGACACGCGCCAGAGCGGCCAGCGCCACGGCGGCGAAGGCAAGCGTCACCGCTGGCCCTGCCCGCAGTTGGCGCCCGGTATGGCCGAGCGCGGCGCGCATCATCACCGCGAGCGTCATGCCGCCAAAGCCGCCGATGCCGAGGAGGTGGAAGCCCGTGGCTGGTTCGAGCAGGCCCAAGGACGCCAGACCCAGCGCCGCCAGCCCCAAGGGCATGAAGGCGAAGGCCAGGTGCAGCATCAGGACCAGTGGGTCGGACCAGACCCGCCATCCGCGCCAGCGTGCCAGTCGCAGGGTCTGGATCGCTGCGGCATGCAGCAAGGCGGCCCCGGTGAGCGCGCTTTCAGGCTGGGCGACCCAGACCAGCAGCGCCGCCAGTCCGGCGGGCATGTAGGCGAAGGCCAGATGCAGCATCAGGACCAGCGGGTCGGACCAAACCCGCCAGCCGCTCCACCGCGCCAGCCGCAGGGTCTGGATTAAGGCGGCCAGCAGGAGGGCGGCCCCGGTGAGGGGAAGTTCTGGCTGGGCGACCCAGAGCAGCAAAGCCAAGAGGGTGACCAAAAGGCTCGCCCCGTCGAAGCGGTTAAAGGGGGCGGGCAGGGGGCCGGGGTTCGGGCCGCGCTTGGTGAGCCAGTTGCGGGTGAAGCTGGGAATGATCCGCCCGCCGATCAGCAGGATCAGCATGACCACCATCGCAAAGCCCAGGCGTCGGCCATAATCGGCAATGCCGGTGGCGAGCACCTCCAGATGGAAGGTGAGGTTTGCCGCGAGGTAGACGAGGACCGGGACGACGACCTTGAGGTTGCCCCAGTTACGGCCTGCGATGATCTCGGTTGCCACCATCGCGCCGATGGCAAGCATGAAGGCGCAGTCGATCACAAGCACGGCGAGCGGCCCGAGCCCGGCCACCCCTGCCACCGCAAGCCGCCCCGCAAGCCACAGCGCGGCCAGCGCCATCAGCGGCCAGCCACGCGTGGGCATCCGGCCGGTCCAGTTCGGGATCGCGGTGAACATGAACCCGGCGATCACGGCGGAGGTGTAGCCGAAGAGCATCTCGTGGATATGCCAGTCAAGCGGGGAGAACGGACCTGACAGGGCGACTTCTCCCGACCAGACCAGCATCCAGAGCGGCACGACCAGCGCGGCGAAGCAGCCTGCCAGCAGGAACAGCGGGCGGAAGCCGTAGCTGAAGAGGGCGGGGCCAACGTAGGGCGGGCGGGTGGGGTTGCTCATCGGGGGGCCTTTGCGAATGTGCGGGAACTGTCGATTTGGCGCAGCGCCCCGTGCCGGGACGTGATACCATCCCGGATGGTCTGTTTTTCCATCGACTCAACCACCGGGCGATTTCTGCAGGGGGTTGACGCGTGGCTTCTGGCCCGCGCGCCGGCGTTTCGGCTGCTTGCCTTGGCGGAGTTGCGCACGATCATGGGCCAGGGGCGCACGAGCCGGTTGCCCGCCGGTGCCGTGGTCTTCGAGGAGGGCCAGCCGGCAGACGTGTTTCATGTGCTGCTGTCGGGCACGGTCCGTCTGGTGCGGAC
>JANPJU010000119.1:0-24700 GCA_031425675.1 Paracoccaceae bacterium | reverse complement strand
GTGGGCCACGATGCTCAGATCGGTGACCGGGTGATTTTGGTCAATCACGTCGCCATCGCCGGGCATTGCGTGCTGGGTGATGATGTGATCGTCGGCGGCCTGTCTGGCGTGCACCAGTGGGTGCGCATCGGTCAGGGCGCGATCATCGGCGCGGTGACCATGGTAACGAATGACGTCATTCCCTACGGGCTTGTGCAGGCCCCGCGCGGAGAGTTGGACGGTTTGAATCTGGTCGGGCTGAAACGGCGGGGTGTGGACCGGTCCGGGATCACGGCACTGCGCGCTGCCTTCCAGACGCTGGCGCAGGAAGATGGCAGTTTTCAGGACCGTGCCCGCCGGCTGGCTGAAGATAGCGACAACCCCTTGGTGCGCGAGATTACCGATTTCATCCTGTCGAAGTCCGACCGCAGTTTTCTGACGCCGAAAGGCGGGCGATGACCACCGCCCTTGTTGCCGGACGTGGCGGCCTGCCCGCTGCCGTATTCCGGGCCATGGCGGACAAACCGCTTGTCGCCGCGATCGAGGGGTTTTCCCCCGAAGGTCTTGCCGTCGATCTGCCGTTTCACGTCGAACGTCTGATGCTGTTTCTGCGCGCGCTGCAGGATCGTGGGGTTGTGAAGGTGGTTTTTGCCGGAGCCGTAAATCGACCACGGCTTGACCCTGCGCTTCTTGACCCGGAAACCGCCACCATGCTGCCGCGGTTGATGCAAGCGATGGCGGCGGGCGATGATGCCACCCTGCGGGCCGTCATCGACATCTTCACTGAAGGCGGCTTTACCATCGCGGGCGTGGGCGATGTGGCCCCGGCGCTGATCCCCGGCCCGGGCCTCCTGGCCGGAAGCCTGACAGAGCGCGACCAGGCCGATGCCACCCGCGCGGCCAGCATCGTTGCCGCTTTGGGCGCGGTTGATGTGGGGCAGGGCGCGGTTGTGGCACAAGGGCTTTGCCTGGGGGTTGAGGCGCTGCCGGGCACGGACGCGCTTCTTGCCACCATCGCCATGCTTCCCGCCGCCCTTCGCCCTGATCCGGTGCGGGGCCGGGGCCTTCTTTACAAGGCCGCAAAGCCCGGTCAGGACCGCCGGATCGACCTGCCAACGCTTGGCGCCGACACCCTGCGCGCTGCCCATGCGGCAGGGCTTGGCGGCATCGCGTTTGAGGCGGGCGCAGTCATCTGCCTTGATCTGCCGGACATGCAGCGGCTGGCGGCCGAGCTTGATCTTTTCCTGTGGGCGCGGCCGTGAAGCGGGGCGGTTTATCGCCTGTCTGGCAACGCCCTTCGCAAGGTGCGCCCCAGCGAAGAGCGGTCGAAGACCTGCGATGAGCAGACCGCTGCACTTCTTTCTTCTCGCTGGGGAACCTTCGGGCGACCGCCTTGGCGCGGCCCTGATGGCGGGCCTCAGGGCGCTGGCACCCGGTGTCACTTTCGACGGCGTCGGTGGTCCCTTGATGCAAGCCGAAGGCATGGCCAGCCTTTTCCCGATGGAAGAGCTATCGGTTATGGGCATTGCCGAAGTGATCCCGAAATATTTTCCCCTGAAACGCCGGATCGCGCAGGCGACGCAGGCCGCGCTCACCTCGGGCGCGGCGGCGCTCATCACCATCGACAGCCCGGATTTCTGCTTGCGTGTCGCGGCACTGGTCAAGGCCGCACAGCCGAAGTTCAGCACCATCCACTACGTTGCCCCGTCGGTCTGGGCCTGGCGACCGGGACGCGCGGCGAAGATGGCAAAGGTGATCGACCACGTCCTTGCCCTGCTGCCGTTTGAGCCGCCCTACATGACCGCCGCTGGCATGACCTGTGATTTCGTCGGGCATCCCGTGGTCGCCGAGCCTGTGGCCACCCCGGCCGACGCCGCAAGCTTTCGCCTTGCGCATGGCATCAGCGCTGAATCGCACCTGGTTGTCGCACTACCCGGCTCGCGCAGGGGTGAGGTGACGCGCCTTGCCCGCCCGTTTGGTGAAAGTCTTGCGGCCCTGGTGCCACACTGCCGCGACCTGCGCGTCATCTTGCCGACACCCGTGCATCTGGAACCGCTGGTGCGCGGCCTTGTGGCTGATTGGCCAGGCCAACCGGTCATCCTGCCATCGCCCGACGTTGCGACCCGCACGGCGGCGTTCGCAGCGGCAGATGTGGCGCTGGCGGCATCCGGCACCGTGTCACTGGAGCTTGCGGCCCAGATGTGCCCGATGGTCATCGCCTATGACATGGCGCCGTTGACCCTGTGGCTGATGCGCCGCGCGGCACTGATCGACACGGTGACACTGGTAAACTTGGTGTCGGAAACCCGCGTCGTGCCGGAATTCATCGGACGCGATTGCCGCGCCGCCATGATCGCACCGCGCCTGTCGGACCTGTTGAAGGTCGCCAGCACCAGTCAGGATGCGGCGATGGAGCTGACAATGCAGCGTTTGGGGCGTGGCGGACCGTCGCCAGGCCTTAGGGCTGCGTCGTCGGTTTTGGCGGCGCTTCGCCGTTGATGATCTTCAGGACCGCAGGCATCAGGTCGGCCATGTTGCCTTCAACCAGCGCGATGATCCCGGGCTGCTGCGCCGCGGTCAACTGCGGCAGTTTTGCCATGACCGAACGGCCCTCGGGCGTGGCGTAGAAATCCCGCAAGGCGGTGATTTCGCCAAGGGTCATCATGTCGGCCATGATCCCCGCCTGATCGCGCATCAATCGGGTCAGCGGATCGGTGAAGGCATCGAGATACAACTGGCGGACCTGCGCCACCTGAGCTTCGGTCAGCACCGCCCCGCCAGCGGCGACCTGCTGCAGGACCGGCTGGTACATCGTCTCGATCATCGCGGCCATGTCAAAGCCCTGCAGTGCAAGTTCGACGTATTCCTTCGCCACCGCCTCACGCTCATCCCGTGATTCGGCATGGGCGGCGACGGGCCACAGCAAAACGGCGACAAGCGGCAGGGCCGTCAGGAAAAGGCGGTGTGCGATCATGCGGGGCAAATCTCCGTGACTGGTCTGGCCTTCAAGATGCTGGTCCGCCGGGGTGGCCGTCAAGTCCGGACAGCCCCTTGGCCTTTCCAGATCCAGCCGCCGCCAAACACCCGCCCGCCCTCCGGCGCATAGAACACACAGGCCTGCCCGGCGCTGACCCCGTCTTCGGGTGCGATCAGCTCGACCTCGGCCGTGGTCGGCCCGGTCGGGCGTACGATGGCCCCCCGTGGCGGCCGGGTGGACCGCACCTTCACGTCCAGCTGCCACTCCTCCTGTGAGGTAAAGGGCGCATCCCCAAGCCAGTTGATCTCGCGGATCGGGACGATCCGCGTCGACAGCGCCTCTTTCGGACCGACAATCACCTGCCGCGTGGCCGGGTCCAGCCGCAGCACATACAAAGGCTCATCCAAGCCCCCGATCCCCAGGCCTTTGCGCTGACCCACGGTGTAGTGGATCACGCCCCGGTGCTGGCCCAGAACGGTGCCGGCCAGATCGACAATCTCACCCGGGTCCGCCGCCCCTGGTCGCAGCTTTTCGATCACTGCCGCATAGTTGCCATTCGGCACAAAGCAGATGTCCTGACTGTCGGGCTTGTCCGCGACCGGCAGCCCGTATTTCGCCGCCAAGGCCCGCGTTTCCGACTTTGACGCCAGATGGCCCAGCGGAAAGCGCAGGTAATCAAGCTGGTCACCCGTGGTCGAGAACAGGAAATAGCTTTGATCCCGCGCCGCGTCTGCCGCCTGATGCAATTCCGGCCCCAAGAGGCCCAGCTTGCGCTGAATGTAATGCCCGGTGGCCATGCAATCAGCCTCAAGGTCCTTGGCGGTGGCCAGAAGGTCCTTGAACTTCACCCGCTCATTGCAGCGGATGCACGGGACCGGGGTTGCACCGGCAAGGTAGGCATCGGCGAACTCTTCGATAACCGCCTCACGGAAGGTGTTTTCGTAGTCGAGGACGTAATGCGGGAACCCCATGGTTTCAGCCACGCGCCGTGCGTCGTGAATATCGCGCCCGGCACAGCAGGCACCCTTCTTGGCCAGCGCCGCGCCGTGGTCGTAAAGCTGCAGCGTCACGCCGACGACGTCATAGCCTTCCTCGGCCAGCTGTGCCGCCACCACGCTGCTGTCCACGCCACCGGACATGGCAACGACCACCCGCGTCTGCGACGGCGGCTTTGGCAGACCAAGTGAGTTCAAGACTACATCGCGCGGCATGGAAAGCGTCCAGTTCTGGCCCGTTCGGGGAATGTACGGGAATATATGAAAATGCTGTGCACTCTCAATCCCCAGTTTCAGCATTGATTAAGCCTGATACGCCAGATTGACATCAAATACATGAGGGAAGGCTGATGTTCCTGAAACGTGTCGACGGACCAAGGCAGGTCACCCTGCCAGATGGCACTATTCTGTCCCGTGCGGATCTTCCCGCAGCGGATACCCGGCGTTGGGTGGCCAGTCGCAAGGCGATTGTGGTCAAGGCGGTGGTCTATGGCCTGCTGCCGCAGGCTGAGGCGCTGGAACGCTACGCCCTGTCTGAGGAAGAGTTTGCTTTGTGGTGCGCTGCCGTGGAACGGCATGGCGATCAGGGGCTGAAAGTCACGGCGATTCAGAAATTGCGTCAACTTTAGATTGTTTAGTGCTCCCGCTCTGGCAAAGTAACCGTCGGTTAACCATTGCCGCCCAATGTCAATAACGATGTAGGCAATGGAGCGGAGAATCCGAAATATGCGCATCCTGCTTGTGGAAGACGACCCCACGACCTCGCGCAGTATCGAACTGATGCTGACGCATGCGAACCTCAACGTCTACTGCACCGACATGGGTGAAGACGGCGTCGATCTGGCCAAGCTTTACGACTATGATCTGATCCTTCTTGACCTCAATCTCCCCGACATGAGCGGGCATGACGTGCTGCGCCAGATCCGCCAGGCGCGGGTGGAAACGCCGATCTTGATCCTTTCCGGCTCGGATGACACCGAAAACAAGCTGAAGGGCTTTGGGTTCGGCGCTGATGACTATCTTACCAAACCCTTCCACCGGGAAGAGCTTGTGGCGCGCATCCATGCGATCATCCGGCGGTCAAAAGGGCACAGCCAATCTGTCATCAAGACCGGCTGCGTTGCGGTCAACCTTGATGCCAAGACGGTTGATGTGGAAGGCAAGACGGTTCACCTGACTGGCAAGGAATACCAGATGCTGGAACTGCTTTCGTTGCGCAAGGGCACGACCCTGACCAAGGAGATGTTCCTGAATCATCTCTATGGCGGCATGGATGAACCGGAGCTGAAGATCATCGACGTCTTCATCTGCAAGTTGCGCAAGAAACTGGCCGAAGCGACCGGCGGGGCGAATTACATCGAAACCGTCTGGGGGCGCGGCTATGTGCTACGCGATCCGGTTGGTGGGGTGGTGCCGAAACTCGCCGCAAGCGCCTGACTTGTCCTGACCCCGTCGCCCGCCTAAGGATTGCGCATGGCGATGGGGGTCACGATGAGCGAGCAAGGGATGCGTCCGGTCACGGAACTGTCTGAGGCCGAAGCTGTCGCGGAATGGACCGATCTGGTGCAGGCCGTGCTGGCGGCCAATCAGGCCTACCACCGCGATGATGCGCCGACGATCTCGGACGCCGACTTTGACCGGATGAAGCGACGGCTTGGCGAAGTTGAGTCTGCTTTTCCCGCGATCAAGGCTGCGATGACCCAGAAAAGCCCGACGGCCATGGTCGGGGCACCCCCCGCCGACGGCTTTGGCAAGGTGGCTCACCGGGTGCGGATGCTCAGCCTGGAAAACGCATTCGCCGATGAAGACGTGGCCGAGTTCGACGAAAGGGTCCGCAAGTTTCTGGCGCTGTCGGGCACGGTGGCCTATACGGCCGAACCAAAGATCGACGGTCTGTCGCTTTCGCTGCGCTACGAGGGTGGGGTTCTGGTCCAGGCGGCCACTCGTGGTGATGGCGAAGTTGGGGAAAACGTTACTGAAAACGCCCGAACAATCCGCGATATCCCGCAAACACTGACCGATGCACCTGCCGTGCTGGAAGTGCGGGGTGAAGTTTACATGTCGCATGACGACTTTGCCGCGCTAAACCAGCGGCAGGCGGCGGCGGGGGAAAAGACCTTCGCCAACCCGCGCAATGCGGCTGCCGGGTCGTTGCGGCAACTGGATGCGAGGATCACCGCCAGCCGCCCGCTGCGGTTCTTTGCCTACACCTGGGGTGAGGTGTCCGCGCCCTTGGCGGCGACGCAGATTGACGCCATTCTGCGTCTCAAGGCCCTGGGATTTCAGGTCAATCCGCTCACCTTCTTGTGCGCCGGGCCGGTTGACATGCTGGGTCAATACCGCCTTGTCGAAAGCCAGCGCGCGACCCTTGGCTATGATATTGACGGCGTTGTCTACAAGGTGAACGATCTTGCCTTGCAGGCGCGGCTGGGCTTTCGGTCCAGCACGCCCCGCTGGGCGATCGCACACAAGTTTCCCGCTGAACTCGCCTGGACGGACCTGCTGGGCATCGACATTCAGGTTGGACGGACCGGGGCTTTGTCGCCCGTGGCGCGCCTTCGACCGGTGACGGTGGGCGGGGTGGTGGTGAGCAACGCCACGCTGCACAACGAAGATTACATTGCCGGCCGCGACAGCAAAGGCAACACGATCCGCGGCGGCAAGGACATTCGCGTGGGGGACTGGGTGCAGGTTTATCGCGCCGGGGATGTGATCCCCAAGGTTGCTGATCTGGATCAGACGCGCCGCAAGGACGGATCGCAACCCTATGTCTTTCCAAATGAATGTCCTGAATGTGGCAGCCCCGCCCATCGTGAGCCGGGCGATTCCGTGCGCCGCTGTACGGGCGGCCTGATCTGTCCGGCCCAAGCGGTAGAGCGATTGAAGCATTTTGTCAGCCGCGGCGCCTTTGATATCGAAGGTCTGGGGGCCAAGCAAATCGAGATGTTCTTCAACGATAAACTTCTGCCAGTGAAAACCCCCGCGGACATCTTCACCCTCGCTGCAAGAGACGCCGACAACCCGTTGCAGAAGCTGAAAAATCGGGATGGCTTCGGGGATGTGTCCACCGGCAAATTGTTCGCCGCGATTGACGCCAAGCGCCGGATTCCACTTGACCGGCTGATCTTTGCCCTTGGCATCCGCCATGTGGGTGAGGTTGCGGCAGGCCTTCTGGCAAGGTCCTACGGCACATGGACGGCGCTTGAGGCGGCTGTGACCCACGCTTCGCCCGGCAGCCCGGAATGGGCTGAGCTGACCGCCATCGACGGCGTAGGCGCGGTGTTGGCGCAAAGTCTGGTGGATGCGTTCCAGAACCCGGCCGAACGCACGGCGATGGATGCGCTGGTGGCCGAGTTGGACGTGCAGCCAGTCGCCGCACGCGGCGCGGTTGACAGTCCGGTTGCGGGAAAGACCGTGGTTTTCACGGGCACTTTGGAAAAGATGACCCGCGCCGAAGCCAAGGCCCGGGCTGAGGCGCTTGGGGCCAAGGTCGCCGGATCGGTCAGCGCCAAGACCGACCTTCTGGTTGCCGGTCCGGGGGCCGGGTCGAAAGCCAGGGACGCCGAACGTCTGGGGGTCGAGACCATTGATGAGGACGCCTGGCTGCGGCTGATCGGCGGATGAGCCGCCCGGAAGCCCTGTTTCCGCTGTTTGCGGAACTGGAAACCCTGCCCGGCGTCGGGCCAAAGGCCTCTCAGGCCTTCGAGGCGCTTGGGGTGACACGCCCGAAGGACCTGCTGTATCTTTTGCCCCATTCCGGGGTGGACCGGACCCGGCGCGCGTCGGTCCGCGATGTCATCCCGCCAACGACTCTGACGGTCGAGGTCGAGGTTGGTGCCCATCTTCCGCCCCGGCAAAAGGGCAAGCCCTACCGCGTAATGGTCCGCGACACGCGACTGGAATTCATGCTTGTCTTCTTCCACGCCCGAGGGGATTTTTTGCAAAAGCTGCTGCCGACCGGTCAGCGCCGCCTTGTTTCCGGCAAGGTAGAGCTGTTCGACGGGATCGCGCAGATGGTCCACCCTGACCACGTCCTGCGGATTGAGGAGGCCGGGGAATTGCCGGCATATGAACCCGTCTATCCGTTGACGGCAGGCCTGACGCAGCGGGTGGTCGCCAAGGCCGTGGCCGGTGCGCTGACCCGGGTGCCGCCATTGACAGAATGGGTAGACCCTGCGCTGAAGGCGCGGGAAGGCTGGCCGGACTGGTCCGCAGCCTTGCTTGCCGCCCATGCCCCGGACTCGGCCGCCGCCCTTGCCTTCACCCATCCGGTACGGACCCGCCTGGCCTATGATGAGCTTTTTGCCCATCAGATCACCCTTGCCCTCGCCCGTGCACAGATCAGACGTGGCAACGGGGTGGCGACGGTTGGCGATGGGGCTTTGCGCGCAAAGGTGCTGGAAAGTCTGCCCTATGCGCCGACGGGCGCCCAGATCCGCGCGGTGGCCGAAGTTGCGACCGATATGGCACAGCCCTTGCGGATGAACCGCCTTCTGCAGGGTGATGTTGGGTCGGGCAAGACACTCGTGGCGTTTCAGGCGCTTTTGATCGCGGTCGAGGCGCGCGGGCAGGGCGTGATGATGGCCCCGACCGAGATTCTGGCCCGCCAGCATTTCGAAGGGCTTGCCCCCCTTGCCCGTGCGGCGGGGGTGCGGCTGGAGCTGTTGACCGGGCGCGACAGAGGCGCAGACCGGGCGATGAAGCTGGAAGATCTGGCCATGGGACGCATCCCGCTTTTGGTCGGCACTCATGCTGTCTTTCAAAAAGACGTGGCGTTTCAGGATCTTCGGCTTGCGGTTGTCGATGAACAGCACCGCTTTGGCGTGGCCCAGCGGATGGAGCTTGGGGCAAAGGGTGAGGCGGTCGATGTGCTGGTGATGACCGCGACGCCGATTCCCCGCAGCCTTGCGCTGGCCACGCATGGCGATATGGATGTCTCGGTGCTGGATGAAAAACCGGCGGGCCGCAAACCGATCCGCACCGCGATGGTGTCGGATGAACGACTGGATGAGGTTGTGGATCATCTGCGCCGCGCGGTTGCTGAGGGGCGTCAGGCCTATTGGGTGTGCCCTTTGGTCGAAGAATCCGAAGTGGTGGATTATGCCAGCGCCGAGGAACGGTTCCGGTCCCTGCGCGCGGCGCTGGGGGACAGGGTCGGTCTGGTCCACGGTCAGATGCCGCCCGCTGACAAGGACGCAGCCATGGCCCGGTTTGTGGCGGGCGAGACGTCGGTCCTGGTGGCAACAACGGTGATCGAGGTTGGGGTGAACGTGCCCAACGCCACGATCATGGTGATTGAGCGGGCCGAAACCTTTGGTCTGGCACAACTGCATCAGCTGCGGGGCAGGGTCGGGCGCGGAGATGCGGCCTCGACCTGCCTGCTGCTGTATCAGGCGCCGCTGAATGAGACGGGCGCGCGGCGGCTGACCACGATCCGCGACACCGAGGATGGCTTTCGCATCGCCGAGGAGGACCTTGCGATGCGCGGGGCCGGAGATCTGATCGGCACCGCGCAATCGGGACTGCCGCGCTTTCGCGTGGCTGACCTTGAAAGGCAATCGGCGCTGATGTCCGTGGCGCAGTCAGACGCCCGAAAACTGCTGCACGACGACCCGACCCTGTCCAGCCAGCGCGGAAAGGCGGTGCGGGCGCTGCTTTGGCTGCTGGACCAGGACCGGGCAATCCGGCTGATCGGTGTGGGCTAAGGACGCACTTCGCCGCCGCTCAACCAGCAATACAGACACGCAGCAAACCTGACGCGCCACTGCCTATCGCGACTTGTTCATACTATGTTCTCCTATGTTCTTAAAAAGTTCTTTACACGGCAGCCCTGATATGGGAACAATACAGGAACAATCAGGGAGATCACAATGAAAGCCGCCGTTAAAACCCTTTTGACCCACACCCCCCGCGGTGCTGTCGAAGATACGGTCGGTCTTCTTGCGCTGTTTGTCCTGCTTTTCGCCGTGCTCGCCGTGCCCGGCCTTGCCTGACGTTTTTTCGGTTTCTGCCCCGCGCTCTGTTCCCCAAGGGTGACCGGCCTTCCCCCATGCCAGCCATGGTCCGCCGGTCCGCCATTCCCAGATGCGCTACTATGCCGCCGCCGTCTCTTGACGTGCGGCGGTTTTTTTATGTGGTGGCTGTTGCGGCGGCCATCGCTTCGCAAACCGCCTCGATCGGCAACAGGATCGAGGCGTGGCGGTTCTTGTAGTCGCGCGCGGGGATCAGCACTTCGAAAGCGGTGAAAGGGGCGTCAGGCCGTGGCCCGCCAGCTTTCAGCATGGCACTCAGTTGGGTCCGTGCGGCCTCAAGCTCTGGCAAACTGCGGCCGATCACCGAACTGCCAAGAATGGCGGCCGCAGCCTGACCAAGGGCACAGGCCTTGACATCCTGCCCAAAGGCCGCAATCCGCCCGTCCTGAACCGTGACATCGACCGTGACGGTAGACCCACACAATGGCGACCGGCGTCTTGCCGTGCCTTGCGCTTCGCAAAGACGTCTGTGATGCGGAATATCCGCGGCAAGGGCCAGGATGCGGGCAGAGTAAAGGTTGATGAGATCGCCGTCGCTCATGGAATGTTCCTGCCTTGCGGTATATGTAGGCCGCGACAGCCCGCCTGCCAAGACCCGCCCATCACGGAGAAACCGTATGCGCTTTGATCCTTCCCGTCTGAAATTTGACGCCACCGGCCTGATCCCGTGCGTGGCGCAAGACCATGCTTCGGGTGAAGTGCTGATGATGGCGTGGATGAACGCAGCCTCCGTCGCGGCAACGCTTGCGACAGGCAAGGTCACCTACTGGTCGCGGTCGCGGGGGGACTTCTGGGTCAAGGGCGAAACCTCTGGCCACCACCAGCGGCTGGTGGAACTGCGGGTGGATTGCGACCGGGATTGCCTTTTGGCACTGGTGGAACAAGAGGGGCCGGCCTGCCACACCGGGCGACGGTCCTGCTTTTATACAGCGGTGCGCGACGGGGATGAGGTTGAACTGACCCAGCCGCTATAGCCCGACCATGCGGCGGATGTCGGCTGGCGTAGCACCTTCCGCCCGGTATTTCGCGATTGCCCGGGCATCGTCCCGCTTGGCCAGCCGCTTGCCCTGATCGTCGCGGATCAAGCGGTGGTGATGATAGATCGGCGTCGGCAACGCAAAAAGCTGCTGCAGGATCACCTGAACCGGGGTGAAATCAAAGAGGTCCGCGCCACGGATCACATGGGTAACCCCTTGATCGGCATCGTCGAGTGCGGCAGCCAGGAAATATGCGACGATATCCTCACCTTTGCGCGACAGGACCACATCGCCGATTTTCCCGCAGGCGTGATCCGGGTCGATTAGGTGAAGGCCGGCAAAGTCCGGTCCGGTCTCCTGAAAGGCAAGGTTGCTGGCCACAAGAGAGTGCATCGCAGCAGCAAGATCCAGGCGCAACGCATCTCCGGGCAGACGGCTGGACATCGCGCGCCCCCGGCAGGTGCCTGGATAGACGTTGAACGCAACACCTTCCTGCGGCGCCGCTGTCGCGGCGCGAATGTCGGAGCGCGTGCAGGAACAGGGGTAAAGCAGGCCTTTGTCCACAATAGCTTCAAGGCGGGCGTTGTAGCTGGCAAGATGTTCGGACTGGCGACGGATCGGCCCATCCCACGTCAGACCAAGCCAGCGAAGGTCGTCCTGAATCAGCGCGTCATAGCCGGGTGTGCTGCGTTCAAGATCCGTGTCCTCCATCCGAAGCAGGAAGCGCCCCCCTTTTGCCCGCGCGATGTCATGCGCAAGGATGGCCGAGTATGCATGCCCCAGATGCAGGGGGCCAGTGGGCGACGGGGCAAAGCGGGTTACGAAAGCCATTGCGTGAAAAGGTCTTTCGCGCGGTCCGTATAGGCCTTGTAACGGACGGTGCGACCCCGGCGGCCGCCTTTGGCCTCGATCGGTGGGAAAAGACCGAAATTGACGTTCATCGGCTGAAAGGTCTTGGCCTCGGCGCCGCCGGTGATATGGGTCACAAGGGCGCCCATCGCAGTTTCCGGCGGTGGAGGTGACAAGGTTTCGCCCTTGATCTCGGCTGCGGCCATGCGACCGGCTAGAAGGCCCATCGCGGCGGACTCGACATAGCCTTCGACGCCGGTGATCTGGCCGGCAAAGCGGATATGCGGATGGGATTTCAGGCGCATCTGCGCGTCCAGTAGGGTGGGCGAGTTGATGAAGGTATTGCGGTGGATGCCGCCCAGCCTGGCAAAGCTGGCATCTTGCAGGCCAGGAATCGTTTTCAGAACAGAGGTTTGCGCACCGTACTTCATCTTTGTCTGGAACCCGACGATGTTGTAAAGCGTGCCCAGCTTGTTATCGCGCCGCAGTTGCACCACGGCATAGGCCTTCTGGTCGGGCTTGTGCGCATTGGTCAGGCCGACCGGCTTCATCGGTCCGTGGCGCAGGGTTTCGCGGCCGCGTTCTGCCATCACTTCGATCGGCAGGCAGCCGTCGAAATATCCCGCCGTCTCACCCTCATGAAACTCGGTCTTCTCAGCCGCCAGCAAGGCGTCGATGAACGCCTCATACTCATCTCTGGTCATCGGGCAATTTATGTAGGCCTTCTGTTCATCCTCGGTCTCGCCCTTGTCATAACGTGACTGCATCCAGGCGGTGCCCATGTCGATGCTGTCGGCATAGACGATGGGGGCGATGGCGTCGAAGAAGGCCAGCGCGTCGGCACCGGTCGCGGCCTTGATGGATTGGGCCAAGGGCGCACTGGTCAAGGGGCCGGTGGCAATGATCCAGTGGCCGGATAAGGGAAGTTCGGTAACCTCTTCATAACTAGCGGAAATCAGTGGATGCGCCTTCAGTGCGGCAGTGACGGCGGCCGCAAAGGGATCACGGTCCACGGCCAGCGCGCCCCCGGCTGGAAGGCGGTGTTTTTCCGCCATCTCCATCACCAACCCGCCCGCAGTGCGCATTTCCCAATGCAGCAGGCCGACCGCGTTCTGTTCGTGATCGTCCGACCGGAAAGAATTGGAGCAGACCATTTCCGCGAAATCCCCAGTGCGGTGGGCGAAGGTGCCAACCTTGGGGCGCATTTCGTGGATGACGACGGGGATGCCCGCGTTGGCGGCGGCCCAGGCAGCTTCGGACCCGGCCATGCCACCGCCGATGATGTGAAGTGTTTCCATACCGGTGATGTAGCTTTGCGGGCCGGGCGTGGCAAGCAGGGGCGCTGCCCCTCTTGTCCCTGCGGGCCAATTCACCCCGGGATATTTGGGGACAGAAAATTGGCTATGCGGTGGGATTGAGTGAAGGCGGCGGGGTCCTCCGTCGCATGACCAAGTTCAGCGGCTTTCAGGAAAAAGCCGGGCGCGGGGAGGTTGTCGAGCGAGAGGCGCTGGCGGAGGAGGGCGGCGCGGAACGGGCGGTTTGCGGCGGCGTCCACCTCCATCAGGTTTTCCAGTTCAGCGGTTAGTTCACCCATCCGAAGGCCAAGCGTTTTCGCAAGGGCGCCGTAGGTGATGGTTTCGCCCGCCGCCGCAAGGACGGCGAGCGCGTCTTCAAGCCTCTTCATCGCCCTGTTCGGCGACGCGGGCGACGGAAACCACTTCCTCATCCCCGGCGACGTTGAACACCTTGACGCCCCCCGCAGACCGCGAGCGGAAGCTGATCTGGTCCACCGGCACGCGGATCGACTGGCCGGTCGAGGTGGCCAGCATGATCTGGTCAGAGGTGGTGACCGGGAAGGACGCGATGATGCGGCCACCGCGCGGGCCGGGGGAGATGGCCTTGACCCCCATGCCGCCACGGCCCCGGACGGGGTAGTCGTGGCTGGAGGACAGCTTGCCGGACCCACCCTTGGTGATCGTCAGGATAAGATCCTCCGCCGCCGACATCTGGGCGTAGCGTTCTGGGCTAAGCTGGCCTGCGGCAACGGTTTCTTCCTCATCATCCGCCTCGTCTTCCGTGACGCCGGCCATCAGACGGCGTTGCTTGAGGTAGGCCTCACGTTCTGCCGGATCAGCCTCGAAGTGGCGGATGATTGACATCGAGACCACATGATCCCCCTCAGCCAGACGGATGCCCCGCACGCCGGTGGAGCCGCGGGATTTGAACACGCGGATTTCCGTGGTGGGGAAGCGGATGGCGCGGCCAGCTTCGGTGACCAGCATCACATCGTCCTGGTCGTCGGCGATGGCGGCGTTCACCAGGGTGATGCCGTCGGGCAGTTTCATCGCGATCTTGCCGTTGCGCATGACGTTGGTGAAGTCGGAAAGATCATTCTGTCGCACGTCGCCATCGCTGGTTGCGAAGACGATCTGGAGGGTTTCCCACTCCTCCTCGGGCACGTCGACCGGCATCAGGGCGGCGATGGAGACGCCTGCCGTGATCGGCAGGATGTTGACCATCGCCTTGCCTTTGGCGGTGCGGCCCGCCAGCGGCAGGCGCCAGGTCTTCAGCTTGTAGACCATGCCATCGGTTGTGAAGAACAGCAGCCAAGTATGTGTATTGGCTACGAAAAGTGTGGTGACGACGTCATCTTCCTTGGTCTGCATAGACGCGAGCCCCTTGCCGCCCCGGTTTTGCGACCGGAACTCTGCCAAAGGCGTGCGCTTGATGTAACCGCCCGAGGTGATGGTGACGACCATATCCTCACGCTCGATCAGGTCTTCGTCTTCCATGTCGCCGGCCCAGTCGACAATCTCGGTCCGGCGGGGGACGGCGAACATCTGCTTCATCTCGGCCAGTTCGGCTGAGATGATCGCCATGATCCGGTCACGGGAGCCCAGAATCTCAAGGTAATCCTTGATCTTGGCGGCCAGTTCTTCAAGTTCGTCGGTGACTTCCTTCACCCCAAGCGCGGTCAGGCGTTGCAGGCGAAGATCAAGGATCGCGCGGGCCTGAATCTCGCTCAGGTTATAGGTGCCGTCGTCGTTGACCGTGTGACTGGGGTCGTCGATCAGCTTGATGTAGGCGATGATGTCATGGGCAGGCCAGCGGCGGGTCATCAGCTTTTCGCGCGCTTCCGCCGCATCTGCAGAGGCGCGGATGGTGCGGACGATTTCATCGACGTTGGACACGGCGACAGCCAGACCGCACAGGACGTGGCTGCGTTCGCGGGCTTTGCGCAGTTCGTAAGCGGTCCGGCGGGCAACAACTTCCTCACGGAAGGTGATGAAATGGCTAAGGAAATCGCGCAGCGTCAGTTGTTCCGGGCGGCCGCCGTTCAGGGCCAGCATGTTGCAGCCAAAGCTGATCTGCATGGCCGAAAAGCGGAAAAGCTGGTTCAGGACCACATCCGGCGTCGCATCGCGCTTGAGTTCGATCACCACGCGCACGCCGATCCGGTCGGATTCGTCGGCGATGTTGGAGATGCCTTCGACCCGCTTGTCGCGCACCAGTTCGGCGATCTTTTCGATCATCGTGGCCTTGTTGACCTGATAGGGCACCTCGTCGATGACGATGGCGAAGCGGTCCTTGCGGATTTCCTCGATATGGGTTTTCGCGCGGATGATGACTGAGCCGCGCCCCTCCAAGTACGCTTTGCGCGCGCCGGAACGGCCAAGGATCAGCGCGCCGGTCGGGAAATCCGGGGCGGGGATGATGTCCATCAGCGCTTCCATGCTGATGTCTGGGTCGGCGATCATCGCAAGGGTGCCGTCGATCACTTCACCAAGGTTGTGCGGTGGGATGTTGGTGGCCATGCCGACCGCAATGCCGCCCGCACCATTGACCAGCATGTTGGGAAAACGGGCGGGCAGGACGGTGGGTTCACGGTCCTTGCCATCATAGTTGTCCTGGAAGTCGACGGTTTCCTTGTCGATATCGGCGAGAAGGAAGGCGGCGGGCTTGTCCATCCGCACTTCGGTATAGCGCATGGCGGCGGCGTTATCGCCGTCCATCGAGCCGAAGTTGCCTTGGCCATCCAGAAGTTTAAGCGACATGGAGAACGGCTGCGCCATACGCACCAGCGCGTCATAGATCGCAGAATCGCCGTGCGGGTGGTATTTCCCCATCGTGTCGCCCACGGGCCGCGCCGATTTGCGATAGGCCTTGTCATGGGTGTTGCCGGATTCGTGCATCGCAAACAGGATGCGGCGGTGGACGGGTTTCAGCCCATCCCGCAGGTCAGGAATGGCGCGGGAGACGATCACGCTCATCGCGTAGTCGAGGTAGGCGGTCTTCATCTCGGCCGCGATGTCGATCTGCGGGCCGTCATGTACTGTGCGCTGCGGCGTTTCTTCTGTTTTTTCAGTGTCTTCGGGAGTATCAGCCACTGTTCGGTCCGCCTATCATCAAATCACAAGATTTAGCTGGGAAAAGGATACACCATTCAAGCTATGGGGTGCAATGGCGGGGCAACATCTGCTGGCAGCCGTGAGACATGAGTGACAACATGCTGTTTTCATGGATTTTTAATTCAGCTTCTGCATCATCTGGCGAAAGCAGGCAAGAAAGGGCCACCACATGGCAGGAAATGAGACCCAGCGGATGCTGAAGGGCTACGGGTTGACCACCGCTGAACTTTACTACCGGATGCCGGATTATCGCAATGTTCTCAACAGCTTCGTCTGGCAGGACTATGATCTTGCGCCCGATTATCCCGAACTTTTCCGTTTCATCGAATTCTGGCACGACAATATTGACGGGCCGCTTCATTCCGTCCGCTTCACCCATCGCAAACTGATTGCGCCCGGTGAATGGCGCAATGTGGTGGGTGAATTTCGCATCCATTAACCCGCGGCGCGCAAAAGCATGCCGTAAAGGTCGCGCGGATCGTCTGGGTCGGCAATCATGTCGAGGTTGTCGAAGTGGCCGGTCGCCTGCGATTTCGCGAGGATGTAGCGCAGGGCGGCAAAATCCTCGATCGCGAAGCCCACGGAATCGAACAGCGTGACCTGATCGGCGCTGGTGCGCCCGGGCGTGGCGCCGGTGATGACCTCCCAAAGCTCGATCACCGGATGGTCGGGGGGCAGTTGTTGGATTTCCCCCTCAACCCTTGTCTGGGCTGGATATTCGACAAAGATCTTCGACCGCAGCAGGATGTCGCGGTGCAACTCGGTCTTGCCGGGGCAATCGCCGCCAACGCCGTTTATATGGACGCCCGCACCCAGCATGTTGTCGGTCAGGATGGTGGCGTTGGTCTTGTCGGCGGTGACGGTGGTGATGATCTGCGCGCCAAGAATCGCCGCTTCCGGGGTGCTGCATTGCACGACGTTGAGGCCTGATCCGGCAAGGTTCCGTGCGCATTTGGCGGTGGCGGCGGGGTCGATGTCGTAAAGCCGCACATCGGTCAGCCCGCAGATCGCCTTGAAGGCGAGGGCCTGGAATTCCGCCTGCGCGCCGTTGCCGATCAGGGCCATGGTCGTGGCGTTTGCCGGGGCAAGGTATTTCGCCGCCATCGCCGATGTAGCGGCGGTGCGCAGGGCGGTGAGGATGGTCATTTCCGACAAAAGCACCGGGTAGCCTGTGGCGACATCTGCCAGCAGGCCAAAGGCGGTGACGGTTTGCAGACCCTGCTTCATGTTGGCCGGATGGCCGTTGACGTATTTGAACCCATAGGTGACGCCGTCCGACGTAGGCATCAGTTCGATCACCCCGACGTCGGAGTGGCTGGCGATGCGAGGGGTCTTGTCGAACAGGGGCCAGCGGCGAAAGTCATCCTCGATCTCACCCGCAAGGTCGGTCAGGACGCGTTCGATGCCAAGATGCAGGACCAGCCGCATCATCTTGTCTACCGATACGAAGGGCACAAGGTTCAAGGTCATTTCGACCTCGTCGGGCGGTCGAAGACCTTTTTGCCCATCAGGCTGCCCACCAGGTCCACCATCAAGCGGGCGGTCATGCCACGGTCATCCAGGAAGGGGTTCAGTTCGACCAGATCCAGCGACGTGACCAGGCTGGATTCGTGCAACAGTTCCATCACCAGATGCGCCTCACGAAAGGTGGTGCCGCCGGGCACAGTGGTGCCGACGGCCGGCGCGATCGAGGGGTCAAGGAAATCGACGTCTAGCGATACATGCAACATCCCGCCCTCGCTGCGCACAAGGTCCAGAAACTCACGCAAGGGGGCGACAAGGCCGCGTTCGTCGATCACCCGCATGTCGTTGACCTGAATGTCATGAACCAACATGGCGGCCTGCTCGGCCGGATCGACCGACCGGATGCCGAACATGCAGATCCTGTGGGCGGAAACCGGGGCCGGAAAGGGCGGGAAAGCGTCAAACCCCTCGCGCCCGGCGATGTAGGCAAGGGGAGTGCCATGCAGGTTGCCGGTGGTGGTGGTCAGGGGGGTGTGAAAGTCGGAATGTGCATCAAGCCACAAAAGGAACAGCGGCCGGCCCTGACGCTGGGCAAAGGCCGCAGCCCCGGCGGCAGAGCCCAGGGCCAGCGAATGATCACCGCCCATGATGATCGGGAACGCGCCCTGCGACAGGGCATCGTCGACGCGGTCCATCAGCGCCACCGTCCAGCCCACCGTTTCAGCGAGGGAATGGACCACGGGGTTCGGGCAGGCAACCGCAAGCAGCGGCGGCAGGGTCAGATCACCCCAATCTTCGACCGGGTGACCTTCGGCGGCAATCTCACGCGCAAGACCCGCGACGCGGTAGGCGGCCGGGCCCATCAGGCAGCCGGGGCGCTGTTGGCCGCTGTCGATGGGCGCGCCGATCAGGATGGTTTTTGGCATGTGGTCCTCGCTGCGGTTCGGGTGGGTGTAGCGGCGGCGGATGGCCGGTGGCAACGCACAAATGGCCGGTGCCGGCGCCCGCACCCCGGCAAACTGCCAAGCGGCGCGGCGGAAGGGCGCAGGGTATTCCTTCTGACCGCGCCGAAGCCTATCATGAGATGGAAACGGGAGTAGGCCATGATCATCGAACTTGGGCATTTCGCGCTGATTCTGGCGCTGATGGTGGCGCTGGTGCAATCGACGCTGCCCATGTGGGGGGCGTATCGGGGCGATGCACGTCTGATGGCCCTCGCCGAGCCTGCGGCGATGATCCAACTGGTGCTGGTGGCCACCGCCTTTGCTGTCCTGACCTGGGCCTTTGTCGCCTCGGACTTCTCTCTTGCGGTTGTTGTGGGCAATTCACACACCGAAAAGCCGCTGCTGTACAAGATCAGTGGCGTCTGGGGCAACCATGAGGGGTCGTTGCTGCTGTGGGTCCTGATCCTGGCGGTCTATGGCGGGGCGGTCGCGGTCTGGGGCGGCAACCTGCCTATGCGATTGAAAGCGCGCGTCCTGTCGGTGCAGGGCATGATCGGGGTGGCGTTCCTGTTGTTCATGCTTCTGACGTCCAACCCGTTCTGGCGGCTGGCGGCCCCGCCGCTTGACGGGCAGGATCTGAACCCGTTGTTGCAAGACCCCGGCCTGGCTTTCCATCCGCCGTTTCTTTATCTTGGCTATGTGGGCTTGAGCATGGCGTTCAGCTTTGCCGTGGCCGCCCTGATCGAAGGCCGCGTCGATGCCGCCTGGGGCCGCTGGGTCCGGCCATGGACGCTGGCAGCGTGGATATTCCTGACGATCGGCATCGCGCTGGGGTCTTGGTGGGCGTATTACGAGCTTGGCTGGGGTGGCTTCTGGTTCTGGGACCCGGTGGAAAACGCCAGCTTCATGCCCTGGCTTCTGGCCATCGCCCTGTTGCACAGTGCCATCGTGGTGGAAAAGCGCGAAAGCCTGAAGGCGTGGACGATCCTGCTGGCGATCATGGCTTTCGGGTTCAGCCTGATCGGCACGTTCATCGTGCGGTCTGGCGTCATCACCAGCGTTCACGCCTTTGCCAATGATCCTGATCGCGGCGTGTTCATCCTGCTGATCTTGGGCTTCTTCACCGGCGGCGCGCTGATCCTGTTCGCGCTGCGGGCCGGAGCGATGGAGGCAAAGGGCATCTTCGCCGTCGTCAGCCGGGAAAGTGCACTGGTGGCCAACAACATCCTGCTGGCCGTGTCGGCCTTTGTGATCTTCATCGGCACGATCTGGCCCTTGATCGCCGAGTTGTTGCTGGGCCGCACCTTGTCTGTGGGTGAGCCGTTCTTCAACGCTGCCTTCAGCCCGTTTGTCGTGGCGCTGGCGCTGATCCTGCCACCCGGCGCGATGTTGGCGTGGAAACGCGGCAGCATCCTGCGCAACGTGCGGGCATTGGTGCCGGCGCTGATCCTGTCACTGTCGTTGGGCGCGCTGGCCTTTGCGATGCAGACCAACCAGACCGCGCTTGGTCCCGTTGGCCTTGCACTGGGCGCTTGGGTGCTGTTCGGCGCGCTGGCGGACTTTTGGCAGCGCACCGGGCGGGAGGGGATTGGCCCACGCCTCGCCCGGCTGACGCGCCTGCCGCGCGCCGACTGGGGCAAATTCGTGGCGCATGGCGGCCTTGGGATCACGATCTTTGCGGTGTCTGCCATGCTGGCCTGGAAGATCGAGGACATCCGCGTGGTGCAGGTGGGTGAGACCTTCCCGTTGGGCGCCTATGAGGTGCGGCTGGATGATGTGCGTGAGGTGGAGGGGCCGAATTACCTGTCCACCATGGGTTTCATGACGGTCTTGCGGGATGGCAAGGTTGTGGCGACCCTGACCCCTGAAAAGCGCGTCTACCCCGTTGCGGGTATGCCCACGACCGAGGCCGGGATCGACTATGGTTTCCTGCGCGATGTCTACATCGTGCTTGGCGACCGGCAGCAATCCGGTGGCTGGGCGGTACGCAGCTATCTCGAGCCCTTTGCCAACTGGCTGTGGGGCGGCTGCCTTCTCATGGCATTTGGCGGGATGATCAGCCTGACCGACCGGCGTTTTCGGGTGGCGGCAGGCGCGCGTAAGGTGGCGGTCCCGGTCGGGGTGCCGGCGGAATGAGGGGTCTGATCCTTGGCCTTCTGCTTTTTGCCACTCCGGCGTTGGCAGTGCAGCCGGATGAAATGCTGGCCGATCCGGGCCTTGAGGCGCGCGCGCGTGAGATCAGCCGCGACATCCGCTGCCCGGTCTGCCAGGGCGAATCCATCGACGACAGCTTTGCCCCGATCAGCCGCGACCTGCGGCTGATCATCCGCGAGCGGCTGTTGGCGGGCGATACCGACCGTGAGGTGGTGGACTACATCGTCGCCCGCTATGGCGAGTTCGTTCTGTTCAACCCGCGCGCCGAAGGGTCAAACCTGATCTTGTGGCTGGCGGGGCCGGCGCTTTTTCTGGCAGCGATCGCGATTGCCGTCGCCGCGCAACGCCGCCGCGTGGTGCCCGAGGCCCCCCTGACCGAGGCGGACGAGGCCCGTTTGCGCGAAATCCTGAAAGAGTGACGCGGCGTCGGGCTTGGGGGCGACGCGGGTAAACCGTTAGCCTTGCCACATCGCTAGGGGGCGCTTTCATGACCAGCATCACGGTGACCAAGTCCAATGGCGTGACGACAATCACGCTGAACCGGCCGGAAGTGATGAATGCACTGAACCGGGATTTGCGGGCAGATCTGACGGCGGCTCTGCTTGCGGCGGTTGACGGCCGGGTGATCGTGCTGACCGGGGCAGGGCGGGCATTCTGTTCGGGCCAGGACCTTGGCGATGCGCAAAGCCTTGGCGCGGTGGATTTCGAGGCCGTGCTCAACGACGAATATGTGCCCATGATCCGCGCAATCACCGACGCCCCGGTTCCGGTGATTGCGGCGGTCAACGGCGTGGCGGCAGGGGCGGGGGCGAACCTCGCGCTTGCCTGCGATCTGGTGATCGCTTGCGAAAGTGCCAGCTTTATTCAGGCGTTCTCGCGGATCGGGCTGATCCCGGACGCAGGCGGCACCAGCTTTCTGCCGCGCCGGGTGGGCCTGCAACGCGCGATGGGCGCGGCCCTTCTGGCCGAACCGGTGAGTGCCGCGAAGGCAGAGGCCTGGGGCATGATCTGGGAAGCCGTGCCGGACGCCCGCTTTGCCGAGGTGGTGGCCGCACGGGCGGCGCAGCTTGCCGAGGGCCCGACCGGCGCTTACGCGGCGTTGAAGCAGGCGCTGCGGGGCGCGTTCGATCAGGACCTGGACACGCAATTGGCGCTGGAAGCGCGGTTGCAGGGGGTGTGTGGCGCCAGTACAGACTTCCGCGAAGGCGTTGCTGCCTTTCTGGAAAAGCGCCGCCCCCGCTTCACCGGCCAGTAAGCCACGCTCAGGCCGGTGCGGCGGTCATTCGGCTTGCTCTTATGAAGTGGACCCAGCACAAGACGAAGACGATACAAAGCACCGGCGTGACGATCACAGCGCCAAGATAGCGGTCGTTGAACAGCGGAAAGACCAGGTCCAGCGATTGCAGCCCTGCGCCGATCCACAACAGGACAATCAATACAAGATGCGGCAGTCGCGTTGTCAGGATGCCCGCCCGCATGAGAAAAAGGCTGATCGCGGGCATCAGCGCGGCCTCATAATACCAAAGGTACGGGGCCGAGATCAGGATCGCGATCAACAGCAGCGCCACTTTGGCATCAAAACCAACCCGACCCGACCGCCAGTGAAGGGCTACCGATAGGGCGGCCACGGCAGAGATGCCCCACTGCAGGGTCACTGCCGCTGCCGTGGACAGGCCAAGCTGTACGGCCATAAAGAGGGGGCCAACGGTCAACAACAACTCATCCGCCAACGCGTACATCTGCGCAGCGTGCTGCGACATCCGGGTAACCAGCAGCGGCCAATACTCCACCCCGACGACCAGAGTGGGCAAGGCCGCCAGAGCAGTGGCTGTGCCCGCCGCTGCAAGGATCGTCCGCCATTGGCCGGCAGCCAGCAAGGCAAACGGGATCATGAGTCCAAGCTGTGGCTTCAGTGTCAGACAGCCGATCAGAACCCCGGCAAGCACCGCCCGACCAGACCGCATCGCACCCATGGCGGCCAGCAGCACCGCAAGCCAGATCAGGCTGTTCTGGCCGATGATCAAGGCCGGCATATAGGCCGGGGCCAAGGCCATCGCTGCGCCCAAGGGCGCAATGCCGCCGACAAAGGGCCGGGTGGCACAGGCCATCGCCACGATGGACAACGCGGTCATGACCAAGAAGGCCACGGCATAGGGCATCAAGCCGAAGGGGGCCACCAAATACAAATAGCCCGGCGGATAAAGCCATGGCATCCAATCTTCGGTGACAACGCCATATTCAGCCTCAAGTCGCGCCAGATCGAAGACGGCAAGGGGCTGATCGGTCAACGCCAACCGGGCCGCGCCCCAGAACACCCTGAAATCAGAATCCAGCGTTCGCACCCCGGCTTCTGACGTAAGGATAAAGGCTGTGGCCACGAGGAGGATCACAAAGAATAGCGTCAGGCTGACTCCAAGGACAACCACAAGACGCGCAGGCCTTCCGGCAAAGGCTTGCAACCGCGCGTCTGCGGCAAGGGTCAAGGCCTTGGGCTGCATCCTGTCAGACGCCCCTCGACAGGGCGGCCACGCCGGTGCGGGCAATCTCCAGAAGGCCAAGCGGGCGCATCAGGTCAGCAAAGGCGTCAATCTTGTCCGGGGTGCCGGTCATTTCGAACACAAAGCTTTCCAGCGTGGAATCGACCACATTGGCGCGGAAAATCTCGGCCAGTTGCAGCGCCTCGACCCGGGCGGCACCTTTGCCTGCCACCTTGATCAGCGCCAGTTCACGCTGGACAGATGGCCCTTCGGCCGTCAGGTCATGCACGTCATAGACCGGCACCATCCGGCGCAGCTGCGCCTCGATCTGGTCGATCACAGCGGGCGTGCCGCGCGTGACAACGGTGATGCGGCTGCGGTGGCCGGTGTGGTCCACCTCGGCCACGGTCAGGCTGTCGATGTTGTAGCCCCTGCCCGAAAAGAGACCGATGACACGCGCCAGTACCCCCGGTTCGTTTTCCACGATCACGGCAAGGGTATGGCTTTCCTCGATCTGCGAGTGGCTGTCGCGAAGGTCATAGGCCGAATGGCTGGATGAGCCTTTTTTGATGTTCAGTGCTGACATGGTGCTTTTCCGTTCAGGTAAAGAGACAGGTGGGCCTTGGTGTCTTCACAGCAGTTGGTCGGGCGACAGTCGGTCAGGCCATCGATGGCTGGGCGGTCCTGGTGGCAGACAGAAAGTGGAGAAGGACGATCGCCATGGCAGCAACAAGAACCGGCGTGACCAGCGTGGCGCCGATCAACCTGCCGTCAACCCACCCGAGGATTCCATTGACGCCTTGAAGCATACCGCCCATCCACAGGCAAAACAGCAAAAACAGTTGTGGCACGGTGCGCCCGATCATTCCTGCGCGCAGCATGCAAATCCCGATGATCGGCATGATCGCAGCCTCATAATACCAAAGGTATGGCGCAGAGAGCAGCATCGCGATCAGCAGACCCGCCATCTTGGTTTCAAAGCTGACTGACGTTGACCGCCACAAAACCGCAACGATTACCGCCGAGATCGCAATCACGCCGGTCTGCAACAAAAGGGCCATGTCCGGCGAAAGGCCAAGCAGGGTCCAAAGAAAAGTCGGGCCAACCATCAAAAACAGGTCTTGGAGGGAGAGAAACACGCTTTCTCCATGCACGGAAAGCTGATCGGCCAGCAGTGTCCAATACTCGAGGCCGACAATGAACGTAGGCAGGGCGGCAACGATGATTGTGGTGACCGTCGCCGCAAGGATTGTCCGCCACATTCCTGCGGCCAACAGTGCCACCGGGATCAGCAAGCCCAACTGCGGCTTCAGGGTCAGCAAGCCGATGAACACTCCAGCTACAATCCAGCGCTGGTCACGCAAGGCCGCAAGCGCCGCAACCAAAGCCGCAAGCCAGAACAGATTATTCTGCCCCAGCATCAGCGTTGGTATATAGGCCGGA
>JANPJU010000118.1:0-4090 GCA_031425675.1 Paracoccaceae bacterium | reverse complement strand
CTGATCGACGATCCACTTGATCAGCGAATTCGCGGGCTTCAGGTCCATGATGTAGAACTTGTTGATCCAAGGCGGGAAGATCAACAGCGGGGTCTTGTGGACCTTTTCAGTCGTGGGGGCATACTGGATCAGCTCCAGCATCCGGTTGCGGTAGACGACCTCTCCCGGCGTGGTGGCCAGATTTTCGCCGACTTTGAACGCCTCGCGATCGGCAAGGGTCACCAGAAGATCGCCCTGATTGTTTTCAATGTCGCGGACCAGGTTTTCCAGGCCCTGGACCAAGCTCATCCCGTCGGTTTCAACGGCACGTTCCAGCGCGTCGGGGTTGGTGCCAAGGAAGTTCGTGGGGGAAAACATGTCGACGATCTGGCGCGTGAAATAGTCCACGCGGCGGCGGTCGGCGGGATCAAGCGTTTCCATATCGGCGGTGGCGGTGGTGATCGCCTCGGCGTTCAGCAGGTACTGCTGCTTGAGGTAGTTGAAGAAGGGATGGGTTTCCCACAGCGGGTTTGAAAACCGCCGGTCCTTGGGGCCGGGGTCGGGGGGCGCCTTGAATTCACCCTTGGCCAGGGTCTGTTGCGCCTCGACGTAGTGTTTCAGCGTCTTGCCCCAATAGCCGACCTGATGTTCCACCACGCGGGCGGGATTGTGCATCATTTCGGCGAGGTAGGCGGCGGCGGCCTTCATGTAGACATCCGGCGCGGGGCCGTTCAGCGAGGGGTCGGTCTTCTGGCGATGGGTCAGCGCGGCTGTCAGGCGCTTTGACAATTGGTCAACCTTGGCAAGGTTAGCATCCAGCCGGGCGCTGCGCGCTTCGGCATCGGGCACATTCTCTGGTGTTGTCATGCTAACGTTTCCCCCCTATCGTCGCCGCTGTGCAGCATTGTGGCAGCCCGCCGGTCAGATACCCCTGACCGGCCTTGCCACATCGGCCCCCCTGCGGGCAAGGAGACGCGATGAAGTATATGTTTACCTATGACCTGATGGAAAGTGCGCGCAACACCAATGAGTGGTTGGGTGCAACTGCGCGGGCCATGGCGTCTTACCCGGCTTTCGCATTGTCGATGAACCCGGTGCTGCCGATGATGGCCGCCTGGGGCGAGGTGGCAGAGCGCAGTTTCGGCCGCATGATCGCCAAGCCCGACTGGGGCATCCGGTCGATCGTCGGCCCGGACGGGCAGGACCACTTGGTTGATGTGACGCCAGTGGTGGAAAAGCCCTTCGGTGATCTGGTGCAGTTCTTCGTCCGCCGCCGCCCGCCGATGGCGCGCAAGGTGCTGCTGGTGGCACCTATGTCGGGCCACTATGCCACGCTGCTGCGGTCAACCGTCGCGTCCTTGCTGCCGGACGCCGACGTCTACATCACCGACTGGCACAACGCGCGCGATATTCCGGTTTCCGCCGGCAAGTTCGATGTTGAGGATTACACGCTCTATCTGGCCGAGTTCATGAAGGCCCTGGGCCCCGACACCCATGTGATTGCGGTATGTCAGCCGGTGCCTCTGACCCTTGCCGCCGTGGCCTACCTTGCCGCCGAAGACCCCGATGCGCAGCCGAAAACGCTGGTGCTGATCGGCGGGCCGGTGGACCCCGATGCCGCCGCAACCGAGGTGACGGATTTCGGCCGCCGGGTGACGATGGGCCAGCTGGAACATCTGGCGATCCAGCGCGTCGGGTTCAAGCACAAGGGCGCGGGGCGGCTGGTCTATCCGGGGCTTCTGCAGCTGCAAAGCTTCATCACCATGAATGCAGAACGCCACAGCAAGGCATTTGCCGAACAGGTCTTCCGCGTCTCGCGGGGGGAGGCGTCGGATCATGACGCGCATAACCGGTTCTACGACGAATACCTTGCCGTGATGGATATGACGGCCGAGTTTTACCTGTCGACGGTCGAACGCATCTTCAAGAACCGTGAGATTGCGACCAACAGCTTTGTCGTGGCGGGCCGTCAGGTCGACATGGGCGCGATCACCAAGGTGGCGGTTATGACGGTTGAGGGCGCAAATGACGACATCTCGGCCCCAGGGCAATGCGTGGCGGCGCTGAAGCTGCTGACCGGCCTGTCCGATGACCAGAAGGCCCAGCATCTGGAGCCTGGCGCTGGGCACTACGGCATCTTCGCGGGCAAAAGCTGGCGTCTGAACATCCGCCCCCTGGTCCTCAGCTTCATCGACAAGGCGGCGGGTGGCGAAAAGGCGGCTGGCGGGCGCAAGCCAAAGATCTCGCTGGCGTCCGGAGCCTGAGCTCAGGCCAGCATCAGGGTTGGCAGGCGGCCTGACAGGAATGTCTCAAGCGCGCGGGTCACCGCCTCGGGCTGTTCAAGCTGGGGCAGGTGGCCAGCCTCGGCGATGATCTCAAGGCATCCATGCGGCATCATGCCGGCCAGAAACTCGGCCCGGCGGCGGGGTACGATAGTATCGGCTGCGCCTGCCAGGATCAGGGTCGGGACATTGGCCTTGCGCAGGGTCTTTTGCTGATCCGGACGGCGTTGCATGGCGCGCAGCTGTCGGGTGAACTGTTCCGGCCCGAGGGTGGCCGCCATGTCCTGCACCAAAGCCAGCACCTCACCCCTCCAGGGGGCATCGTACAGCGCCGCCTCGGGCAGCATCTGGGCAATACAGTCGGCCATGTGGCCGGTCTTGGCCGCGACGATCAGCGCCTCTTGCGCGGCGGCAAGCCGGGGCGGCTCCGGCAGCGGGTCGGTGGCAATCAGGGTAATCCGGCTGACAGCTTCGGGGCGGCGGCGCAGCAGTTCGATCGCGATGTTGCCGCCCATGCCGTGGCCGATGACGGCAAATCGCGGCGGCAGGTTGGGGGCGGCTTCGGTCGCAACTTTTTCCACGCTGTCGGCCATGCCGGGGGTCAGCAGGATGATCTGACGCGTGGCGCCAAGATGGGCGATCTGCGGCATGAACACCCGCGCATCAGCCATGAAGCCAGGAATCAAAACAACCGGTTCCGTCATCCAGGTGACCCTGGGATTGAAATGCAGGAATATGCAGGATGAAGGGACATTGGCATGACAATATTGTAGCCGACAAACCAATGAATTCAAAGCTTGATCTGGGCACATGCCGAGAGGAGTGTGGCGGCCCTTTGACTATCCGATGTTCGATTTCTGCAAAGCTGTCCCTCCGTCGACGACTGGCGGATCACGCGGCTGCAGCAGGTCTTCTAGCGTAGCCGTCAGAAGGGCAAGACAGGCAGGCGTGGAAAAGCGGTGGTCTGCACCCTTGACCAGCGTCACGCGCAGGTCTGAGGCGTCAATGTGGTCCATCAGCCCCAGCGCGACAGAGGGCGGCACATCGGTATCTGCGGTGCCCTGCAGCAGCCGCACCGGAATCGGCAAGGGCAGTGGGCGGTTCAGGACAAGATGCTGCCGGCCATCGTCGATCAGGCGACGGGTTATGGGGTATGGCTCGTCGCTATAGTCGGACGGCCGCAAAAGAACGCCATCCTCCAGCAAAGTGGTGCGGTCAGCCAGCGAAAACGCGGCTTCCCACATCCGTTCGGTAAAGTCGGGAGCAGCGGCGATGCCGACCACCGCCGCCACATGGTCCGGCAGGTCACGCGCCAACAAAAGGGCGATCCACCCGCCCATGGACGACCCGACAAGGATCTGCGGACCGTCGGTCAAGACCTCGATCACGGCCGCCGCATCGTCACGCCAGTCGCCGATACTGCCGTCAACGAAGGCTCCGCGTGACGCGCCGTGGCCGGAATAGTCGAACCGCAGGAACGCGCGGCCGGCATCCTCGGCCCAGGCTTGCAGATGCTGGGCTTTGGAGCCGGTCATGTCCGACCGGAACCCGCCCAGAAATACGATTCCAGGGCCGCGCCCAGGCGTCTGGTGATAGGCGATGTGGCGGCCTTGCGGCGTGGTCAGGTACGTTGTCATCCCCGCAATATAGGCGCAGGTTCGACCAAGGGTGAGAGGTCCCAAAGCCTGCGCGCGAAGAACCGCCCATGGCTTGACTTCCCGTCAGCGCCTTGGCACATCGTGATCCGACATAACCCGCAACCGGGCGTTTCGTAGGCGCCAAACTGACGAGGAGACGGCCCATGGCCCCCATTTCTCTGACATTTCCTG
>JANPJU010000117.1:0-5599 GCA_031425675.1 Paracoccaceae bacterium | reverse complement strand
GTTGACGATTTCGGCCAAGGGTCAGCCTTTCGGGCCGATCATGTCTTCGGGGCGCACCACGCGGTCGAAGGTCTCGCCGTCGACATAACCCAGCGCAATCGCCTCTTCCCGCAAGGTGGTGCCGTTCCTGTGCGCGGTCTTTGCCACCTTGGTTGCCGCGTCATAGCCGATGGTGGGCGCAAGGGCCGTCACCAGCATCAGCGATTCCTTCATCAGCTTGTCGATCCGCGCCACGTTGGCCTGGGTGCCTGCCACCATGTTGTCGGTGAACGACCCCGCCGCATCGCCCAGAAGCTGCATGGATTGCAACACGTTGTATGACATCATCGGGTTGTAGACGTTGAGTTCAAAATGGCCCTGCGACCCGGCAAAACCCACCGCCGCGTCGTTGCCCATAACTTGCGCGCAGACCATCGTCAGCGCTTCGGCCTGGGTCGGGTTGACCTTGCCGGGCATGATGGATGAGCCCGGTTCATTCTCTGGCAGGATCAGCTCGCCAAGACCAGACCGCGGGCCAGAGCCCAAAAGCCGCAGGTCATTGGCGATCTTGAACAGGCTGGCGGCGACCGTCTTCAACGCGCCCGAGAACATGACCATCGCGTCATGCGCGGCCAGCGCCTCGAACTTGTTCGGGGCGGTGACGAATGGCAGGCCGGTGATCGCTGCAATCTCGGCCGCCACCCGCACGTCCCAGCCGACGCGCGTGTTCAGGCCGGTGCCTACGGCGGTGCCGCCTTGTGCCAGCTCATAGATGTCGGGCAGGCACATCTTCACCCGGGCAATGCCCTTGTCCACTTGGGTCGCATAGCCGGAAAACTCCTGTCCCAGGGTTAGTGGTGTGGCGTCTTGCGTATGGGTGCGGCCGATCTTGATGATGTCCTTGAACTCATGCGACTTTGCCCAAAGGGCCGCCGAGAGTTTTTCCAACCCCGGCAGCAGCACATCGCGCGCCGTCATGCCGATGGCGACGTGCATCGCGGTGGGGAAAGTGTCGTTCGACGATTGCCCCATGTTCACATGGTCATTCGGGTGCACGGGCTTTTTTGACCCCATCACGCCGCCCAGCACCTCGATCGCTCGGTTCGAGATCACTTCGTTCGCGTTCATGTTCGATTGGGTGCCCGATCCGGTCTGCCAGACCACCAGCGGGAAATTGTCGTCGAAGCGGCCCGCGATCACTTCGGTTGCCGCAGCGGCAATCGCCTGTCCCAAATCCTCGGGGATGTCGCCTTGCACGATGTTCACCTGGGCGCAGGCCTTCTTGATCACCCCAAGCGCACGGATGATGGCTGTGGGCTGGCGTTCCCAGCCGATGGGAAAGTTGATGATCGACCGTTGGGTCTGCGCGCCCCAATACTTGTCGGCTGGCACCTCAAGGGGACCAAAGCTGTCCGTCTCGGTTCGGGTCGCGGTCATTTGTGCTTCCTTGCAGGATATCGTGCCTGTCCTAGCGTTCGGGGGCGGCGAAATCAATTGGCATACCGTCGCATACCGTCAGGCCCTGTCAAACCCGGTAGAAACGATAGACCCGCGCCGGAGGCAGGTTCAGCCAGATCTTCGTGCCAGCCTCAACCCGAAGGCCCAGCTTTTCCATCGTGTCGGGCGGGAGCGGCGGCTTTGGGCCATAGGTGAACTGGATGTAAGGCGCGCCCGGCGCAAGAATGCGGAAGGCGGCACTCACGATCGCCTCCCGCACCGAGGGCGGCATCGACAGAAGCGGCAAGCCCGACACCACGGCACCAACGCCGGGAGCGACCACGTCATCGGCCTGATCGGCGCCAAGGTGATGCACTGCCACGCCTGGAAACTGCTGGTGCAGGTGGCGGACAAAGTCGCTGTCCAGCTCAAACAAGTCCAGATGCCGGACCGGAACCCCGGCCGCAAGAATTGCACGGGTCAGCCTGCCGGTGCCAGGACCGAATTCGACGACGCGGCCGGTCTTGGGCCCCAGCCCTTCGGCCATCGCGCGCGCAAGGTAACGGGACGATGGCGCAAGCGCCGACACCTGTTTTGGATTTTGCAGCAGCCTGCGGCGGAACAGCGCGAGATCACCGTTCAACGCTTATCCCTTGCGGAACTGGTCAAGTGACACGACCTGCGCATCGGTGCGGGCAGGTGCATCCCCATCTTCAACATCGTCGTCTTCATCGTCGTCATCTTCATCCGATGATTGTGTTTCAAACTTCAGCCCAAACTCGACCGAGGGGTCCACAAAGGTGCGCACCGCATCGAAAGGGATGATCATCGGTTCAGGACTGTTGCCGAAGTTGAGGGTAATGGTGAAATGTTCATCGGTGACCGTCAGGTTTTCATACCAGTGCTGCACGACAACCGTCATCTCGGTCGGGTATCGGTCACGCAGCCAGTCAGCGATCTCTACGCCCGGATAGGTTGTGTCGAAGGTTATGAAGAAATGGTGCGCCCCGGGCAGGCCCTGCGCTGCCACGTCAGCCAGGACGGTCTGGATCAGCCCGCGCAAGGCGCGGTGCATCAGATTGCCATAGTCGATGGAACGCGCCATCTGGATGCCCTTTCGTGATTGTCCCCACCATAGGCGATTTGAAGCCCAAGGGAAGGGGCGGCGGTCGGAAACTCACACACGGTCACACAAGACTGGCCAGTCCCGAGGTCGCTGCCGAAAGCGCAAGCACCCACAGAAGCGGCCAGTGCCGCCATAGAAGCGCCAACCCCGCCCCGACAGCGATCAAGGCGGGTAAGGGGCGCAGGGTGGCAAGGTCGGGCAGGGCCAGCTGCATGGGTCCGAACCCAACCTCGGGCACGCTGGCAAAAAGGACATGCAGGGCAAACCACAAGGACAGGTTGGCAATCACCCCGACTACCGCCGACGTGATCGCTGCCAAGGCCCCCGAAAGGCGCGGCATATGGGTCAGGCGGTCAATGAACGGCGCACCGGTGAAGATGAACAGGAAGGACGGGATGAAGGTCATCCAAAGCGCCACCGCTGCCCCGGCGATGCCGAACCCAAGGCCCCCCACCTGATTTGCGGCCATGAAGCCGACGAACTGGTTGACAAGAATCAGCGGCCCCGGTGTGGTTTCAGCCAGCCCAAGCCCATCCATCATCTGGGTCAGGGTCAGCCAGCCTTTTTCCTCGACCACGTCCTGCGCCATCCAGGCCAGGACCGCATAGGCACCGCCAAAGGTCAGCACGGCAAGCTTTGAAAAGAACACCCCGATCTCGGCCAGCCGTCCGGGGGCCAGCAGCACCAGTGCGGTCAGCGGCGCAAGCCAGATCGCCAGCCAGACCGCCGCCGCCCTGAGCGACCGTGCAAGGGCAGCGGGCGGGGCCGGGGCAAGGGGGTCGCGTGCAACGGCAGGCGTTCGGAGAAAGCCCCAGAGGCCAGCGGTCAGGATCACCAGCGGAAAGGGCGCGTCAAACAGGAACAGGGCAGCAAAGGCGGCGATGGCGATCCAATAGCCTTCAGCCGATTTCAGCGCCCGGCGCGAGACGCGGACCAGCGCCTCGATCACGATGGCGATGACCGCGGCCTGCACCCCGGTGAACAGGGCCGCCACAAAGGGCACATCGCCCAGGGTGGCGTAAACCATCGTCAGGGCCAGCACCACGGCCGCCCCCGGCAGCACAAACAGGCCCCCGGCGATCAGGCCGCCCTTCACCCCGTGCATCCGCCAGCCAATCCAGGTCGCCAGCTGCATCGCCTCCGGTCCCGGCAAAAGCATGCAGAACGACAGGGCGCGCAGATAATCCGCCTCATCCACCCACCGCTTTTCGTCCATGATCACCCGGTGCATCAGCGCGATCTGGGCTGCCGGACCCCCGAAAGACAGAAATCCGATGCCTGCGAAAGTGCGGGTCAGTTCCGATAGGCTTGGTGTCATTGCTTGCGTCCTGCGGGCCAGTCGTGGCCTTCCTCAAATCCGTCACGGGCCCAGCGGTAAAGCGCATCATAAAGCGCGATCCCAGCCTGAAGCTGTTGCAGGTCATCGTGATACATCCGTGACAACCCGACAGAAAGCGCCAGCAGTCCCGCCGCCTGCGGCGAAAGATCATGACGGTCGGTATCGGCGGCACGGATCACGGTGGCCATTCGGTCCAGCGCCGCGGTATGCAGCGCAAAGTCATCAAGCAAAGCGTCAAAGGTGCAACCATCGCCCCGGTGGGTCAGGGTGACGCCTTCGATGTCATAGGGAATGGCGGCGAAGCGGCTGGCCACCTCCGGCACCTCGGCAGGGGCGACGAACAGAAAACGGGCGGCAGGGTCGATGAAGCGCCGGATCAACCACGGGCAAGCTATCCGGTCGATTTTGGGGCGGTGCCGGGTAACCCAGGCGGCGCCTTGCGCGGGCAGGGCGGCAAGTGGGACCATCGGCAGACCCGCGGCCTCCCAAGCCAGGGCGCCGCCTTCCAGCACCTCGGTCCGCCAACCCATGCTGCGCAACCAGGCCGCAGCACCTTCGGAAAGTTTGCGACCGCGCGCACAGACCACAATGGCGCGGCCGGGCGCATCGGTCAGGGCGGCAATCTGGTCATGCGCAATCACGCGGGATGTCGGGACGACGCGCGGCAGGGCGGCGATGTCATCGGCAAGGCGCACGTCAAAGACGGTGGGCGCATCGGGGGTGCCGATCAGGCGCATGGCTTGAAGCGGGGTGATCAGGCCGAACTGGGGCATGGGGTGCATCCTTGGATGGAAGATCAGGGATGCGACGCTTGGGCCGGGGCCTCACGGGGCGGACGCAGACCCCATGTGCAACCGGTAGGGACTTGGACTGGCCGGGTCAAGGGGTCAGCCAATCTGTTCCAGCACCTCACGCAGCAGCTTCAGCCGCAGGGTTTCGGCATAGTCCTGCAACCCGCGCGCGGTGACGACAAAGCCGCCGGGAGTGATGATCCAGTTGCGGTAATAGTTGGTGATCGGCGCGGCGGGGCCCGGCTCTTCAATCGCGATGGCGTTCAGGGTGATCCCGGCTTTCACCACTTCGGACCGGGCGCGGGCATCGGTAAAGCCGGCGTTTTCCTGCCCGTCGCCGGAGATGTCGATAACCTGACGGCGGCAGTCGGGAACAGCGGCGAACTGGGCGATGGCATAGCGCAGGCCCTGACCCACCGCCGTGTCCGACCCCTTGAACGCGCGCGGCATGGCGCCGGCGCGTGCGGCAAAGGTGGTGACGGCTTCAGGCGTCAGCATCCGCTGCCATGGCAGCGACAGGGCCTGCTGGTCGGGCCCGGACCACTGGACAACCGCAAGCGCGATCTGACCGCGGACGAGCGCCTCACCTACCACCGGATCGGCCAGCGCGGCGGCAAGGCCTTCGGTCTGCAACCGGTAGTCGGCGCTGTCGATCGAGCCTGAAACGTCGATGGACAGAAGCAGCGCCGTCTCGCAGGCTTGGGCGGGCCAGGCGGCAAGACAGAAAAGGGTCAGGGCGCGCAGCATCACCTGACGATGGCGCCGAACAGGGCATCTGGCAATAGGGGGGAAGGTGCAGGTTTCTGTTGCCAGGTACCTGCGAACCCCGCCTTACGGTGCTAACCGCAAGGGCTTAGTTTTCGATACCTCGAACTGCTTACGCAGCCAGAGCCATCGGAGCACGGTTGTCATTGGCAACTGTACTTG
>JANPJU010000116.1:0-30578 GCA_031425675.1 Paracoccaceae bacterium | reverse complement strand
ATGTTGGCCAGCGCCAGTGCGCCTGCGGCGTAGAACGGGGCGCGCGCGTCGAGGCTGCCGAGCAGGCCGCCGATCAGCGGCCCAAGCACAAAACCCACGCCAAAGCAGGCCCCGATCAGGCCAAAGCGGCGGCCACGGTCTTCGGGCGGGGTGATGTCGGCGATATAGGCCCCGGCGGTGGAAAAGGTGGCCGAGGTGATCCCGGCGATCAGACGGGCGGTCAGCAGCAACCAGATCGACGCGGCCAGCGCCATGACAAGGTAATCTGCAGCCATCACGGCGAGCGACACCAGCAGTACAGGGCGGCGACCGTACCGATCGGACAGCGCGCCGATCACCGGGCCGAACAGAAACTGCATCACCGCGAAGCAGGCGGCAAGAATCCCGCCCCAAAGCGCCGCCTCGGAGAGGGGTTTGCCGGTCACCTCCTGGATGAGATCGGGCATGACGGGGAAAATCAGGCCGATCCCAATGGCGTCCAGCGTGACGGTAATCAGGATGAAGCTGAGGGCGAGGCGACCATTCGCTTGGACCATGTTCGGTTCTGTCAAGTTAAGCTCATATTTTCTGACGTTTGCCGGATCTCGTGCAGGATTTCTGCAAGCCGAGCGGCAAGTTGGTCTGGCATCGACAGGAAGGGTGAGTGGCTGGCGTCAAGATGGGTGACCGCGTGAGGCGGCAGACCGTTGGCCATCTGTGCCTGATAGGCAGGCGGGATGGCGTGATCCTGATCGCAGACGATGTAGTGACACGGCAGGCGCGGGCCAGCCAGCAGGGGCAATGGCGTTTCTTGCGGGGTTACGGGCTGCGGGCAAAGGCGGGCGGTGGCGGCGACGGCAACCTCGGGGGTGCAGTCGTGATAGAAGACGGCGGGGGCCATGGCGGGGTCGATGGTAAAGCTGACCCGGTCCGCGGCCATGCGGATGGCCGGAAGCAGCGGCTGTGACGGCCCGGCGCGGCGCATGTCGCCAAGGCTTTGGCCGGGGGCGGGCAGATAGGCACAAAGGTAGATCAGGCCGCTGAACAGATCAGGGTCGCCGTCAGCCGCAGCGGTGATCGCATAGCCACCGGCCGAATGACCGACGAGGACGGTGCCGGGCCGGGCTGCAGAGCAGATTGCTTTTGAATAGTCTTCCAGCGTTGTGGCGCTGCCATCGCGGCCGGGAAGGTCGATCGCTTGGGCGCTGACGCCAAGTTGGGCAAGGGCCGGAATTACAGCGTCCCAGCACCAGGCTCCATGGCAGGAGCCGTGGATGAGGAGGAGGTCAGACATCGTAGGTTCAGACATGACCGATCCTTGCAAGAAAGGCCATCAGGGCGGCCGCGAAAATTGTTGTATGCGACAGCATACCAAGATGCCCCGCGCCGCGCACAAGCTGGACCTCGGACCCGGTGATCAGATCCGCCAGCTCACGCTGCAGGTCGGGCGGGGTTTTTCGGTCGTCCGATCCGGCAAGGATCAAGGTGGGCAGGGTCAGCGTCGCGGTTGTCTGGTAAAAATCGGCAGTGGAAGTGGCAGAGGCCACGCCCAGCCAACCCGCAGCCCGGGTGGTTGCCAGGCGGTGGCGCACTGTCGTCGCCATTGGCGACCCGCGCCACTGCGGACCAAGGAGAGCGGCACATTCGGCGTCAAGGTCGGGACCGTTGGCCGCAAGACGTGCGAGCCGTGTCTGCCAGACGGCAGGGTTGGCGAACCGGGTGGCAGCGCCGGTCAGCACCATCGCGCGAACAAGGTCGAGGCGTTTGACGGCAAGGCCTTGGGCGATCAGCCCGCCTTCGCCCACGCCAAGGATCACCGCGTCCTTCAGCGCAAAGTGCAGCATCAGCCGCTCCACGTCGCGGATCAGGGTGCCCATCGCGTAGGGCGCAGCCGGCGTGTCAGAGGCCCCATGCCCGCGCAGATCAAGCCGCAAGATGCGACAGCGGGAAAAGTGAGGCACAAGCGCGTCCCACAGCGTAAGGTCAAGGCCAAGGCCGTGGATCAGCACGACGGAAGGGGCGGTGACCGGGCCGGAAAGCTCGGCGTTCAGGCGCAGGTCTTCCAGCCAGACCAGCATCAGGCGAACCGGGCGAGTGCGGTGGCAAAGGTGGCGGGGTCCACGTTGCCGCCTGTGGCGACAGCGATCACGATATCGGGCAGGTCGGGGGTCAACAGGGCGGCGGCAAGGGCAACGGCCCCGCCCGGTTCCAGCACGATGCGCAGGTGGGTGAAGGCCAGTGCCACGGCCTGCAGGGCCTGATCGTCGGTGACGGTGACCCCAGCCCCGGCAAGGCGCTGGAGGATAGGGAACGTCAATTCGCCCGGTGTGGGCGTCAGGATCGCGTCGCAGATTGAGCCGGTGGCAGCGGGGTTTCTTTGCCGCTGGCCGCTTGACAAAGAGCGGGCCATGTCGTCAAACCCTTCCGGTTCAGCGGTGCGTACGGTCAGGCCGGGCGCACGGGACTGCAGCGCAAGAGCGATGCCCGAAGCGAGGCCGCCGCCACCGCAGCAGACAAAGACCGGAGCGGTCGTGACCCCTGCCTGCGCCGCCTGGTCGGCCAGTTCCAGACCGACGGTTGCCTGGCCGGCGATCACCTGTGGGTCGTCATACGGGCGGATCAGCGTCAGACCGCGTTCTGCGGCAATGGCATCGCCGATTGCATCGCGGTCTTCGGTGGCGCGGTCATAAAGCACGACCTCGGCCCCATAGGCGCGGGTGTTGGCGATCTTCACCTCGGGCGCGTCGGACGGCATCAGGATCACGCAAGGGGCGCCGTGCCGGGCGGCGGCCAAGGCCACACCCTGCGCGTGGTTGCCGGAGGAAAACGCGATCACACCGCGCGCCCGTGCCTGCGGGCCAAGGGCTGACACCGCCGACCAGCCGCCTCGGGCCTTGAAGCTGCCGGTCAGTTGCAGACACTCGGCCTTCACCAGCACCCGCCGCCCGGCGATCCTGTCCAGAAGAGGGGCGTGAAGGAGAGGCGTCACGCGGACATGGCCATGCAACCGGGCTGCGGCGGCTTCGATGTGGGCGAGGTCGGTCATGAAAGGCCTTGCAGAAAGCGGTGGATCAGGGCCACGGCTGCGGGTTCGTCGAGGAATGGGATATGGGCGCGATCCGGCACTTCGGCCACCTCCATATCGGGGCGGCGGGCGCGCATCTTTGCCACGGTGTCGGGGGCCAACAGGTCAGAGTTTGCGCCACGGATCAAGGCCAGCGGCAGGCCTTGCAGGCTTTCGAACATTGGCCAAAGGTCAACCGGCGGGCCTTCGAACGCGGCCAGAAACGCCTCACGCAGTGCCGGGTCATAGGGGATGCGCAGTCCTTGCGGCGTCTCGACCGCCTGTTTGCGCGCCTCGTCCAGCCAGCGGGTCATCGGGACATTGGCAAAGCCCGGACTGCGGGAAAGCCGTTCCGCATGGCCCTGATGCGTACCGCCGGCAGGGTTGCGGCCGACATAGTCAAAGATGCGCTCCAGCCCGCCACGCGCGATTTCGGGTCCGACGTCGTTCAGGCACAGGCCGAGAAGCCGCCCACGCGCCACCGCACCCAGCACCATGCCGATCAACCCGCCCCGTGAGGTGCCAAGGATCGCCGCTTTTTCCACGCCCAGATGATCGAGGAGGGCCAGCGCATCCTTGCCCTCTTGCGTGACGGTATAGGTTGCGGCCCCGGTCCAGTCGCTGCCGCCACGGCCGCGATAATCCATGCGGATCAGCCGAACGGGCGGCAGGTGCGGGGCCAGATAGTCGAAATCGGCCATCGTCCGCGTCAGGCCAGCCAAGCACAGAAGCGGCAGGCCGGTGCCTTCATCGCGGTATGCAAGGCGGCAGCCATCGGCGGCGGTAAAATGCATCGTGTCAGACATTGGAACGGTTCCTTCGCCGCCACCGTGCCACGGGGCCAAGTCCTGCGAAAGGGGCACCGCGAAGGTGGGGGCGGCACTTTGCCCGGTGGCGTGACCTTGGCAACGCTTGTGGCCACCGGTCCGGCGCACTAAACCGAACGGCGCAGACGATGGAGGGACGGGACGCATGTCCGATACGACCGCAACGGCAGAAGATCGGCCGAAGTCGAAACAGGTGGGTGCATTGCGCGGCCTGTTGCCTTTCATGCGGCCTTACCGTGGTCTCTTGGTTCTGGCCGTGCTGGCGCTGGTGCTGACGGCATCGGTCAGCCTGATCCTGCCGCTTGCGGTGCGCCGGGTGGTTGATGGCTTCAACACCGGCGACGCGGCGCTTCTGGATCAATACTTCATGGCGGCACTGGTGATTGCGGGCCTCCTCGCCCTTGGCACCGGCCTGCGCTACTACCTTGTCACCCGGCTGGGAGAGCGGGTGGTGGCCGACATTCGCCGCGCGCTTTTTGACCGGGTGCTGGGCATGAGCCCTGCGTTCTTTGAGCGCATAATGACGGGTGAGGTTCTTAGCCGGATCACCACGGACACCACGCTGATCCTGTCGGTCATCGGGTCTTCGGTGTCGATCGCGCTGCGCAACCTGCTGATGCTGGTTGGCGGGCTCGTCATGCTGATGCTGACCTCGGGCAAGCTGACGGGGCTGGTCTTGCTGATCGTGCCGGCCATTGTTGTGCCGATCATCGTGCTGGGGCGCAAGCTGCGGCGGCTGAGCCGGGAAAATCAAGACTGGATCGCCTCATCCTCAGGCTCGGCGTCCGAGGCGTTAAGCTCGGTGCAGACGGTGCAAGCCTTTACCCATGAAGGCCAGACCCGCGCAGCCTTTGCCGAGGTGACCGAGAAGTCCTTTACCGCGGCGCAGTCGCGCATCCGGACGCGGGCTGTCATGACGGTGATCGTGATCTTCCTGACCTTCGCCGGGATTGTCGGCGTCCTGTGGATCGGCGCGCGCGATGTGCGACAGGGCGCGATGACGGTGGGAGAGCTGATCCAGTTCGTGATCTATGCCGTGATGGTTGCCGGGGCCGTTGGGGCGCTGTCGGAAATCTGGGGCGAATTGCAGCGTGCGGCGGGGGCGACCGAGCGTCTGGTCGAACTGCTGCACACTGAAGATGCAGTCAAGGACCCCGCCCGCCCGGTGGCCCTGCCCCGCCCCGTGCGCGGCGAGATTGCGTTTCAGGACGTGACCTTCCGCTATCCCACACGCCCCGACACAAGCGCGTTGAACGGCGTTTCCCTGCATGTGGCCCCGGGGGAGACCGTAGCGCTGGTCGGGCCTTCGGGCGCGGGCAAGACCACGATCCTGCAATTGCTCATGCGGTTTTATGACCCGCAGTCGGGCCGGATCACGCTGGACGGGACCGACCTTGCCGCGATGACCCGCAGCGATTTCCGGGGCGCGATTGCGATGGTGCCGCAAGACCCGGTGATCTTTGCCACCTCGGCCCGCGAAAACATCCGCTTTGGTCGGCCCGATGCGACGGATGCCGAGGTGCAGGAGGCCGCAAAAGCCGCCGCCGCACATGAGTTTCTAACCGCCCTGCCCCAAGGCTATGACAGCTATCTGGGCGAACGTGGGGTCATGCTGTCGGGCGGGCAAAAGCAGCGCGTGGCGATTGCCCGCGCCATCCTGCGCGACGCACCCATCCTGCTTCTGGACGAAGCCACCAGCGCCCTTGACGCAGAAAGCGAACGCGCTGTTCAGGCGGCTGTGGAGCGGTTGTCGCAGGGGCGTACCACGCTGGTCGTGGCGCACCGCCTTGCAACGGTGAAGCGCGCCGATCGGATCGTGGTCTTTGACCATGGCCGGATTGCCGCCATCGGCACGCATGACGCGCTGGTGGCCGAGGATGGGCTTTACGCCCGCCTTGCCCGCCTGCAATTCACCGACGGTGCCGTCTGACGTTGCGTTGTCGTGAGGCGGGGTCGGACAAACTGACTTCACAAACGCGACAGCGATCCCCATCTTGGCCGCAAGCCTGCGATGAACAGCGGGCACGAAACCATAGGGGAGGAACCGATGAATAAATTCGCAGCCATCGCGGACGTGCGCGCTATTGAGGCCGAGGCCCCCTGGGCCGACCGTGACCGCGCCCGGTCGATGTACGACTTTCTGTCGCGCGCCAAGGCTGCGCATGGCAAGCGCCCGGCATTCAGCTATCAGCTTCTGTCGGGGCCGAAGACCAAATCCATCACCCTGACCTGGTCGGACATGCACGCCGAGGTGACGCGGGCCGCCAACCTGTTCCGCAGCCTTGGGATCGGTGAAACGGACGTGGTGGCCTATATCATGCCCAACGCCCCGGAAACCGCGATCACCCTTCTGGGCGGTGCGGTGGCGGGGATTGTGAACCCGATCAACCCGCTTCTGGAAGCCGAGCAGATCAGCGCCATCCTGCGCGAGACGAAGGCCAAGGTCGTCGTCACCCTGAAGGCGTTTCCCAAGACTGACCTGCCGCAGAAAGTGGCTGTGGCGGTCAAGTTCGCCCCCAACGTCAAGACCGTGCTGGAGGTGGACCTTGTGCCCTACCTGTCGGGCCTGAAAAAGGTGATCGTCCCACTGGTCCGGCCAAAAAACCCGTCCAGCCACACCGCAAACATCCGCGATTTCCGGGCTGAGGCGGCCAAAATGCCCGCCGACCGACTGACCTTTGCCGATGTGAAGGAAGACCGCGTTGCCGCCTATTTCCACACGGGCGGCACGACAGGCATGCCGAAAGTGGCACAGCACAAAGTGTCTGGCATGGTCTACAACGGCTGGCTTGGCGCGAACCTGCTGTTCAAGCCGACCGATGTGGTGATGTGCCCCCTGCCCTTGTTCCACGTCTTTGCGGCCTACCCGATCCTGATGTCGATGATCGCATCCGGAGCGCATGTGGTGTTTCCAACGCCGCAGGGCTATCGCGGCGAAGGGGTATTCGACAACTTCTGGAAGCTGGTAGAACGCTGGAAGGTGACCTACATGATCACCGTTCCGACCGCGCTTGCCGCACTTATGCAGCGACCGGTGGATGCCGATATTTCAAGCCTTAAGAACGCATTCTCGGGCTCCTCCCCCCTGCCGATCGAACTTTACAACCGCTTCAAGAAAGACACCGGCATCGACATCATCGAAGGCTACGGGCTGACGGAATGTACATGCCTGGTGTCGATCAACCCACCGGAAGGGGCCAAGAAGATCGGGTCCGTCGGCCTGCCCTTTCCCTATACCCAAGTGCGCATCCTGACGACCGAGGGTGCCATCGGTTTCCGTGAGTGCGCGGTGGATGAGGTGGGGGAAATCTGCATCTCGAACCCCGGGGTGTTTGAAGGATCAACCTATACCGAGGCGGACAAGAACCGCGAGTTGTTCGCCGATGGCCGCTTTCTGCGCACGGGCGATCTGGGGCGGCTGGATGCGGATGGGTATTTGTTCATCACCGGGCGGGCGAAGGATCTGATCATACGCGGCGGCCACAACATTGACCCCGCAATCATCGAAGAGGCGCTGATGGGTCATCCAGCGGTGGGCTTTGTCGGCGCGATTGGCCAGCCTGATTCCCATGCCGGCGAATTGCCGATTGCCTATGTGGAACTAGTCAAGGGGGCCAACGCGTCGGTTGATGATCTGATGGCATACGCCACCCAGCACATCCACGAACGCGCCGCCTTGCCGAAGTATATCGAGGTGTTGCCCGAACTGCCGAAAACCGCCGTGGGCAAGGTGTTCAAACCCGATTTGCGGCGTTTGGCGATCACCCGCGTCTACGACGCGGCATTGGCCGAGGCGGGGATTGCCACCCGCGTCACCAGCGTGGTGGAAGACAAGAAGCGCGGGCTTGTGGCAAAACTGGACCGCTCTGCCCCGATCGAAGATTCAGTGGTGGCCGCCGTTCTGGGACAATTCAACAACCCGTGGGATTGGGGCAACTGACCTGTCCGCCAAGCCGGGATCAGGCAGATGACAGCAAGTTTCATTTGCCTGAATCACCCGGTGGCGCGAAAAGTATGCCAGGAACGAAATCTGGGACAGATAAAATGAATTTTCGCATGGGAATAGCCACGGCGCTGCTGGCAGTCGTGGCGGGGTCGGCCGGGGCGCAAACCTCGGAAGTGCTGTTTTCGCATAAACACTGGCAGGTCGAGGTTGTGGGCTGGGACGACGGCAGTGTCGGCTGCGTGGGCCAGGTTTCGGCCCCGGGCGAGAGTTTCTCGGTCTGGACCTTCCCGGACGGGGCCGTGCAGCTGCAGTTCTATTCAAGTGCGTGGGAGTTTGGCGAGGGCGACACCGCCGATCTTGAGGTGCAGATCGACCGTCAGTCGCCGTGGAAGCTCACCGGAGCAGAGCTTTACCAGAACTCGGTCCTGTTCTACCTGCCCGATGACAAAGCCGGGGTGGATTTCATCGTCGAGGTGGCGCGGGGCAACCGGCTGTACCTTAGGGCGGCGGATGGGTCTGATGTGCAGAACTATTCGCTTTCCGGATCGCGCGCGTCGATTGATGCACTGATTGAATGTGGCAACGTGATCGGTCGGGCGAACTCGGGCAATCCGTTCAACTGACGGCCGTTTGGCGGGTCAGGGCGTGTCGGTGTCCATCCAGATGGTCACCGGGCCGTCATTGACCAGGCTGACCGCCATGTCTGCCCCAAAGCGCCCGGTGGCCACCGGTACCCCTTCGGCCTGCAGGCTGGCGGCGAAGTGCAGGTAAAGGCCTTCGCCCAGATCAGGTGGCGCGGCGGTGGAAAAGCCGGGCCGGTTGCCGCGCAGATCAGCCGCGAGGGTGAACTGGCTGACCACCAGCGCGCCACCGCCGATGTCGCGCACCGAAAGGTTCATCTTGCCCTGATCGTCCTTGAAAACCCGCAGCTTGGCGACCTTTGCCGCCAACTTTTCGGCCACGGTTCGGGTGTCGTTTGCCATGGCGCACAAGAGGATCAGATACCCCTGCCCGACGGCGCCGACAAGGTCGCCGTCGACGCGCACTTCAGCCAAGGTGACGCGCTGAAGAACCGCCCTCACAGCTCATGTGCCCAAGGCGGGTTGGCGCCGGGGCGGGAACAGGTAATGGCTGCGGCCCTTGTTCCCAGTGTCAGCGCAGCGCGGAGTGCGTCGTGCGACAGGTCAGCGACCTTGGACTTGGAAAGCAACCCGTCGCGATCCAGCGAGGCCAGAAATCCTGCGTTAAACGTGTCCCCCGCGCCAACCGTATCGGCCACCGTGATCTTGGGCGCTGCAACGTGGACACGACCGCGCGCGGTGTGGGCCGTGGCGCCCTTCGCCCCTTCGGTGACCAGTACCACCTTGGCCCCCTTCGCCAGCACCGCCTGCGGATCAAGGCTGCCGTAGAGCCATGCGCCATCCTCGTCCGACAGCTTGACTATGTCCGAAAGCCCGATCATCCGGTCGATCCGCGACGTATAGGCCGCACGGTCGCGCACAAAGCTGGGGCGGACATTGGGGTCAATCATCGTGACACGGTTCCCCGCCTCACGCGTCAGCAACGCCTCCAGCGCGGTGCCGCAGGGCTCGACCGCCAGCCAGATGCCGCCGGTGAAATAGGCGGTGACGGTCGGCGGCAATGACGGCATGTCAGCTGCGGTCATCATCCGGCCAGCGGTGTTTTCGTCGTAGAAGAAATAGCTTGCGTGACCGTTGGTCAGTTTGACAAAGGCCAGCGTCGTCGGCCTGTCGGACAGAACCGCGTGGTCAAGATTGACGTTTGACGCCCTCAGCGTCTCGCGCAGCACATCGCCCATCAGATCGGACGACAGCCCGGTCAGAAACGACGATGCCGACCCCAGCCGCGCCAGTGCGATTGCCGTATTCATCACCGCGCCGCCTGCATAGGGGGCAAAGCACGCCTCACCCTCGGCAGACGTGCGGGGCAGCATGTCGATCAGCGCTTCGCCACAGCTGAGAATCATCACCCACCTCTACCCGTTGCTTCACGCACCTTAGCGCAGGCCTGCGTGTTAGCGCAAACGCCCGGCCGGATCAGCCCGCGAAGAACGGGGTCAGATTCCCGCGCACCCGGTCCAGTGGAGTGGCACCCCGCGTGTCAGGGACAAACGTTTGCCCGGTGATCGTCTCATAGGCATCAATATAGACCTGCGCGGTCTTTTCGATCATGTCCTGCGGGATTTCGGGGATGGTGTCCTTGTAGGGGTCACAGCGCGCGACCACCCAGGACCGGATGACGTCCTTGTCAAAACTGGGCGGGCGAGTGCCGTGTTCCAGCGCGTCATCATAGCCATCGGCCAGCCAGTAGCGGCTGGAATCCGGAGTATGAATTTCATCGGCCACGTAAAGGGTGCCCGCCGCATCGGTGCCGAATTCATACTTCGTGTCGACCAGAATCAGCCCGCGTTCCGCCGCCATAGCCTGCCCCCGCGCAAAAAGCGCCAAAGCCATCGTGCTGACCGCATCCCATTGCGATCGCGTCAACAGGCCGGTGCTGAGAATCTGATCGGCGGTCAGCGGCTCATCATGCCCGCCGTCGAAGGCCTTGGAGGTGGGCGTAATGATCGGCAGTGGCAGGACCTGATTGTCGCGCAGGCCATCGGGGAAGCGATGGCCGTACATCAGCCGCGCACCATTGCGGTATTGCGTCAGGATCGAGGTTGAGGTCGTGCCCGCGAGGTAGCCGCGCACCACGATTTCCACAGGCAGAATCGTCAGCCTGCGGCCAAGGACGACATTCGGGTCTGGGTAGGACAGAACGTGGTTGGGGGCGATATCGTTTGTGTTTTCAAACCAGTAACGCGCCAGTTGGGTCAGAACTTGCCCTTTCCACGGGATCACGGCCAAAATCTGGTCAAAGGCCGAGACACGGTCGGTTGTCACCAAAAGTCGCGTATTGTTTTCAAGGTCATAGCAGTCACGAACCTTGCCGAAATAGGGGCTCGGCAGTTCCGGGATGCGGGCGTGGGGCAAGCTGCGCAAGATCATGGGCTTCTTTCCCCTTTGCGCCCCCCCAAGTCAAGGACCGCGGGCCAAGGGCTCCAGGTCAAGCGCCCCAAGTCAAGGGCAAGAGAGGGTTCCACGCATTTCCCCACTGTCACCCTGAAGGGTGTTTTCCCTGAGTTTGCAACCGGTTACCTTTGGGATCAGCTCAATCATCGTGGCGCGGATTTGCTGGTGTTCCCCGCGTTTGGCATATCCAAGGCGAATGACCTCAACCCGCTCACCCTTTTGGAACACCGTATAGGTGCGGCCGTTGACGGTGGTGTCGGTGCGCGTAGCCCCAAAAAACTCCGGCGCGGGGGAGGCGCCGCAAGCGGTGAGGAACAACGCAAGAAAGATCGGGGGGAGAGGGGTTTTCATCCCTCGAGTGTGGCAGGGTTTGGTTAACCGGGGGTTAAAGGTCTTCCTTTGATCTTGCTTTCGTCTTCCTACCGTCTTCCCGGATAAAAGTCGGCCGACAAGATTTTCGCAACGCTTGAACCGCGCGAGGGAACCATTGCGCCTTGCGCGCGTTATCGCAAGCATCCCCTTCACAGGAAGACCAAAATGACCCGAGCGCTTGCCATCCTCGCCCTTCTTGCCATCACCGCCTGCGAAACCGTAGAGGGCGCTGGCCGCGACATCACGACGGCGGGCAAGGTCATCACCGAGGAAGCCCAGACCTCGGGCAACTGATTCCGCTGTGCCCGTCTTGTACGGATGCACGCCTGATACTGAACCCCCGGCCTGGCCCGGACAAATGAAGGATACTCCCGATGCAGACCACCAGCTGGAGGGCGCTTGCCGCCCTGATCACCATCGCAGCCCTTTCGGCGTGCGCCCCCCTGCTGATCGGCGGCGGCGCTGCCGTGGTGGCCGATGAGGCAATCGAGCAGGATCAAGGCGGGGATGGGTTGTTTTAAGGGGTTAGTCGCCGGTGGCAGGTAGGGGTGGGTTCGCACCCACCCTGCGCTTGCTTTCTTAAATCAAGTCCTTTTGCGGTCCGTTGCGTAATACCAAGTATCTTGGGTAGAATGGTTTGTTGTTTCAGGGCGCCGAACCTTGAGGAATCCAACAAACTCGTTCAAGGCGTCCCAGACTTCGCTGGCAATCTGGTTAGCTTCCTCTGACTTAGAAGGCCTATCCTCGGCGCCAACCTTCATTAGGGCCGTGACGTGATGGTCCAATCTGATCATCTCGCGACCGCCAATAAGATCAGGAGTTGAGTTGACCGACATAAATCTTGCGAAATCCTTGAACTTCCTTGCAATAGGTCGCCAGCGCTCAACAAGCTCCACATCAAGAAACTCGAAATGGCTTTCTTCGTTTGCGTGCGCGAATGCATGAAGTTCAACTAGGTACTTGTAATCGAAGTATGCACCAAGGTCCTGCGACTTCAGAAGTTCACGCATTGTAAACTTGTGATAAGACAAAATTTGCTGCGCGCTTCTCAGATCATTTTCGGTTAGAATCGCTTTACGTTTCTCAGCTGCATCGGTTGGAGAGCTGGTTGAATAGTTCTCTCCATTAAATAGCTCAGCGGATACCCACACAGCAACTGCGACGGCAAGAGCCAAAAAAGGTTCCGGCTGTTGGAAAATCTTCGACCAATCAGATGGCCAAAGAACCCAGCACAGAGCACCCATTGCGGATGCACCAAAACCAAGTCTAACAACAACTTGCCTCAATGCTCCTCATCCATCCATCTTCAGAGCCGAAATAAACGCCTCCTGCGGGATCTCCACCTTCCCGAACTGGCGCATCTTCTTCTTGCCGGCTTTCTGCTTTTCCAGCAGCTTCTTCTTCCGGGTCGCATCCCCGCCATAGCATTTCGCGGTCACGTCCTTGCGCATGGCGCTTAGCGTCTCACGCGCGATCACGCGGCCACCGATGGCGGCCTGGATCGGGATCTTGAACATGTGCCTCGGGATCAGCTCTTTCAGCTTTTCCACCATGGCACGGCCACGGGCTTCGGCCCGGTCGCGGTGGACCATCATTGACAGGGCGTCGACGGGTTCATCGTTCACGAGGATCGACATCTTGACCAGATGATCCTCGCGGTATTCCGAGATCACATAGTCAAAGCTGGCATAGCCCTGGGTCACCGATTTCAGGCGGTCGTAGAAGTCGAACACCACTTCGGCCAAGGGCAGGTCATAGACCACCATCGCGCGGTTGCCGGCGTAGCTGAGGTCAAGCTGGATGCCGCGGCGGTCCTGGCAGAGTTTCAGGATATCACCAAGGTATTCATCCGGGACCATGATGGTCGCCTTGATCCGCGGCTCATCGATATGGTCGATATAGGTGAGGTCAGGCATGTCGGCGGGGTTGTGCAGGTCGCGCACCTCGCCGTCCTTCATGTGCAGGTGGAAGACCACGGAGGGGGCAGTCGTGATGAGGTCGAGGTTATACTCACGCTCCAGCCGGTCGCGGATGACTTCGAGGTGGAGGAGGCCAAGGAAGCCGCAGCGGAAGCCGAAACCCAAGGCCGCGCTGGTCTCCATCTCAGAGCTGAAGCTGGCGTCGTTCAGGGACAGTTTTTCGATGGCGTCGCGCAGGTTCTCGAAATCGGCGGCGTCTACCGGGAACAACCCGCAGAACACCACCGGTTGCGCGGGTTTGAAGCCCGGCAGCGGTTCGGTGCAGCCGCGGCGTTCGTGGGTGATGGTGTCGCCGACGCGGGTGTCGCGGACCTGTTTGATGGAGGCGGTGAAGATGCCAATCTCACCCGGGCCGAGTTCGGAGATGTCGACCATCTGGGGCTTCAGGACCGCCAGCTTGTCGATGCCATAGACGGCGTTGGTCTGCATCATGCGGACGCGGTCGCCCTTGCGGACAAAGCCGTCCATGACGCGGATCATCACGACGACGCCAAGGTAGGCATCATACCAGCTGTCAACCAGCATGGCCTTCAAGGGGGCGTTGCGGTCGCCCTTGGGTGCGGGAAGGCGTGTGACGATCGCCTCCAGCACGTCGGGGATGCCGAGGCCGGATTTGGCGGAGATCATGATGGCTTCGGAGGCGTCAAGGCCGATGACATCCTCGATCTGCTGCTGGACGCGTTCGGGTTCGGCGGCGGGCAGGTCGATCTTGTTCAGGACGGGGACGATTTCGTGGCCCGCGTCCAGCGCCTGGTAGACGTTGGCGAGGGTCTGGGCTTCCACGCCCTGGGAGGCGTCCACCACAAGAAGCGAGCCTTCGACGGCGCGCATGCTTCGGCTGACCTCATAGGCAAAGTCGACGTGGCCGGGGGTGTCGATCAGGTTCAGGATATAGGTCTTGCCATCCTTGGCCGGATACTCGATCCGCACCGTGTTGGCCTTGATCGTAATGCCACGTTCGCGTTCGATATCCATGCTGTCCAGCATCTGCGCCTTCATGTCGCGCGCAGCCACCGTGCCGGTCAACTGAATGAGCCGGTCGGCGAGGGTGGATTTACCGTGGTCAATGTGGGCCACGATGGAGAAGTTGCGGATGAGATCAAGATCGGTCATGGCGCGGGATATAACCTGTTGCCGGGGTGCCGGAAAGGGGCTTGGCGCGGGCAGATGAACGGGCGTTTTCGGGGGGTTGGGCAAGGGCGGTCAACGACGGTCAACGGCAGGCATGACGCCGGTCACGTTTTTGCGAGCCAGGCGGCCGGGCGGGTCGAATGGACCGCTGGCATACCGTATCTGGTAGAGAGCAAGGGGATGGCCTACAAGATTCGCGATGTTTGGCCGACATGGGCCAAACCCCTGTAGCGGCTTGAAAAAATGCTCTGGACTTGGCATTGTCGTTGGCAGAAAAATGATCGGTGGCGGGAAGGGTCAGACGACCCTGCCGACCCGGCAATGAGGCAGATGATGATGAAATCTTTCGCGCTTGCGGCCGTGCTGGCCGTGTCAGTGCCCGCCGGACTGGCCTTTGCAGGCCCGATCGAACGGGCCTGCATGGCATCTGATCGGGGCGGCAATCGGTCGCTTTGTGGCTGCATCCAGCAGGCGGCGGACGAAACGCTTTCGGGGTCGGACCAGCGCCGCGCGGCCAAGTTCTTCAAAGACCCGGAAAACGCCCATGCGACCTGGGTGTCGCAATCGGCCAGCGATGACGCGTTCTGGGACCGCTACAAAAGTTTTGGTACTGCGGCTGAGGCCTACTGCGCTGGCTGATACCTGACCCAGGCCATGTCCACCGACATGAGGCGCACGGTGTCTTGCAAAAGTCAGCAGCGAAGCCTTCGAAGGCTCCGGTAAGGAATTGCTGAAAATTCCGGGGCCGATGGCATGGAAGGCAGCGCAACAAGAAAGGCCCCGCCTTCGGTGTGAAGGTGGGGCCTTTTGGTGCTGAAACGCGAAGGATCAGGCGGCGGCCTGGGCCTTGGCAATCTCTTTTTTGATTTTCTGGGCTGCCGTCGACAGCTCATCATCCTTGGCCTTGGCAAGGAACGCGTCGAGGCCGCCACGATGGTCAACCGTACGCAGGGCTGCTGCCGAGATACGCAGCTTGAACGACTGGCCCAGCACGTCCGAGATCAGCGTCACTTCGTTCAGGTTCGGAAGGAACCGGCGGCGGGATTTGTTGTTGGCATGGCTGACCGTATTGCCCGACATCGGGCCCTTGCCAGAAAGTTCGCAGACGCGCGACATTGCGGTGTTCCTTCGATTCGTCAAAAACGGGGGAAGGCGGGGAATCCCCAGCCCTCGAAAGCGATTGCGGGCAGATACGGGGAAAGCGGGCCAGCGTCAAGCGTCAAGGGACGCCTCATTCCGTATGGCCTCATTCCGTGTGGCCTCGTTCCGTCTTGCCGCGGCCCATGGCCTGCAGCAGTGCGGCTGCGGCGGCTTCGGGGGTGATCTCTGCCTTGGCCACCCGGTCGGCATAGGCAGCCATCAGGCCCCGCTGCGGTTCGTGGCGTAGTGCGGAAAGCAGGCCCTGACGCACTTCTTCCTCAAACCAGTGGCGGGACTGGGTGGCGCGGGTGCGGGTCCAGTGGCCCGTTTCCTTGCGCCATGTGGCGAGAGTCTGCAGGTCCTTCCACGCCAGGTCCAGACCATCGCCAGCCAGCGCAGAGACGGGCAGCGCCTTGGGAAAGCCCGTGGGGTCTTGCGGGCGGCGGCGCAAAAGCTGCAGCGCGCCGGAATAATCGGCAACGGTCCGCATGGCGGCGGGTTTCAGGTCTCCATCGGCCTTGTTCACAAGGATCATGTCCGCCATTTCCATGATCCCGCGCTTGACGCCTTGCAATTCGTCCCCGCCAGCAGGGGCAAGGAGAAGCACAAAGAGGTCGGATATCTGGGCGACCACGGTTTCGGACTGCCCCACGCCGACAGTTTCGATCAGGACGACATCGAACGCCGCCGCCTCGCACAGGGCCACGGCTTCGCGCGTGCGGCGGGCGACGCCGCCAAGCTGGGTCTGGCTGGGCGAGGGGCGGATGAAGGCCAGGGGGTCACGCGACAACCGTTCCATCCGCGTCTTGTCGCCAAGGATCGACCCGCCTGACCGCGCCGAGGACGGATCGACCGCAAGCACCGCGACGCGCAGGCCCTGGGCGGTCAGCATCAGGCCGAATGCCTCGACAAACGTGGATTTGCCGACCCCGGGCGTGCCCGAGAGGCCGATGCGCAGGGCTTGGCGGCCTGAGGCGCCAAGTGTCCCCAAAAGCGCCAACGCCTGCACGCGGTGATCGGCGCGCGCGCTTTCGACCAGCGTGATGGCACGGGCCAAGGCGCGACGATCCCCGGAAAGGATGGCTTTGGCGGTGGCGTCAAGGTCGGTCGGCTGGGCCATGCCGCCTTTGTGGCAAGTCTTGCGGGCGGTGGAAAGGGGGCAGACGCCACCATGGCTTGCGCTGGGGATGGCTGCGTTGCGATAAGGTGGCATGTCTGACGCCCTGCCCATTGTGGCCGCCCTTCCCGCCCTGCGCGACGCCCTGACCAAGCGCGGTCTGGCCGTGTTGCAGGCGCCGCCGGGGGCAGGCAAGACCACAGTCGTGCCGTTGGACCTGCTCGCCCATGGCATCACGCCGGGCCGCATCCTGATGCTGGAGCCCCGCCGCCTTGCCGCGCGCGCCGCTGCGGAACGCATGGCCGAGAGCCTGGCGGAACCGGTGGGCAGGACGGTCGGCTATCGGATCAGAGGTGAGGCGAAGGTTTCCCCGGCCACACGGATCGAGGTGGTGACGGAAGGCATCCTGACGCGGATGATCCAGAACGACCCCGAACTGGCGGGCGTGGGGCTGGTGATCTTTGATGAATTTCACGAACGCTCCCTGAACGCCGATCTGGGGCTGGCCTTGTGCCTTGAAGTGCGGGGCGCGCTGCGGCCGGACCTGCAGCTTCTGGTGATGTCGGCCACTCTGGATGCCGCCCCCGTGGCCGAGTTGATGGACAGGGCTCCGGTCATCACGTCAGAGGGCCGGGCCTTCCCGGTCGAGACGCGCTGGCTGCCCCGGCCCGCCGATGCCAGCCTGCGGCTGGAGGCGGTGGTGGCAGGCGCGGTGCGGGCTGCTTTGGACGAGACGGAGGGCGGGCTGCTGGTCTTCCTGCCGGGAGAGGGTGAGATACGGCGGGTGGAGGCGATGCTGTCGGGCCTTGCCGGCGTGTTCGTGCGGCCCCTGTTTGGCGCGATGGATTTTGCCGCCCAACGCGCGGCCTTGGCACCTGTGGCGGGGCGCAAGGTGGTGCTGGCGACGTCCATCGCCGAAACCTCGCTGACCTTGCCGGATGTGCGGGTGGTGATTGATGCCGGGCGCGCGCGGCGGGCGCGGTTTGATGCGAACTCGGGCATGTCGCGGCTGGTGACAGAACGGGTAACCAAGGCCGAGGCCGACCAGCGGCGGGGGCGTGCGGGACGGGTCAGCACGGGAGTGTGCTATCGTCTTTGGACCAAGGGCGAAGAGGGTGGGCTGGCCGCCTTTCCCCCGGCAGAGATTGAGGTGGCTGATCTGGCCGGCCTCGCGCTGGAACTGGCGCTGTGGGGCGGGGCGGACCTGCCCTTCCTGACGCCGCCCCCACCCGGGCCAATGGCCGAAGCGCGCAGTCTGCTGCAAGGACTGGGCGCGCTGGACGAGCGGGGGCGCATCACCGGCCATGGGCGGAAGCTGGCCGCCCTGCCCCTGCACCCGCGCCTTGGGCATATGCTGGCGGTGGCGGGGCCACAGGCGGCGACGCTGGCAGCCCTTCTGGCGGAACGTGATCCGCTGCGCGGTGTGCCGCCAGATCTTGCGCTGCGGATGCAGACGATTGCTCGACCGGGGCCAGAGGCGCACCGCGCGACGGTGGAGCGGATCCGGGATGAGGCCAAGCGGCTGGTGGCGGCCATGCGGGGGGTCGGTGGGGCACCTTCTTCCTTATCCGGGGGCTCCCCTTCCCACGAAGGGGACGGCGCGCGCCTTGCGAACAATGCCACGCCCCAAAGGACTGGTGCCTCCCTCCCCCCTGGTGGGGGAGGGCTGGAGAGGGGGGGCTCCGCGGAAGGCGCGGGCCTTGGGGAAACCTACTCCCTCGCCGAGATGGCGGCGCTGGCATATCCCGACCGGATCGGCCTGCGCCGCAAGGGCGATGCGCCACGCTGGGTGCTGTCAGGCGGAAAGGGCGCGGCTATGGCGGTCGGGCTGCCCCTGTCCGGCGCGCGGCTGATCGTGGCGACCGATCTGGACGGCGACACACGTGAGGCAACGATCCGTCAGGCGGTGGCCATCACCGAGGCTGAAGTGCGCAGGCTTTGCGCCGACCGCATCCGGTGGGTAGAGGTCTGCGATTGGTCACGCCGCGAGGGCCGGGTTCTGGCGCGGCGGCAGGAACGGCTTGGCGCGCTGGTGCTGGACGATCGCCCCTGGGACGCCCCGCCCGAGGCAATGGCAAAGGCGGCGCTGGCGGGGCTGCGCCTGATCGGCCTGCCTTGGACGCCCGCCGCCCGCCGCCTGCGGGCACGGGCACGGCTGGCCCGCAGCGACGGCTGGCCGGGGGTTGAGGATGCGGACCTGTCAGCCACCGCCGACGACTGGCTTTTGCCGTATCTGACCGGGCGCAAGACCGAAATCGACCTGCGCGCGCTGGACCTGACGCCCGCCTTGCAGGGCCTTTTGGGCTGGGACCGGCTGGCCGAGATGGACCGGCTGGTGCCCGGCAGTTTCGAGACGCCTTTGGGGCGGAAAATCCCCATCGACTATGATGGTGAGGCGCCGTCCATCTCGGTCAGGTTACAGGAAATGTTCGGGGTCACGGTGCATCCGGTGGTAGGGGCCGCGCGGATGCCGGTGCGGATCACCCTTCTGTCGCCCGCGCAAGCGCCAGTGCAAGTAACGACCGACCTGCCGCGGTTCTGGGCGACAAGCTATGGCGACGTGCGAAAAGACATGCGCGGTACCTATCCGCGCCACCCATGGCCAGAGGACCCGACGCAAGCCGAACCAACGCTAAGGGCCAAGCCACGCGGGACGTAAGGCGGGCACTGGTGCTTGACAGCTGAAGCAAACCCCTGCGGGCGATCCTTGACGCCAGTCCAGCCGCATCTTTCAATCCTGCAACAGGAGTTGACCTTTCCCCCCCTTTCGTAGGCCCGGCCAGCGGCCTATGACATGCGCTAACAATCGAGGGGCGATCATGCAGGATGTGAAGCAGACAGCGCGGCGGGCGCGGTGGGCGGTGGCGGCAATGTTCCTGGCCAACGGCTTTGTCATGGGGGCTTGGGCACCCCAGATTCCACTGCTGATGCCGCGCCACGATGTGACCGAATCTGTGCTGGGCCTGTTGATCCTGGTGCTTGGGATCGGGGCGGTGTCGGCCATGCTGTTTGCCGGAAAGCTGATTGCGCGCTTTGGCGGCCGGGCGGTCTTGTCGGTCTTTTCGCTTGCCCTGATCCCGGTGCTGCCGATGGTGGTCTTTTCGCCCAACCTTTGGGTGCTGGCGCTGTTCATGGCGGTCTTTGGCGCAATGGCAGGCTGCATGGACGTGGCAATGAACGCGCAGGCGGTCGAGATTGAGCGCAAGCTGGACCGCGCAATCATGTCGTCCTCGCACGGATTCTGGAGCCTGGGGGGCTTTTTCGGCGGCTCGGCGGGCAGTTTCGTGATCGCTTATTGGGGGTCCGAGGTGCAGTCGCTGCTGACGGCGGTGGTGGTGGCGGTGCTGGTCGGGGTGGCGATGCCGTTCCTGTTGCCGGGTGAACCGGTGGCCCCGGCACCTGCGGGACCAGCAACGATGGCACGGCCCGCCACGGGGCCGGGCCTGTTCCCGCGTGATTTTCATGTCTGGCTGCTGGGGTTCCTCGCGCTGTTTTCCATGGTGCCAGAGGGGGCGGTTCTGGATTGGGCAGCGATCTATTTGCAAAAGGAACTGGGGTCGGATGTCTTTGTGTCCGGCCTGGGGTTCGCCTTCTTCGCCGGGGCGATGGCGGTGATGCGCTTTGCGGGCGATTCCGTGCGCAACCGGTTCGGCGCGGTGCAGACGCTGCGGGTGTCGGGCCTGCTGGGCGCGGCAGGGATGATGGGCGGGGCGCTGGCACCGTATGACTGGTTCGCGATCGCCAGCTTTGCGCTGGCAGGCCTTGGCGTGGCCAACATGGTGCCGATCCTGTTTTCGGCGGCCGGAAACCATCCGCGACTGCCGTCAGCGAGTGCGATTTCAATCGTCACCATGGTCGGCTATTGCGGCATCCTGGTCGCGCCATCCTCGATCGGCTTTCTGGCCGAGCATATCGGGTTCAGGCCAACCTACGCCGGGCTGTCGCTGCTGTTGGTCGGCGTGGCGCTGCTGGCCGCACGGGCGGCGGATGCCGATGAGATGCGACGTCTGGCTGTCACGGATCCGCTGCCGGCCTAGGCCGCGAGATCTGCGACGGTGGTAAGCGTCGCAAAATCTGCACCCAGGAGGGAAAGGGTAACGCGATGAACCGTGGCCGCGTCGATCCGTCCGCCATCATGGGCAGGCAGATCGAAGCCCAGAAGAGCGTCTTGCGGCAGAAGGACCCGGTACCCAAGATCTGACGCCATACGCACAGTTGACGTGACGCAGAAGGCGGCGACCGCCCCGGCGACGACAAGCTCGGTCACGTTCAGCCCGCGCAGACGTGCGTCAAGCCCGGTGCCGGTGAACGGGGATGATGCGTGTTTCCACAAGACGACCTCATCCGGCAGGGGGGCGGCACAGGCCATTGGCTCGGCCCCCGGCTGACCCCTGCGGAAGGGTGAAGCGGGGTCGGGATCATCGTGATGGACATGGACCACCGGCAGCCCCCTGCCCCGCGCATGGGCCAGCACTGCGGCGATCCGGGCAGGCGCGTCAGGGTTCACCGGCACGCGGCCAGCGCGGATGCGGTCGGCCATGCCTTCCTGCATGTCGATGACAAGGATCGCCCGCATTCAGGGCGCGCCCATGTAGTCACGCTTGCCAATCTCAACCCCGTTGTGACGCAGGATGTCGTAGGCGGTGGTGAGGTGGAAGTAGAATTGTGGCAGCGAATAGAAGGACAGGAAATCCTGTCCCGGCAAAGTCGTATCACGGCCGCCTGCCTTGAAGGTGATGGAGAGTTCTTGCGACTGGGTGAAGTTTTCCGGCGGAAAGCTGGCCATGTAGCCCCGCGCGCCGGCGATCCGGTCCTGCAATTCGGCAAAGGTGGTTTCGGTGTCGGGAAAACCCTTCGGATCTGCCCCGGCCAGCCGGGCGGTCCCGCGCGCGGCAAAGTCGCAGGTCAGCTGTACCTGTTTGACGAAGGGCAGCATGTCGGGGAAAAGCCGGTCGCTCAGAATGACCTCGGGATTGATCTTCTTCGCCTCACAATGTGCCTCGACCTTGGTGAGGATGGTAGAGAAGGCAGACAGGAAATGGTCGAAGACGGCGACGGACTGGCGGTGCATGGGGGTCTTCCTTCATGGTTGACCCCATGCTTGGCCGATCAAGCGGGAAAGGCCAAGGGGGTGTCAGACCCCAAGGCACCATCGCATCACCGCCTTTTGCGCGTGAAGGCGGTTTTCAGCCTCATCAAAGATCACCGAATGGGGGCCGTCCATCACGGCGCTGGTCGCCTCGTCGTTGCGGTGGGCGGGCAGGCAATGCATGAAAAGCGCATCAGGCTTGGCGCGGGTCATGAGCTGCTCGTTCACCTGATAGGGGCGGAGCTGGTTGTGGCGGCGCTCCTTGGCGCTTTCGGGATCATGCATGGAGACCCAGGTATCGGTGACCACAAGATCAGCCCCTTCGACAGCGGTAAAGGGGTCGCGCTGGATGGTGATCCGGCTGCCCTTGTCGCGGGCGAACTGGAGGAACTTCTCTTCGGGGTCCAGCGTCTCCGGTCCCGTAAAGGTGAAGTCAAAGCCGAACTGCCCCGCGGCATGCAGAAAGCTGCCGCAGACGTTGTTGCCGTCACCGCACCAGACCACCTTCTTGCCGGCGATGGGGCCACGATGTTCTTCATAGGTCATCACGTCGGCCATGATCTGGCACGGATGCGTGCGGTTGGTCAGGCCGTTGATGACAGGGACGGTGGCGTGTTCGGCCATCTCCAGCAGGGTAGCCTCTTCGAAGGTGCGGATCATGATGAGGTCGACGTAGCGCGACAGCACGCGGGCGGTGTCGGCGATGGTTTCGCCGTGGCCAAGCTGCATTTCCTTGCCCGAAAGCACCATCGTCTCGCCGCCCAGCTGCCGCACGCCCACGTCGAAGCTGACGCGGGTGCGGGTCGAGGGTTTTTCGAAGATCAGCGCGACCATATGGCCCTTGAGCGGCTGATCGTCATCAGGAGAGCCCTTGGGCCGGCCATTGCGCGCCGTCTTCATCGCCTGCGCGCTGTCGATCATCGACCGCAAGTTGGCCGGTGTGGTTTTGTGAATGTCGAGGAAATGGTTCATGTCGTTTCGCTTTGCTGGCGGTGGCCGGGGGTTTCACACCCCCGGACCCCCGTGGGATATTTGGAGAAGAGAAAAGCCTAGGCAGCGGTTTCCAGATGGGTCGCGGCCTGATCAAGGCGGGCAAGCGCCTCGGCAATGTCGGCGTCAGGGATGTTGAGCGCAGGCAGAAGGCGCAGGACATTGTCGGCGGCGGCCACCGTCAGCACGCCCGCGACATATCCGGCCTTGACCACATCCGCAGGGGCAGGCTTGCATTTCAGGCCCAGCATCAGGCCTTCGCCCCGCACCCCCTCGAACACTTTGGGGTGGCGGGCGACAAGGCTTTCAAGGCCCTGCCGGAAAAGCGAACCCTTGCGGGCGACATCGGCCAGAAAGGCGGGATCCGAGATGATCTCGGTCACCTTGGCACCGACCGCACAACCCAGGGGATTGCCGCCGTAGGTGGAGCCATGGGTGCCCGCCGTCATGCCAAGGGCGGCGCGTTCGGTGGCAAGGACCGCGCCCAAGGGAAAGCCGCCGCCGATGCCCTTGGCCACCATCATGATGTCGGGGGTCACGCCGGCCCATTCATGCGCGAACAGACGGCCGGTGCGGCCCATGCCGCATTGCACCTCATCAAAGATCAGCAGGGTGCCGGTGGCATCGCAGAGGTCGCGCAGGCCTTTCAGGCATTGATCGGGGACCACGCGGATACCCCCCTCGCCCTGGATCGGTTCGATCATTACGGCGCAGGTCTGGTCGGTGATCGCGGCGCGGATCGCGTCATGGCCATCGTCCTTGGTCGGCCATTTCAGGCTGGTGAACCCCGGCATCAGCGGGCCGAAGCCCTTGACCATCTTCTCGGACCCCGCCGCCGCGATGGCACCGGTGGAGCGGCCATGGAACGCGCCTTCGAAGGTGACGATCGCGGTGCGGTCGGGCTGACCATTTTCATAGTGGAACTTGCGGGCCATCTTGATCGCAAGTTCGGCCGCTTCGGTGCCGGAGTTGGTGAAGAACACGGTGTCGGCGAAGGTTTCCGCAACCAGAAGGTCGGCCAGCCGCTGCTGTTCGGGGATCGTGTAGACGTTGGACACATGCCAGACCTTCGCGGCCTGATCGGTCAGCGCCTGCACAAGGGCTGGGTGGGCATGGCCCAGCGCGTTGACCGCAATGCCCGCGCCAAGATCAAGATAGCGGCGTCCATCTTCGGCCAGAAGCCAGCTGCCTTCACCTTTGGTAAAGGACAAGGGGGCACGATTGTAGGTCGGCAAGACGGTCTGGATCATCGGACGGGTCCTTGGAGAAACGACGGCGAAAAAGGCAGGGGGCCAAGACAAATGGCGGGATCAAAGCAATGGGTGCCTGAGGGCCGGGCTTTAGTCAACGAGGGGAAGGGTGCCGCGCCAGCGGCGGGTGACAGGCGGGACGCGCCGCGTCGGACGCTTTAGCGTCGGCGCAGGGCTGGAGAGGGAAAGGTCCGGCATGTCATACGGTCTGGATAACCCGCTCGGACCTGCCGGTAAAGGGGATTTCTGCCGATGGGCGCAGACGATGGCGGCGCTGTGCAGGAAACCGGGACAAACCCCCTCGAACTGTCGAAAGCTTTGTGCGACATGTCGCTGCGTAAGACGGTGGGGACGTCGGACGGGGCTATGACTGTCAGGATGGCGTCTTTTGGGGAAGGTGTCAGCCTTGCGGCCACGGCCTTGGGGAATGGCATGGCGACATACCAGATCAGTTTTCATGCGCTGGCCCCAAGTGGGGCGACAGCTGCACAGCGTCTGCCCGACAGTGCCGGGCTGCGCTTTGCTATCATGCCCGGTGATCCCGCAGTGATTCTGGCCGAGGCGGGCAACGCCGGGCTGGTGGTCAGCCAAGGCAGCCCCTTTGGCGCCGCCGGGCAGGCAGTCAGCATCGACCGACGGATCAGGACAAGCCGTGGTATTGGCGGTCGCCTGCACCGCTTTGAAGTGCTTGATATTGACGGAATGGCCGTGGGCCTGATCGCCATTGATGGCCAGGGCATGGATCGGGTCGAGGGCATTGACCCGGTGACGTTCATCCTGGAAGCGGTGGAAGGGCTGGTGACCAGCACCGGCGTAACTCTGCCGCTGCCATTGTCGCCCGAGACAGCCCAAACCGGCAGCGGCAAACCGCGTAAATGCCCGCTTGCCTTTGCGCTTGGCACGCGGATCGATACGCCCGATGGCCCGCGCCGGGTCGAGACGCTGGACGCCGGTCACCTGGTCGCAACGTTGGACAACGGATCACAGCCCTTGCGCTGGGTCGGGCGGCGTCTGGTCTTGCCCAGCGAAATGGCCCTGCGCGAGGATCTGCGTCCCTTGCGGCTGGAACCGGGCGTGCTGGGCAATGACCGCGCGCTTCTGATCTCGCCCCGGCACCGGATACTGCTGAACGACTGGCGGGCGCAGGTCTACTTTGGCGAAGATCAGGTGCTGGTGCCCGCACAATCCCTGATCAACGGGGCGACCGTGCGGCAGGTGTTTCCGTTGGCGGGCGTAACTTATGTGCATCTGCTGCTGGACCGGCATGAGGTGATCGTCGCGGAAGGGACATTGTCGGAAAGTTTTCATCCTGGCGAAACCGGGCTTGGCGCGCTGGACCCTGCCCAGCGGCAGGAGATCGAGGCGCTGTTTCCCGCCTCCACGCTGGAACGTCGGCGCGCGGCGTTTCCGATGTTGCGGATGGCCGAAGCGCGGGCCTTGCGCCTGCCGGGTTGATGCGATTTCACGGCAGTGGTGCAGGCAGGAAAGCGCCGCCAGACCCGCAAATGCGGGACGTTGCGGCGATCTTGCCGCCTGCCCTTGCGGCCCCCTGCCCCAGCCGGATACAATGGCCCGGAATAGTGACAGCCGGAGAGCAAGATGTCCTGGACTGACGAGCGCGTCGAGACGCTCAAGCGCATGTGGGGCGAGGGTCAGTCGGCCAGCCAGATCGCCAAGGAATTGGGCGGCGTGACCCGCAATGCCGTGATCGGCAAGGTGCATCGTCTGGGCCTGTCGAACCGCGTTGGCGGCAAAGACGAAGAGGAAGAGGCCGCTTCGGCCCCGGTGGCCCCGGCCGCCGCCTCGGCAACAACGGCGCGGCCAGAGCCTGCCACCAAGGTGGAAGCCGTGCCCCCCCGCGCCGAAGCCCCGCGCGCGACGGTTCCGCCCGCCGCAGCCGCGCCTGCGTCGAACGTGACGCCCTTGCCGCTGCGCAAGGCGATCATTCCGGCCGGGCAGCCCCTGCCGCCACAGCCAAGCTTGAACGAGATCAGCCCCGAAGCGCTTGCCTCGGTCCGGGAAGTGGAAAAGCGCGCCAAGCGCCTGACGCTGATGGAACTGACCGAGCGGACCTGCAAATGGCCCATCGGCGATCCGGCGACGGATGACTTCTGGTTCTGCGGCCTGCCAAGTCTGCCGGGCAAACCTTATTGCGAGGCACATGTCGGCGTGGCCTTCCAGCCGATGAGCGCCCGGCGCGACAGGCGGCGCTAAACCCTTCAGCACAGCCCAAACGCGCGGCGCGGTTTGCAAAGGCCGCGCCATTTGCGTCTTTTGTGCTTTGTTTCGCCACATTTCCCACCATTGTTGCCATTCAGGCATCTATGGAGCAGGTGGCATGACGGATATGGCAGCCGGGGCGATCTTACGCCAGCGAAGCGGTGCGCTGGTGCTGTTGTTCACCGCCACGATCTTCACCAGTGCGTTGCTGCTGTTCTTTGTTCAGCCATTGTACACCCGGATGGTCCTGCCACAGATCGGTGGGGCGGCGGCGGTCTGGACGACGGCGATGCTGTTCTTTCAGACCGTGTTGATCGGCGGCTATCTGTATGCACATCTGATGAACCGCTACGTTGCGGTGAAAGTCCAGATCGGGGTGCATGTCGGACTGGTTGCTTTGGCGCTGACGGCGCTGCCCCTCGCCGTTCCGGACAGCTGGACCTATGATCCTGGGCAACCGGTCGTCACCCAGACGCTGTGGCTGTATGCGCTGGGGGTCGGCCTGCCCTTTGGCGTCCTTTCGGCCAATGCCCCGCTGATCCAGTCCTGGTACCGGCGCAGTGGCGGGCCAAGCGCGAATGACCCCTATTTCCTTTATGCCGCCAGCAACCTGGGGTCGCTGGTGGCTTTGCTTGCCTTTCCGCTGGTGGCGGAGCCTTTGTTCGGCGTGTCGGCCATTTCGATTGGCTGGTCGGTTGGCTTTGTGATCCTGGGGCCAATGCTGTTGCTGTCGGGGCTTGCTGCGCGTGGGTCGGCGGCCTCTGCCCATGACGCCGTCGTTGCACCGGCCACGCAAGCCGGGGCCGAGGGTGGCATTCGGGTGAACCAACTGCTCCTTTGGGCGTTTCTGGCATTTCTGCCATCGTCGCTGATGCTGTGCGTCACGACCAAGATCAGCACTGACCTTGGGTCATTTCCGCTGGTCTGGGTGATCCCGCTGGCATTGTACCTGCTGACCTTCGTGCTGGTCTTCTCGGTCAAATCGCCGTTGACCGCAGCGCGGTTGCGTCTGGTGTTGCCGTTGGCCCTGCTGGCGCTGATCTATTTCACCTTCAAGCCCGCTGGCGACTTGACGGCGTTCGCGGTCATGCTGGCGGCCTACTTCATCATCGGTCTTGCCGCGCACCGGCTGCTGTTTGACGCGCGGCCCGATGCCCGGCACCTGACGGTGTATTACCTGACAATGTCGGTTGGCGGGGCGCTGGGGGGGGTGTTCAACTCCATCATCGCGCCGGTCGCGTTTGACCGGTTGAGCGAATTTCCCGTGACCGTGGCCTTGTGTGTGGTGCTGCTGGTCGCCGGTCGCAGCCGGAACCTGCCCCGCGAGATTGCGATAGGGCTGGCCATGGGCTTCCTGCTGCTGGTGGTGATGCTGGATGTCGTGCCGTTGATCCGCGACCTTGAGGTTACCCAGCGCGTTGTGGTGATGCTGGGTCTGCTGTCGGTTGGCTATCTTGTGCTCTACCGCCAGCGGCTTGTGCCAGTGGTGGCGGCGATCAGCCTGATCGGGATCTGGGGCGTGTTCGGGCGCGAAGTGGGCGTGATTTATGATCGCAGCTTTTTCGGGTTGCACATCATCAATGAAGTAGATGGCCTGCGGCTTTATTCAAACGGCACGACCATTCATGGCGCCCAGCGGATAAGCGAGGCCGGAACGCGACCGACGCCGCTTTACTACTACCACCCCAATGGCCCGCTGGCGCAGGTGCTGGCCACTGACACCGCCGCCAAGGCGCGGTCCGTCGGCGTGGTCGGGCTTGGGGTCGGGGCAATGGCTTGCTACATCCGCACGGGGCAAGATTGGCACTTTTACGAGATCGACCAGAAGGTTGTGGATATCGCACTAGACCCCAAGCTGTTCGATTTCATGACCCAGTGCGGTCAGGGGTCGCAGCTTCACCTGGGCGATGCACGCATCGTGCTGCAGGGCCAGACCGACCAGAAATTCGACCTGCTCGTGATCGACGCCTACAGTTCCGACGCGATCCCGGTTCACCTTGCCACGCGTGAAGCGGTGCAGCTTTACATGGACCGCTTGTCCGAAGACGGCATCCTGCTGTTCCACATCTCGAACCGGTTCTACGATCTGTCGCTGCCGCTTTCGGGTCTGGCGAAGGAGTTGGGCCTTGAGGCGCGCATCTGGGAACGGTCGGCCGCAGAGGGCGGAGCCGGGGCCAAGTTCACCGAAGGCGATGTGCCGTCCACGGTTGTCGCCTTGGCGCGCAGCACGGCGGCGCTGGGCGAGATCGGCCAAGACCCGCGCTGGGTCCCTTTGGCTACGCCCAGGATCCCGTTCTGGACCGACGACCACGCTGATCTTCTAAGCGCCCTGCGCTAAGAAGATCAGTCGTTGCCAAGGATGTCTTCCAGAATCTGGCGGGTTTCGTCCTGCAAGGCATCTTCCGCCCCACGGATGGCTGCGTCACCCAGACTTTCATCCGGGGAGACGGTAATGCCCAGCTCATCCTGCAGGCGCTGTTCAAGTTCCGCCTTTGCAGCGGCCTCGGCAGCAGCGGCGGCGGCTTTGGCCTCGGCCTCCATCTTTTCGCGCGCGATCCCTTCCAGATCAAGGCGGAAGCTCGGGTCGGCCCACGGCCCGGTGATCAAAAGCGGCACCATGACCCCGCCGCTGCCGTCAGCGGCCGCAAGGGCGGTGGGCCGCAGGCGGTAATCCAGCGTGCGGGCACCAAGGTTGACCGTGCCCGTGCCCGCGGCGGTCAGCTGCGGGGCGACCAGCTTCAGGTCACTGTTGGTCAGCACGCCGCCTGCGATGGTAAAGGTGCCCGCCAGCCCGTCAAACGCGGTCTTCTGCTGTTCTCCGACATAGGCCGGGTCCAACGTCTGCAGCATGGCGGCGACGTCTACGCCACGCACCTCTCCCTGGCCAAGTTCAAGGGCGCCCTCACCCTCCAGACTTTGCATGATGGCCGCGACCGAATTGCCGACGCCCAGAAACCGCACGTCAAGATCGCCCGCCGCAACCAGGCGGTCATAGCCGGCCGCGTCACGCAGCAGCGCCTGCATGTCCAGACCGGCAAAGGTAAGGTTGCCCCCGACCGACAACCCACCGCGGCCATTGACGACAAACTCACCGCTGATCTGGCCGCCATAAGCGGCCATCTGGGTGATCTGCGTCACCGCGCGGGAGCGGTCGATGGTCACAGTGACTCGCGTTTCCCCAAGCTGCAACAGACCAAGGTCAACGGACGGGGCAACCACAACAAGTTCAGCGTCAAACATGCCAAGGGCCGAGACGTCGATCACCCCCTCGGGCCAGCCGGTTGCCGGAATACCATCGCTTTCGCCATCTGACCCGCTGCCCATGCTGACGGGACCGGCGGTCAATTCCCCGACCAGCTTCGGGCGCGCCTCGCCGGGACGCAGGTCAATGTCACCGGCAAGCTGATTGCCATCCGCCACGATGGTGGCACCGCGCAGGAAGGCAGCCCCCGTGCCGTCCAGCGTCAGCTGGCCCGTGGCCGTCAGCCGGTCAGCGCCAAGCCCCGGTCCGGGTGCGGAAAGCGGCATCCCGATCAGGCCGCCCAGCGCGGGCAGATCGCCCAGATCAGCGACGAGCGCACCTTCGGCCACCAAGGGCGACAGGCCTGCGCGCCCGTCAAAGGTCAGGGACGATCCACCTGCCGTCACGCTTGCGGTCAAGGGCACCACACGCCCGGCCTCAAACGCCGAAAAGACGCCACCTGTCAGGTCCATCGTCACGGGCTTGCCGTTGGCCAAGCCGGTCAAGGCCAGCGTGAAAGGCCCGGCAAGGTCGGGGATGGCAAGCGTCGCATCCACCCCGTCCAGCGCGATCACCCGGTCCCCTTGCCGATCGATGTAGCGGATGCTGCCGCCGGTGATCGTGCCCATGTCCAGTGTGAAAGCGGTGGCTGCAGCGGGCACAGGATCAGCGCCTGAAGTGCCAAAGTCCCAGCTGCCGCGCCCGTCTGACCCGCGTTCCAGCACAATGTCCGGCCGGTCGGCGCTGACGCCTTCAATCTGCACCGCACCACCCATCAGCGCGCCATAGTTGATGTCGATCACCAGCCCTTCGGCCTTGAACAGCGGGGCATCGGTTTCTGTCCAGTCCGCGTTGGCGATGCTTACCGGCCCGGTCGTCACCCCAAGGCTGGGCCAAAGTCGGGGCGTCACCTCACCGGTGAGGGTCAGCTTGCGGCCGGTCATCGCCTCAAACTGGGCTGACACGGCGTCGGCCACACGCTCGGCCGGGACCAGCGCCAGAAGACCAAGCGCCAGCAGGACCAGCACCGCCAGCCCAACCCCGAAACGGACGATCCAGCGCATGTTCTGCTCCTGCTTTTCTTGCTTTGGCCCAAGTCTTCTTGCTTTGGCCTGAGTCTATGCCCCCGCGACCCCGGTTGCCAAGTCGGGGTGCCCCCACTGGCATCAAATGGCCGAGAGCGTGGGCTTTCCTACGC
>JANPJU010000115.1:0-22568 GCA_031425675.1 Paracoccaceae bacterium | reverse complement strand
CTGGAGCGGGCCACGATCCGGGCGCCATCTGATGGGCTGATCTCGGCGCGGAGCGGTCAGGTCGGGGCGATTGCCGCGTCGGGGGGCGAGCCGATCTTCCGGATGATCAGCGGCGGCGTCATCGAGATCGCGGTCGAAGTGGTCGAGACCGAACTGGGCCAGATCGAACTTGGCGATGCGGTGGCGCTGGAAATCGCGGGCGTCGGCGCGGCTGAGGGCGTGGTGCGCCTGATCGCCCCGACGGTCGATCCGACGACGCGCCTTGGCATCGTGCGGATCGAGACCGCGCTGAACCCGCGCCTGCGCACGGGCCTTTTCGCAAGCGGCTGGATCGAGACCGACCGACATGAGGGGCTGACGGTCCCCGTGACGGCGGTTCTGGCCGAGGCGGGCGGGACCTATGTGCTGGTGGTGGCCGGCGGGGTGCTGGAAAAGCGCGCCGTCACCGCCGGGCTGATCTGGGAGGACCGGCGCGAGATCCTGGAGGGTCTGGCGACGGGCGATGTGGTCGTGGCCCGGGCGGGGGCGTTCTTCAGCGACGGTGACCGGGTAACCCCGGTGGTAGCCGCCCAGCCGGTCGCGGGGGACTGACGATGAACATGTCCACCTGGGCTATCCGACAGCCGGTGCCGACGCTGGCGCTGTTTCTTGTGCTGTGCATCGTCGGTATGGTCAGCTTTGCGCGGCTTCCGGTCACGCAGATGCCGAACATCGACATTCCCATCGTGACCATCGCCATCGCCCAACCCGGCGCGGCCCCATCCGAGATTGTCAGCCAGATCATCCGGCCCGTGGAAGCCGCTGTCGCCGATGTCAGCGGTGTCACGCATGTCACCGCGACCGCCACGGATTCCAGCGCCAGCATCACCATCGAGTTCGAGCTGGAGACCGACACCGACCGGGCCCTGAACGATGTGAACGACGCTGTTGCCGGCGTGCGGGGCGATTTGCCAGACTCGATCACCGAACCGCTGGTCCGCCGCCTGGATGTGACCGGTCAGGCAATCCTGACCTATGCCGTCAGCGACCCCACCCGGACTGCGGAGGATCTGACCTATTTCGTCGACGAAGTGGTGGCCCGCGATCTTGCAACCGCCTCCGGCGTGGGCAGCGTGACCAGCCTTGGCACCGCAGACCGTGAGATATTGGTGGAGCTTGAGCCGGACCGCCTGTTGTCGCTGGGGATAACGGCGGCGGATGTGAATGACCAACTGCGCCTGAAGAACATCGACGTGGGCGGCGGGCGTGGCGAACTGGCGGGGCAGGAATACAGCATCCGCGCGCTGGGGAGTGCGGACAGTCTGGAGGCGCTTGCCGCCACGCCGATCGCCATGCCCTCGGGGCGGACGGTGCGGCTGGACAACCTTGGCACCGTCACCGATGGCGGATCAGAGCAGCGCGGGTTCGCGATGTTCGACGGGCAGCCTGTCGTCGCCTTTGCCGTCTTCCGTGCGACCGGGGCCAGCGATCTGGTGGCCGCCGATGCCGCGAAGGAACGGCTGGACGCGATCATTGCCACATATCCGAACGTGACCTTCTCGCTCATCGACGATGCCACGATCTACACCAAGGGCACCTACCACAGCGCGATGGAGACACTGTATGAAGGCGCGGCGCTGGCGATCTTCGTGGTCTTCCTGTTCCTGCGCAACTGGCGGGCGACGTTGATCACGGCGGTGGCCTTGCCGCTGTCGATCATCCCGACCTTTATCGTGATGAACTACCTCGGATTCTCGCTGAACACCGTCAGCCTTCTGGGGATCACGCTGGTCACCGGCATCCTGGTCGATGATGCGATTGTCGAGATCGAGAACATCGTCCGGCACATCCAGATGGGCAAACCGGCCTATGAGGCCTCGGAGGAAGCGGCCTCTGAAATCGGCCTGACGGTGATTGCGATCAGCTTTTCCATCGTGGCGGTCTTCGTGCCCGTCAGCTTCATGTCCGGCATCGCGGGGCAGTTTTTCATGCAATTCGGGCTGACTGTTGCCGTGGCTGTGCTGTTTTCGCTGCTGGTGGCCCGGTTGATCACGCCGATGATGGCGGCCTATTTCCTGCGCGACGGCATCGCCCCCGAAGAAGAGAAGGACGGCTTCGTCCTGCGCAGCTACATGCGCATCCTGAAATGGACCTTGCATCATCGTGCGGTGACGATGCTGGCGGGTTTGGCCATCTTCGGGCTGTCGATCTTTTCGGCGATGCTGTTGCCGACCGAGTTTCAGCCACCGATGGACACCGGCCGCGCCAATATCACCATCGAACTGCCGCCCGGATCGACGCTTGCCGAAACCCGTGCGGCAGCCCTCGACATCACCCAGCGGCTGCGCACCATTCCCGAGGTGCAGGGCGTGTTTGTGAACGGCGGTGGCGACAGCATCACCAAGGCAAGCATTTCGGTGAACCTTGGCCAGAAGGGCGATCGCGACAGATCGTCCTTCGACATCGAGGATGACGTCCGGGCCGTGCTTGCGGATGTGCCCGACCTGCGCCTGACCATCCTGAACGAAAGCGGGCAGCGCGACATTTCCATCTCGGTCCTCGGCGACAGCGAGGCGGCGGCGGCAGCAGCAGCGCGCGAGATGGCGGTGCAGATGAACAAGGTGCCGCTGATAGAGAACGCGAGTACGGCAGCCGCACTGACTCGGCCGGAGGTTCAGATCACACCCCGGCCGCAGGTCGCGGCCGAACTAGGTGTCACGGCGGCGGCGCTTGCCACGACGATCAGGATCGCCACGCTGGGCGACAGCGGTGCCAACGTGGCCAAGTTCAACGCTGGTGAAAGGCAAATTCCAATCGTGGTGCGGCTGGCAGAAAGCGTGCGCCGCGATCTGTCACGCATGGCGGGGACACGGGTGCCGACCAACACCGGCGTGCCGGTGCCCATCGGGGTGGTGGCAACGCTTGCGCTTGGCAGCGGGCCAAGTTCCATCGAACGCTATGACCAGCAATACCGGACCACTGTTCAAGCTGATCTCGCCGACGGTGCGCTTCTAGGCCCTGCGTCCGCGGCTGCGGTTTCGGTGCCCATCGCCCTTGCCATGCCCGAGGGAACGTCGATCCAGGGCTCTGGCAACATCGAGGTGATGGGAGAGATATTCGCCAGCTTCGGGCTGGCAATGGGGGCCGGGATCTTGCTCGTCTATGTTGTGCTTGCGCTGCTGTTCTCAAGCTTCATCACGCCGATCAGCATTCTTCTGTCACTGCCACTTGCCATCGGCGGGGCGATCTTTGCGCTTTACCTGCATGGCTCGGGTATTGGCCTTTCGGTCATCATCGGGTTCCTGATGCTGATGGGGATCGTGACCAAGAACGCGATCATGCTGGTCGAGTTTGCCGTGACCGGAATAAAGAATGGTCTGGACCGAGATCACGCAATCCTTGAATCCGGCCACAAGCGTGCGCGGCCCATCATCATGACGACCATCGCGATGGTCGCCGGGATGGTGCCAAGCGCGCTTGCCTTCGGCACGGGCGGTGAGTTTCGCGCGCCGATGGCAATCGCGGTGATCGGCGGGCTGATCTTGTCCACGCTGCTGTCGCTCCTGTTCGTGCCGTCGCTGTTCAGCGTCATCAACGGGTTGAAGGGGCGCTTGCGGCGGATGCTGGTTTCGACCTTCGGCGCAAACCAGCCGCTCGACGCCCGCTGACGCAAGGGTTCACGACGTGGCGTCGCCGCGTTGGCCTAGCAACCCCATTGCGGCGCTTTAACGAATGATCGCGCTTTGTCTGGCCGGGAACGGCGCTGACCTTGCGCCCTTGGGCCGTCAGCTTGCAAGACGGGCGTGGCCTTGCTTGTGCAGGCAGTCTTGGCCCCGGCGTCGTTTGCGGGGCCAAGGTCAGGCGCGCGGTTCACCGCGCCGGCCACGTTCAAGCAAGGCCAACGCTGTTCGCAGTTGCCCGGCTGAATGCTGCGCAGCCCAAGCCTGCTGCACTTAGTCCATCGCCCCCACAGTCAGCCCCGTCCACTGCGCGGCAAAGGCCCACATGTCCGCCGTCTCGGCGATGATCTTGTCCGTGGGTTTGCCCGCCCCGTGGCCAGCCCGGGTTTCGATGCGGGCTAGATGTGGCATCGGTCCGATGTCGGCGGCCTGAAGGGCTGCGACGTATTTGAAGCTGTGACCCGGCACCACGCGGTCATCGCTATCTGCCGTCGTCACAAGGATTGCCGGGTAATCCACGCCAGATTTGATGTTGTGGTAGGGCGAATAGGCCAGAAGGTTGCGAAACTGGCCCTCGACTGCGGGGTCGCCATACTCTTCGACCCACATCTGGCCGCTGGTGAACTGGTTGAAGCGCAGCATGTCCAGAACGCCGACGCCGACCAGGGCGACCGTGAACAGGTCCGGCCTTTGGTTGACCACCGCACCGACAAGAAGTCCGCCGTTGGATTCGCCTTGGATGGCCAGCCCGTCCGCCGGTGTGATGCCGGTTGCCACCAGATGTTCCGCCGCCGCGATGAAGTCATCGAACACGTTCTGCTTGTTCATCCGACGCCCGGCATCATGCCAGGCAAACCCGTATTCGCCGCCCCCACGGAGGTTGGCCACCGCCAGAACACCGCCCTGTTCGACCCAGGCGACCTGCGAGGGGTTGTAGATCGGCTGCATGCTGATCCCGAACCCGCCATAGCCGTAAAGCATGGTTGCCGCCGGGCCGGTCACATCTTTCCTCCGGACGATGAACATCGGCATCCTGGTGCCATCCGCAGAGGTGAAGAATTGCTGTTCGACCACGATCCCGTCCAGGTCAGCTTCAACCTTTGGCTCTGACCAGACCGTGGAACTGTTGTTTGCCACATCGTAGCGGTAGACCGACGTTGGTGCGTTGAAGCTGGTGTAGACGAAAAATACCTCATCATCCTTGAGGGTTCCGTAAAATGCTCCGGCCGATCCGATACCGGGCAAGTCCACCTCACCATCCGGCGCGCCGTCCAGCGTGTATCGCCTGATCCGCGTGTTGGCATCGACAAGATGCGAGGTGATTAACCGATTGCCGACCAGCCACGCGTTGTTGAGAACCTCATCCCCTTCGGCCACCACATCGACAAAGCCGGCGTCAGGGTCGGCAATATCCAGCGTCACCAGCTTGCGCAGTTCGGCATCCTTGCTTGTCATGACATAAAACCGGGTGCCGACGTTGCCGATCACCCCCCATTGATTGTCAAAGTCGGCAATGATCGTCCGGGGTGTCCAGTCATCGGCAGTCAGGTCGACCAGAATCAGGTTGTTGGCTGCATAGTCCCCATGCGAGGTGATGACGGCGTAACGACCGTCCTCGGTAATGTCGAACACCTGCAGCAGGCTGGGCTTATCGGGCGTTGCGTAAAGCAGCCGATCCTCGGTCTGGGGGGTACCAAGGGCATGAAAGTAGACGGAATGACCAACGACCGCGACTTGTGCCGACGCACCCGCCGTGGGATCGCCGTAGCGGCCGTAGAAGAAGCCGGAACCGTCCTTGGCCCATTCGATCGTCGTGAACCGTGCCCGCTGAACCTGGTCTGGCAACACGTCGCCCGTCGCCACGTCCAGCACCTTGATGGTGCGCCAATCGGTGCCGCCATCCTGAACCGCATAGGCCAATCGGGTGCCATCCTGGGATGGCGACCATTCGGCCAGGGCCGTTGCGCCATCGTCTGACCAGGTGTTGGGATCGATCAGGACACGGTCTGGCCCGTCGACACCGTCGCGCACCATGAGTGAAGGCTGGTTCACCAAACCGGCCTGGCGGATGGAGAAGTACCGTCCGCCACGCTGGATCGGCGCACTGGCGAAGTCGGCACTGTAAAGCGCCCTCAGCCGTTCCCGGAACACCTCTCGACCGGGCAAGCCTGCCAGATAGTCATCGGTGACGACATTCTGGGCAGTCACCCAATCTGCGACAGCTGTGTCACGCGCGGCCTCCTGTTCAAGCCAGCGATACGGATCGGCAACAGGGACGCCAAAGATTTCGTCAACGACGTCGTCGCGCTTGGTTTCGGGATATTCAAGTGGCGTCATCTGATCTTCGGGCTCCGATTGGGCGAACACAGGCTGGATGAGGGCGAGCAGCGGCAGCGCAAGGGCTGCGCCGCGCCATGTCTGTCGTCTGCAAAGATTGCGGGTCATGACCGGCTCCGTTTCAGGAAAGGGATTTGTGTGAAAGCTGGCAGCATCGCGCGTGAGGCTTCAGAATATTCAGCAGCGGGTCGGTCAGGATACTTTGCGAAGCCCGGCGGCGGTCGCCCGGGGATAGTCGGCATAGCCGCGTTCCCCGCCTCCGTACCAGGTTTCCCGGGACGGCACCGGCGCCAGCGGAATACCATCCCTGAACCGTTCGAAAAGATCCGGATTTGACAGGTACGGCGCCCCGAACGCCACCAGATCCGCCAGTCCCGATTGCAGCATGGCTTCGGCAGTGGCCTTGTTCAGCCCGCCATTCGCGATGATCAGGCCATCGTAGACCTTGCGGAAGTACGCGGCGGTGCCACCTTTCAGGGCCTCGACAGGCGTTTCTGCAAGGTCGGTGTCCGTGTCCTGAAACTGGACGTAAGCGATCTTCAGCCTGGAGACCTGCGCCACAAGATGCACATAGGTCGGAAGTGTCTGGGCCGTCGGGTGAAGATCGCCCATGGAAATCCCAGGGCTAAGCTTCAGGCCAACCCGGCCCGGGCTCCATTCCGAAGCCATCGCTTTCAGAACCTCCAGCGGAAACCGGACGCGGTTCTCGATGCTGCCGCCATAGTCATCGTCGCGCAGATTGAAGCTGTCGTTCAGGAACTGGGGGATCAGGTAGCTGACGGTGCCGTGCAATTCCACGCCGTCAAAGCCGGCTGTCTGCGCAAGCCGCGTCGCGTGGGCATAGTCGCCGACCGTCTGGGCAATATCTGCGGCCGTCATGGCCATGGGTACCGGTGAGGTTCGGAACCCGCCGGGGGTGAACACCGGCTGATTCACACTGACTGCAGATGGTGCAAGCGGCAGGGACCCGCCAAGCAGGTCAGGATGCGAGGCTGCTCCGGTATGGCCCAGTTGCACCATGATGCGCCCGCCCGCCCTGTGGACAGCGTCCGTGATACGCTTCCAGCCCTCTGCCTGCTGCTTGGTAAAAAGGCCGGGGACATCAAGCGCTCCGATCGCTGCACGGCTTGGCCAGGTGCCCTCTGTCAGGATAAGCCCGGCCGATGCGCGCTGCTGGTAGTATTCAGCCTGCAGTTCGCTGGGAATGAGGCCAGGGTTGCTGGTCCGGGCGCGCGACATCGACGCCATCACGATGCGGTTGGGAAGCTCTATTTCGCCAAGCGTAATTGGCTGGAACAGGATAGGGGTCGACATGGAAGGTCCTAACTGGATGAAATGACACGGACTTTGCTTGAGCCGCAGGATCGACAGACGGGTGTGCGGGCCCGTTTCGGGCGAACGCAGGCCGGCAAGGGATTTGCGCAAACCTTGTGCGAAGCAGCTGCCCACAGCGCGCCAGACCCGGCCAATGCAGCTGGAAACGGTGCGGACTTTTTGGCTGAAGTGGCCGCAGGTGGACACCTTAGGCGACCGTCGATCTTTAGAGGTGGTGCTGGCTTGCGGGTGTTGCAACCTGAGCAGGCGCATCCCCGCCCATGGGCGCCTGCGTCAGGTGCAGTGGAGCGGTAAATGCCCAGGCACAAAACAATGGTCGCAATCAAGCCGCCGCCACGCAATCCCCCCCCTTAGCAGCCGCAGGCGACCGCTGCTGTCCTGCGCAGTGGGGTCGTGCCGGGTGACAGCGGGTGTGCGTGCGGCGCTGGTCGTTGATCTCGATGTCGGCGGGGTTCTGGCGGGGTTGGATGCAAGACCGCACAGACTGACCATTGGCTTGCGGACCTGCTGATCTGGTCGCTTGGTGCTCACGATGGGGTCACCGGTCCCGAAGTCGCCGGTGACCTTTGCTGTTTTCCAGTCCGGATGGCCTGATCAACAACTTGTTGGGTTGCCATTTTGACAAGATGTTGCACGTTCAGTGGGTCGCCGTTTCGGGGCGATCTGACCTACGTCATTTGTGAAGGCAGGCCGACAAGATGAAGGCACGATCGCAACTTGCCATTGTGGCCCTGATTGGCGCTGTTGCTGTGCCGTTTTCGGCGCGGTTTGTTCCTGGGACCTGGCCTTGGCTGGACAAAGTCGGCCTTTTGCAGCCGCTGGCCGCCGCGGGCGTTGTGCCAACCGCGACATCCGCAGGCACCAAAGCTCCGGCTGCGGTAAATTCCGGGGCGGCTGCGGCTGGAGTGCCGGTGATCGCGAGCGCGTTTCGCACTGCGGCCCTGCGCGATGTGGTGTCGGCCATCGGTTCGGCGCGCGGGGTTCAGGCGGTTGAACTTTCGTTCGAGGTCACCGGGCGGCTTGCTGAAGTGGTCGTTGACCCCGGCAGCCGTGTGGTCGCGGGCGACGTGATCGCGCAACTTGATGCCGAGACCGCCGAACTGCTGGTCGAACGGGCCCGTCTGGTGCTGGCCGATGCTGAACGGACGGCAGACCGGCTGGAGCAGTTGTCAGCCTCTGGCACGACGACAGAACTGCAGCGTCAAGAGGCTGAACTGACCTTGCGCACTGCCGAACTTGGCCTGCAATCGGCCGAGCGTGACTTGGCCAACCACCGCCTTCTTGCGCCGATTGCGGGCTATGTCGGGCTGGTGGAGGCGCAGGTTGGCGATCTGGTTTCGCCATCCACCTCGATCACCCGCATCGAAGACCGCTCCAGCCTGATCGTGGAATTCCGGGTGCCCGAGCGTCTGGCTGCAGTGGTTGCCGTGGGCACCGCGGTTGAGGCGACGGCCATTTCCACGCCCGGCGAGGTGATCGAGGGCCGGATCGTGGCAGTCGACAACCGCATCGACGAAGCCAGCCGCACTCTGCGTGTGCAGGCGACCATCAGCAATGCAGATGACCGTTTGCGCGCCGGAATGGCGTTTCAGATCAACCTTGTCTTTATCGGTGAGGATTACCCCGCCGTTGATCCGCTTGCGATCCAATGGGGGGCAGACGGGGCCTTCGTCTGGGTGGTGCGGGATGCCAAGGCCACGCGGCTTCCGATCCAGATTCTGCAGCGTAACGCCGATACGGTTCTAGTCGAAGCGGAGTTCAAGCCCGCTGATCTTGTTGTTACCGAAGGTGTTCAGTCCCTGCGTCCCGGTGTGGACGTGGCAGTCACATCGCCAAGGAGCTGACCCGTGGACCAAAGCCAGCCGCCCTCTGTCGTCGATCCCGAAGCCGCAAGCCACGGCACCGCCCTGTTCATTCGCCGACCGATCCTGGCCTTTGTGCTGAATGCGCTGATCGTCATCGCAGGCCTTGCCGGGCTTTTGGGGGCAGACGTGCGCGAATTGCCCGATGTCGACCGGCCAGTCGTATCCGTCTCGACCTCATATCCCGGGGCCGCGCCGGAAACGATTGACCGCGAAGTGACAGCCGTCGTCGAAGGCGCGGTCAGCCGAATTGCCGGGGTCAAGTCTATCTCGTCCTCATCGCGTTTCGGGTCAAGCCGGGTCACGGTGGAGTTTCGGGATGATATTGACCTTGATGTCGCAGCGACGGATCTGCGCGACGCCGTGGCGCGGGTGGGCAATGCGCTGCCTGACGCCGCGGAAGACCCGCGCGTGGTAAAGTCCGACGCCGATTCCGAGGCCATCCTGCGGATTGCGGTCACATCATCGCGGCGCACCGCAGACGAGTTGACCTCGCTGGTGCGCGACCTTGCCGAAAGCCGCCTTCTGTCTGCGCCCGGTGTGGCGGATCTGCAGATTTTCGGCGACCGTGAACTGGCCTTCCGCGTCGATGTGAACCTGATGCAACTGGCAGCACGCGGGCTTTCGCTGGCTGACCTGCGCGCCGTTCTGGGCGATGCCGCCTTTGACAGCCCGGCGGGCGCGCTGAGCTCTGACCGGCAAAGCCTGCAGGTGCGCACGACGGCGGCGATCCGCACGGCTGAACAGATCGAAGCCTTGACCATCGCTGGCGACGTGCGTCTGGGCGACGTGGCACAGGTGACCCTGGGGCCAGAGCCGGGGGCATCCGTCCTGCGGGCGAACGGGCAGACCGGCATTGGCCTTGGCATCATCCGGCAAGCCAATGGCAATACCCTCGCCATCTCACAAGCGGTGCGGCAGGTCGTGGCCGACTTGCAGCCGTTGTTGCCCGATGATGTGGACATGTATGTCACGTCGGACAGCGCCGATTTCATCGAAGGCGCCATCCATGAGGTCGAGATTGCCCTTGGGCTTTCGGTGCTGATCGTGACGGCGGTGATCTACATCTTCCTGCGCGATGCGCGCGCAACGCTGATCCCGGTGATTGCGATGCCCGTGTCACTGGTTGGTACGCTGGCGGCGATCTGGCTTGTGGGGTTTTCGATCAATATCATGACGTTGCTGGCGCTTGTGCTGGCGACAGGTCTGGTTGTCGATGACGCCATAGTGGTCTTGGAAAACATCGTGCGCCGCAGGTCCGAAGGCATGGGCGCGCGCGCGGCGGCGGTTCTGGGCACTCAACAGGTGTTCTTTGCCGTACTTGCCACCACGACCACACTGGCGGCGGTGTTCATTCCCCTGTCGTTCCTGCCCGGCCAGACCGGAGGACTGTTCCGCGAGTTCGGCTTTACCCTGGCCATTGCCGTCCTTCTGTCATCGGTGACGGCGCTGACGCTGTGCCCGGTTCTGGCCGCACGCATGCTGCGCCCCCATGCCGAGCAGCGCGGCGTGATGACATCGCTGGGCAATGCCTTGGCCAAAGCCTATGCCACCACGTTGCGGGCGTGCCTTGCGGCTCCGATTGTCTCAGTCGCGGTGGCGGTCCTTTTTGCCGCGCTGGCGGTGGCCAGTTCGGCGTCGCTGCGCCAGGAGTTGACCCCGACAGAAGACCGTGCTGCTGTGCTTTTGTCAGTGCAGGCCCCGCAGGGTGTGTCGCTGGAATACACCGACGCCAAGATGCGCGAGATCGAGGCGATCGTCGAACCGCTGCGCGCGTCGGGCGAGGTGACAAGTGTGTTCGCCATTGCCGGGATGGGTGGGCAGGACAATCGCGGCTTCATCGTCGTGACGCTGGCCGATTGGGCTGATCGGACCCGCAGCCAGCAAGAGATTGCCGGCGAACTCAACGCCAGCCTGCGCGACGTCATTGGCGTGCGGACCTTTGCGATCCAGCCAAACTCATTGGGGATCCGGGGGGCAGGGCAGGGGCTGTCGGTGGCGTTGGTGGGCGATGATTACGGCCGTCTGGCCGACGTTGCCCGCAGTCTGGTTGACCGGATGGAGGAAGACCCACGGTTTGGTCAGGTGCGTCTGGGCTATGACACCACCCAGCCGCAATTGTTTGTCGAGATTGACCGCGCCCGGGCCGAAGACCTCGGGGTTGAGATTGATGGCCTGGGGGAGGCGTTTCAGGCGGTGCTGGATGGCAGCACCGTCGGCACCCTGTTCCTTGATGACGACAGTTTCGACATCAGACTAGTCTCGACCTCGGATCCGGTGAATGACCCCGGCGATCTTGAGCGCACGTTTGTCTCGGCCCGCGACGGGCGGATGGTGCCGGTGTCATCCTTTGCCACGCTTACAGAACGGGCCGTCGCGCCGGAACTTGGCCGCGAAGCGCAGCGCCGGTCTGTGCCCTTGACGGCCGGGTTGACACCTGAATTCCCACTCGGCGATGCCATGGCCGCGATGCAGTCCATGGCGGATGAACTGCTTGCCGATGACATGCGGCTTATTCCGCTGGCCGAGGCGGCGACGTTGGGCGAAACCTCGTCCGGGCTGTTCGTGACCTTTGGCATCGCCATTGCGGTGGTGTTTCTGGTGCTGTCGGCGCAATTTGAAAGCTTTGTTTCGGCGGTGATCGTGATGGCCACCGTGCCCCTTGGTCTGGCCTGCGCCATCTTTGCGTTGTTGGTGACCGGCGGCAGCCTGAACGTCTATTCGCAGATCGGGCTAGTGCTTCTGGTTGGGATCATGGCCAAGAATGGTATCCTGATCGTAGAGTTCGCCGATCAGTTGCGGGAACGGGGCGCGTCCGTGCGTGACGCGATCGAAGAAGCGTCCATCGTCCGTTTGCGGCCCGTGATGATGACCATGATAGCGACTGTCCTTGGCGGTCTGCCGCTGGTGCTGGCACAGGGTGCCGGCGCCGAAGCGCGCGAGGTTCTGGGCTGGATCATTGTCGGTGGCCTTGGACTTGCGACCGTGGCCACGCTGTATATCACGCCGGTCGCCTATTTGTTGCTGGCGGGGTTTGCAAAATCACGGGCGGCCGAGACCGAGTTGCTTCAGTCCGAACTGCGAGGCGCGGCCAAACGGCCCCACCCCGCAGAATAGGGCCCCCTGCGCGCTGCGCCGGGTATGTTCAGGCGGTCGGGCGCAGGATTTGTGTCAGTGCAGCTGACAGAAAGTCGGCGACCCGGCGAATACGCGCGCTGCTGCGGACGTCTTCGCTCATGACCAGCCAGACCGGCAATGCGCCCAGGTCGATCCCGGCGTCGATCTGTTCAAGCGCCGCCTCACGCCCGGCAAGGATCACCTGGGCGATCCCGATCCCTGCACCTGCAAGCAACAGGTTCCAAGCCAGCATCGCATCATCGGTGCGCAGTGCAAATCCCTCACGCTCCAGCGGGATACCGCGCGCGGCGAAGCCTCGGATAAGCACGTCTCCCCGGTCAAGGCCGATCAGATCGTGCTGCGCAAGATCCGCTTTGGTGGCCACGCGCCCGCGCCGGTCAAAGTAGGCGCGCGTTGCAAAAAGACCGAGAGGCGATTGGCCAAGCTTGCGCGCGATCAGGGCATTCTGCGTTGGATCAACCATACGAATTGCAATGTCGGCGTCGCGGCGCAGCAGGTTCTGATTGGCATCGGATGCCACGATCTCTACTTGAATAGTCGGCTCCACCTGCCGGAAGGCGGCCAGGATCGGGGGCAGCATGAGATTGGCCACAATCACCGATGCGGTGATCCGCACCGTGCCAAAAAGCTGTTGCGCGCGTCCCAGTGCCTTGAGGTTAAGCGCCTCGGCAGCGGCCCCCATGGCACGGGCATCCTCGACCAGGCCCAGGGCCGCCCGTGTCGGGTCAAGGCCCTGCGCGGACCGCTTGAACAGGATCACGCCAAGCGCCGTCTCCAGCTCACGGATGTGCCGGCTTAGGGTGGGCTGCGTGGCGCCCATGCGTTTTGCCGCCGCCGAAAGCGATCCGCCGTCCACCACGGCAAGGAACGACCGCAGAAGGGCCCAGTCCAGGCTATTCATTTTTGGAACGATGCCTTCCCAAATTGCGCGATTACTCTTCGGAAATAAGACATCTACCTTGGGGACATCAAGACGAGATTGCGGCAAGAGCCTCGATCTGGACGCCAAGCGGAAGGGAGCACCATGACAATCAACAGCCCAAAGACCCAGTTCATCCAGACTGATGGCGGACGCATCGCCTACGAAGACACCGGCGGCAACGGCCCTGCGGTCCTGGCCATTCCCGGCATGGGCGATCTGCGGTCCGAGTACCGCCTGCTGCGCCCCAGCCTGCAGCAGGCAGGTTACCGCGTCATCACCATGGATGCGCGCGGCTTTGGCGAAACCTCGACCGGGTGGAGCGACTATTCAGCGCGCGCCGTTGGCAGGGATGCGCTTGCCGTGCTGGCGCATCTCGGGGTTGGGCCGACGGCCATTCTGGGTAACTCTTTCGCCGCAGGGTCCGCCCTTTGGGCCGCCCAGGATGCGCCGGCTCAGGTGGCCGGCGTGGTGCTGCTGGGGCCGATTGTCCGTGATCTGAAGGCTTCGGCCTTTCAGAAACTGGCGATGCGGGTGGGCTTTGCCGGGCCATGGCGCGTCGCCTTCTGGACAATGTACTGGGACAGCCTCTTTCCCACCCGCAAGCCGGCTGACCATGGGGCAGTCAAGGCCGCGATCACGCGTAACCTGCGGGAACCGGGCCGCATGGACGCCCTGCGCGCAATGATTGCCTTGTCCAAGGCCGATACGGCGGCCATCCTTGACAAAACCACAGTACTTTCGCTGGTGGTCATGGGCACCAAGGACCCGGACTTTGGCGACCCCATCGAAGAGGCGCGCATGCTTGCCAGCTTGTTGAAGGCAGACACCATGATCGTCGAGGGCGCCGGTCACTACCCGCATGTCGAGATGGCGGATCTGGTCGGACCGAAGATTGTGTCGTTCATTGCCAGCCTTCAGACCAAGGCCGCTGGTTTTCTGCCCGCAACGGTGTGACTGAAAGTGATCCCGGCTGGCACCATTTCGACAGCGTGCCAGCCGGAGATTTTGCGGACGTCTTGTAACAGGTGGACCGACAAAGGGTCGAGGCAAGGTCGCAAAAGCCCGATCTCTGGCTTTGCAGATTGCGAGGACAGCCTATTTCAGGATTTTCGAGACAGCGTTGGGACCGAAGATCTTCTTGCTGCCAGTCGATCCAACGCGGGCCGGAGGGTCACAATCCACACATGTACATTCGCCAGTCGGCGGGCAACCGATGACGTCGTCCCCGCCGACAACGATATCTACCCAGCCGCCGTCATCCACGGAAAATTCGCAATTGGGATTGACCTCGCACATTCTGATGGCGGTGCGCGCATCAATGGCCTGTGCGGCAGTCGCAGGCAGCCAAAGGGCGGTGGCCCACAAGATTATGAGCAGAAAGCCACGGATCGGGTTCGATTTTGCTTTGTTTGTCATGTCTGCCTCTGTTGGGTGGGTCGGGGGGGGGCTGATGCGTGATCCTGTGCTGCACGGAAATCACGTTCAAGCTGGATGCCGAGCCGAACCGTCTCATGCACCAGAAGATCAAGATCGCAGCGCCGGGTCCTGTGGTTGGTGATTGCCACGCGCAGGCAGTGCTGACCGCGCACTGTGGTGTCGGACAAGACTGCAACCCCGGTTTCCTGCAGGCGCAGCATTAGTTCGGTGTTGAGCGCCTTTTGCTTCAGCGGATCAAGGTGCGGGGCCGTGAACCGGAAGCAGACGATGTTGATCGTGGTGGGGGCCACCAGATCCAGCCGGTCCTCCGCCAGAATGAGGTTGGTCAGATGACGCGCCTGCGCGATGTTCTGGTCGATCAGCCGGCCGAACTTTTCGACCCCATGTTCCTTCAACGCCATCCAGATCTTCAACGCCCGAAAGCCGCGCGTCGTTTGCAGGCCGTATTCATGCAGCCACGGCGCTGCCGCAAGCCCGCGGGGCGTCGATTTAAGATACTCGGGCGTGACTGCGAATGCCGCGTGATGGGCGGCGGCATCGCGCACCAGAACGCAACCCGCCTCAAACGGCGCATGCAGCCACTTGTGGGGATCAAGTGCCAGCGAGTTGGCCTTTTCGATCCCGTCAACGCGGTAGGCGTTCTGCGGCGCAATGGCCATCAGCGCGCCAATGCAGCCATCGACGTGAAACCACATCCCCTCGCGCGCTGCCAGGGCCGCAAGCGCGTTCAGATCGTCGATAGCCCCGGTGTTCACCGTTCCTGCGTTGCCGATGATGCAGGCTGGCTGGAACCCCGCCTCCCGGTCTTCGGAGATGGCGGCTGCAAGGGCCGCCAGGTCGATCTGCAAGCTGGCTTCCGTCGGGATCCGTCGCAGCGCGCGATTGCCAAGGCCAAGCGCCTCAACCGCCTTGCGATGGCAACTGTGCATCTGGTCCGAGCCATAGAAGCGCAAGGGTCGCTGCAAGGCACCAACACCAAGTTCACGCAGGTCAATCCCGCTTTTGACATTGCGGGCCACGGTCAGGGCAATGAAATTCGCCATTGACCCGCCGCTGACCAGTGTGCCGCTGGCGGATGAGGGGAACCCCACCATCTCTTTGCACCAGTTGACGACCTGACCATCCATCAGGGCCGCCGCATGGTTACCTCCACCCAAGTTCGATCCCTGGATGGCGGCAAGAAAATCACCCAGCGCCCCGGTGAAATTGCTGGACCCCATGTACCAGGAGAAGAACCGCGGGTGCACGTTGCCCATCGGATAGGGCATCAGATTGGTCGCGGCATCCTTGTAGACATCTGCAAGGGGCGTCGGTTGGCGTGGCAAACCGGTGGCAAATCCTTCCTTGACGCCAGAAGGCATCTGGGTCCAGGGCGGCCGTTCCCGCACGTCCCAAAGGTACGCCACCGCATCATCGACAATCCGGTGCGCGACGGCGCGCGTCTCGGTCCAGTCCGCCGGATCAAGCGTTTCTTCAAACAGGGATGTCGGGCCATCCACGGGGATCTGGTCAAACGTGCCCATGGGTCAGTCTGCGAACTGATAGCCGGGGGTGGAGCGTGACAGCGCCGTCTCATCGGCATCCATCTCTTCGGGGATATCTGCGAACAAGGGCGTGGACAAGTAACGCTCACCCGTGTCGGGCAACATTACCAGAATGACCGTACCCGGCCCCGCATGATCCGCAATTCCCATGGCGACCGCGAAACTTGCGCCGCCCGAGATGCCGGTCAGAATCCCTTCCTTCTGTGCCAGTTTTTTGGCCCAGGCGACGCCATCGGCGCCCGCCACCGGGATCAGCTGGTCATAGCCAGCGCCGTCAATACATTCCTGCAACACTTGCGGAATGAAATCTGGGGTCCAGCCCTGAATGGGATGGGGCTGAAAACTGGGGTGACTTTCAGCCGGGCCACCATCAGGCCCCCGCGCTTGCGCCACGCCGCTGCCGACAAGCGGTGCATTTGCGGGTTCGGCCAGGATGATCCTGGTCTCGGGCCGTTCCTTGCGCAAGACGCGGGCAAGGCCGGTGACCGTGCCGCCTGTGCCATAGCCGGTCACGACATAGTCAAGCCGGTCACCTGCGAAATCGCCGATGATCTCGCGCGCGGTGGTTGCCTCGTGGATGTCGGCGTTGGCCGGCGTTTCAAACTGCCGCGCCAGAAACCAGCCGTGCCGGGCCGCAAGCTCGACCGCTTTCATGTACATCCCGGTGCCCTTTTGCGCGCGCGGGGTCAGGACAACCTTGGCCCCCAACATGCGCATCAGGCGCCTGCGTTCGACCGAAAAGCTGTCGGCCATGGTCACGACGAGGGGATAGCCCTTCTGCGCGCAGACCATGGCCAACCCGATGCCGGTGTTGCCGCTGGTTGCTTCAACCACGGTCTGCCCCGGTCGCAGGGCCCCCGACCGCTCGGCCGCTTCGATGATGTTAAGCGCCAGACGGTCCTTGATGGACGCCGCGGGATTGAAGAACTCGGCCTTGACGTAAAGCCTGACCCCGTCCGGCGCGAGGTTGTTGATCCGAACAACCGGAGTATCGCCAACAGTGTCCAGAATACTGTCAAACAGGCGTCCCCGGCCTTTGGTGGTGCGAATGGTATGGGCATCCATGATGATGATCCTTGTGACGATGGCACGGGTCTGAAGGCCCGCGATGGCAGCAGTTTGCGCCTGATGCCCGGAAAAGCTTGATCCGTTCCTGAAGATTTCATGCAGAACTCTGCCAGTTTTGCTATCGTTGGGCATGGAATGGACCTTTGGCCCGTATCGACTTGACCCGGACCGCTTCGAACTTGTCCGCAGCGGCGAACTTGTCCGGGTGGAGCCGCGCGTGCTTGCCTTGCTGGTGCATCTGATCCGTCACCGTGATCGCATGGTGACAAAGCAGGATATTGCCGATGCCATCTGGCAGCGCGGGCCGGTGTCGGACGCAAGCATCGCCAGCGGAATTCGGTCCGCCCGGCGGGCAGTGGGTGACGATGGCGATGCGCAGACGGTCATCCGCACCGTCCATGGCCGGGGGTTCCGGTTTGTGGCCGAGGTACAGGAAAGCCATGCCGCCCGACCGGTCATGTCTGATCTGGCGACAGGGCAGGTCGCACCGCAGACCACGCGACCCTCCATCGCCATCCTGCCATTTCGCGCGCTGGCCCTGCCAGAAGACTTTGCCATCCTTGCAGATGCGATCCCTTATGAGATCATTCAGGCCCTGTCGCGGTTGCGGTGGCTTGCCGTGATTGCGCGCGGATCATCGTTCCGCTTCCGGCAGGATGCACCCGACCTAAGTCTGGTGGCGACAGCCCTTGGCGCCCGCTATGTCCTGTCTGGTGATATCGAAATGCGCGGTGCGGGCCTGACCGTCACTTTGGCCCTTGTCGACACCATGACCGATGAAGCGATCTGGGGCGATCGGCTGGCAAGCCGTCTGGACGGCATCGACGACTTGCGGGCTCGAATCGTGGCGCATCTCGTCTCGGCCATGGAAGTCTATATTCCGCTGAACGAAGCACAGGCGGCCCAACAAGGCGCCTCAGAGGCGCTGGATGCGTGGGCAAGCTATCATCTGGGGATGCATCATCTTTACCGGTTCACCGCCGCCGACAACGAACATGCAAAGCAGCATTTTCAGCGCGCGGTCACCATGGATCCACGCTTTGCGCGGGCCTATGCCGGGCTGTCGTTCACCTGCTTTCTGGATGCCTTTCTGCATCTGGACCCTGACTTCACGGCCGCCACGCAAGCTGCCCGCCGCCACGCGGAGCGGGGCGTTGAACTGGATCCGCTTGATCCTTTTGCGAATTTCACCATGGGGCGGTCGTACTGGCTGACACATGACCCTGATACGGCCCTTGACTGGCTGACCCGTGCCACGACCCTGAATCCGAACTACGCACAGGGGTTCTATGCCTCAGCCTTCACATCGATGCTGATCGGGAACACTCCTGCCACCGACAGCGGTCTGGATACGGCATTGCAGCTAAGCCCGCTTGACCCGTTGCTGTACGGAATTCACGGGGTGCGGTCACAGATGCTGATGCAGACCGAAGACTATCAGGCGGCGGCGCGCTGGGGCGACAAGGCCGCCTCGACGCCCGGTGCGCATTACCTGATTTCGATGATCGCGCTGGCTGCCAACGGTCTTGCAGGACGCCACAACCAGGCGGCGCGGTGGAAGCAGGACGTGCGACGCCGCAAGGCCGATGCGTCGGTCGGCCATTATTTTGCAGCTTTCCCGACCCGCGACGAAGCTTCGCGAAAACGCATCGAAACCGAACTGCGCCGGCACGGTTTCTGATGGCCTGACCGTGCCTGTCCCTTGGCTTGGGCCTTTGCCACACGGCAACCGCGAAAGACAAGTGGGGGTGCCAAGGCTGCGCCCTGACACCCCCGGTTTTGCTGTCAGATTACTTGCCCCAGATTGCGGCATAAGCCTCGCGGTAGCCGTTGTCTGGATCGAACGTGTTGCCTTCGGTGGTTGCCAGACCTGCTTCGGTCACCAAAGCAGGTGCCGTGACATAGCCCGAGCATGGCTCACCTGATACAGCGCGGTTCAGTTCGTCCACCAGTTGCCAGCCTTGCAGGTTCAGCGGTTCTGCGACGGTCACGGCCTGATATTGCCCCGTGCGGATACGCTGGAAGGCGGCTTCCGACCCGTCACCGGCAGAACCGGCTTTCGGGCTGCCCTTGCCGTCGATCCCTGCGGCGGCCAGTGACGGCCCCATGAAGTCGAAGTACAGGTCGTTGATTGCCAGCGAATGGGTCCAGGCCGCGCCGTGCTGTTGCAAGAGCGTGGTCGTCAGCGCACCCATTCGGGTAGAGGTTTCGGCAATGGGCGTATCGACCCATTGCAGGACTGTGCCGCCGTTGCCCTCGATGATCTCTTTCATCTTCGCGGCCTTGAGGATGGCGATGGTGTAGGTCGAGTCGGTGAAGATCACCACACCCGGCTTGCCGCCTGCGTCGTCCAGCGCCCATTGTGCCGCCTTGGCCGAAACGTCCATCGCGTCCGTCGAGACGTTGGCGAAGATGCCGCCCGGCGCATCGCAGCCGATCTTGGGGCCAGAGTGCCACGAGACCATCGGGATGCCCGCCGCGGTGACGCCTTCCAGCGCCGCGCCCTGCTCGGCGGCGTCAAAGCCGTTGATGACAATCCCGTCGGGGTTCAGCGCCAGCGCCTGACCCACGGCAGCGGACCGGCTTTGCACCGAGCCTGCACCGTCCAGCACCTTGACCGTCCAGCCGATCTTGGCTGCGGCCTCTTCAATGCCGGTGGTGACGCCCAGGATACCGCCGTTCTTCATGTCGGCGGCAAGGACGACGATCGTCTTGCCCTCGGCGGCCTTTGGGCCGGTGGTCGGACCATCAAACGCCTCTTGCGCAAGGACGGACAGTCCCGTGGCCGCCAGAATGGTGCCCGCAAGCAGCCCGGTCATAAGGGTTCTCTTCAGCATTTTGATCCTCCCGATTTATTGCTGATCATTTAGATTTCGCGCCTTTCTTCCGTTGCGCATACCCGGCGATGCCGATTGCGATCAGAAGCGTGGTGCCGTTGAACAGCGGCTCGACCCAGAAGCTGCCGCCGAATTGCTGGATGCCCGAAATGCCGACGGCCAGGATCATCACGCCGACGATGGTGCCCCAGATGTTCACCCGGCCAGGCTTGATGGTGGTTGATCCCAGAAAGGCCCCGACCAGTGCGGGCAGCAAGAACTCCAACCCCACCGAGGCTTGTCCGATGCGCAGCTTTGAGGCGAGAAGCACCCCGGCAAGGGCGGTCAGCGCACCCGAGGCGACAAAGGCTCCGATCACGAATTTTCGTGTCGGGATGCCGTTCAGCTCAGCCGCGCGCTGGTTGGCGCCGATGGCATAAAGGTAGCGGCCGGTCGGGGTATATTCCAGAATGACCCACAACGTCACCGTGATCGCCAGCACATAGTAGGCGGTGATCGGCAGGCCGAAGACGAAGGTGCCGTTGATAGCGTAAAACGCATCGGGCAGGGTGCCCACCATTTGCCGGCCGCCGGTGTGCCACAGGGCCAGCGCATACAGCACGGTGCCGGTGCCAAGGGTGGCGATGAAGCTGTCGATCCGCGCCACTTCGACTAGCAGGCCATTCAGCGCGCCGGTGATGATGCCCAAGGCCAGCACGATACCCACCGCCACGGGCCAGGGCAGGCCGTAGACCGTCTGCAGGCTGATGGCGAGGATATGCCACAGCACGATGCCGTATCCGACTGTCAGGTCAATCCGCCCCGCCACCATGGGGATGGTCGCGGCCAAAGCCAGCAGCGCGATGATCGCCTTGTCGGACAGGATGGAGCGCAGGTTCAGCACGGTCGGAAAGGTGTTGGGCAGCAGAAGCGAGAACAGGACGATCAGCCCCACCATCAGGATCACCAGCCCATAGGTCGGGGCCAGCCGGATCGCGCGCTGCACGGGGGACAGGCCGCGCAACTCGTCCTTGGTCGGCTCGACGGCGTTTGACTCAATTCCGGGCATGGTTGGTCCTCAGGCGGCTTCACCGGCCGATGCGGCCTGGATCAGCGATTCAGTGGAAAGTTCGACACCGGTCAGTTCGGCCACGGGCAAGCCCCGGCTGAACACGATAGCCCGGTGGCAGATCGCGGCGATTTCCTCAAAGTCGGTCGAGACGACAAGCACACCCATGCCGCTGGCCAACGCCTGGTAAAGCAGGTGGTAGATTTCGGCCTTGGCACCCACATCGACACCGGCGGTCGGGTCTTCGGTGATCAGCAGGCGGCGGCCAGAGTCCAGCCAGCGCCCGACCACGACCTTTTGCTGGTTGCCGCCCGACAGCGCCTCGATCGCCAGGGTCGGGTCGTTGGGTGACAGGCCGACGCGGGCACCAATGGCTTGGGCCATCGCCTCTTCGCGGCGGGGGGACAGAACCGACAGCATCCGCCGCCCCATGGCCGAAGGGTTCAGGAACGCATTTTCCCGGATTGCCAGTCCCGGTGCCACGCTTTCGCCAATCCGGTCGCGGGCGACAAGGCCGATGCCGGACCGCATGGCGGATTGCGACGTGCGCAGGTCGGGGGCGTGACCATCAAGGCGGATGCGTCCGGCATGGGGGATCGCCCCGAACAGCGCGCGGCCGATGTCTTCGTGACCGGCTCCGCGCAGTCCGGCCAGGCCCAGAAGCTCACCCCGCCTGATGTCAAAGCTGACGGGGCCGACGGCGGGGGTGGCAAGGCCTTCGACCTTCAGGATCGCCGGACCTTCCAGAACCGCAGGTCGCGCAATCTCACGCGCCTTGCGGCCGACGATCAGGCTGACCAGTTCTTCGGGCGTGGTGTGGCTGACCGGGCGCATGCCGACCATCTGCCCATCGCGCAGCACGGCCACGCGGTCGGCAATGCGAAAGATTTCATCCAGCCGGTGGCTGACATAGATCATCCCGACGCCCCGGGCTTTTAGCGGGCGCAGGGCGGTGAACAGCCTTTCAACTTCGTCGGCGGGCAGGCTGGCGGTGGGTTCGTCCAGCACCAGAAAATCGCTGCTGGCGGCCAGCGCACGGGCGATGGCGACCAATGATTTCTGCGTGCGCGTCAGACTGGACACGCGGGCGGTAGCGGGAAACTCAGCCTCGACCAGACGGAGGGCGGCATCTGCCGCAGCCTCGGTCGCTGTCCAGTCGATCCGGCCGGCCTTGCGGACATAGCCAAGCGAAAGGGCGATGTTTTCAGCCACGCTCATCCATTCGATCAGACCAAGGTCCTGATGGATGAAGGCCACTTTTTGCCCGCCTGATTTGCCAGCCTCATGCGCATAGGGGATGCCGTCGATGCGAACTCCACCCTCATCTGGCCGGTGGATGCCGCCAAGGACCTTGATCAGCGTGGATTTTCCAGCGCCGTTT
>JANPJU010000114.1:0-4186 GCA_031425675.1 Paracoccaceae bacterium | reverse complement strand
CGAAACCCCGTCCCGGGCTGGACCCGGGACCTCTGACCACCCTCCGCACCCGGCCCGACCAGAGGCCCCGGGTCAAGCCCGGGGCGGGCATCCCCGGAGCCCAGCCATGAGCGCCTATTCCGTCACCGAACCCTCGCGCGCCTCAAAATGGCTGGCCGGCATCCTTGTCGTCGCTTACGCCTTCATCACGCTTCTGCCCTTGGTCTGGATCATCTCCACCGGCTTCAAATCCGGGCCAGACAGCATTTCCTACCCGCCGAAGGTGCTGTTCGAGCCCAGCCTTGAAGGCTACGTCAACCTGTTTACCACCCGCACCCGCATCGCTGCTGAGGATTTCGCCGCCCTGCCCCCGCCGGAAACCTGGTACGACGAGGTCGTGCGCGAGGACGGCATGGTGATCGCCGGGCCGTCCCGCTTTGGCGAACGGTTCCTGAACTCGGTCATCATCGGTTTCGGATCGACCTTCCTCAGCATCGTCCTTGGCACCCTTGCCGCCTATGCCTTCAGCCGCTTCAAGGTGCCGCTGAAGGATGACCTTCTGTTCTTCATCCTCTCCACCCGCATGATGCCCCCCATCGCCGTCGCGATTCCGATTTACCTGATGTACCGGGAACTTGGCCTGTCGGACACGCACCTTGGCATGATCCTCCTTTATACCGGGGTGAACATCTCCCTGGCGGTCTGGCTTCTGAAAGGCTTCATCGACGAAATCCCCCGCGAATATGAAGAGGCGGCGCTGATCGACGGCTACACCCGCTTTCAAGCCTTCCGCAAAGTCGTCCTCCCGCAGGCCGCGACCGGCATCGCCTCCACCGCGATCTTCTGCCTGATCTTCGCCTGGAACGAATACGCCTTCGCGGTCCTCCTGACCTCGGGCAACGCCCAGACCGCACCCCCGTTCATCCCCACGATCATCGGCGTCGGCGGCCAGGACTGGCCCGCCGTGGCCGCAGGTGCCACCCTGTTCCTCCTCCCCGTGATGATCTTCACCATCCTTCTGCGCAAACACCTCTTGCGCGGGATCACCTTCGGAGCGGTCCGCAAATGACCCCCTGCACATTCATAATGGCAAAAATATCCCCGCCGGAGGCATCCGACACCGGCTGCGGGAGCCTCCGGCGGGGATATTTAGTGACAGAAAATGGAGCTTCAGGATGAGCACCTTCCTGACCGGCCTGCTGCGCTTTCGCCGTGGCCCATGGGAGAACCTCGCCACCGTCCTGATCGCGCTGGGCGTGGTGATGCTGATGCAGCCCTTCTTCCTCTGGGCTTACACCTGGTCCTTCCTTGTGACCCTTGTCGGCACCGTGATGTTCATCATCACCAGCCATTTCCCGGAATGACCATGCTCGAGAAACTCTCCCCCATCCTGCCCGCCCGCGACATAGCCGCGACGCAAGACTTCTGGCAGCGGTTGGGGTTCCATACCATCTACATTGACGCGGAATACCTTCTGATGAAGCGCGAAGGGGCCGAGGTGCATTTCTTCCTGCACGCCAGGCTTGACCCCTCCACGTGCGACCACGGCGCCTACCTGCGCCCGGCTGACATCAACGCGCTCGATGCTGAATGGGGCGCGCTTGGCTTGCCCAGCCTCGGCATCCCGCGGCTTGAGCGCGCGGCCGACAAGCCCTGGGGAATGCGGGAACTGGCGCTACTCGACCTCAACGGCAACCTCATCCGCGCCGGGCAGGAGATTCCCCTTGGCTGAAATCGTCATCAAGAACCTCCGCAAGGAATTTGGCGCCTTCACTGCCGTGCAGGGCTCGTCCTTCACCATCAAGGACGGTGAGTTCTTCATGCTCCTCGGCCCGTCGGGCTGTGGCAAGACCACCACGCTTCGCATGATCGCGGGCCTTGAACTGCCCACGTCAGGCCAGATCCTGATCGACGGCGAGGATGTCAGCCAAAAGCCCGCCAGCCAGCGCGACATTGCCATGGTCTTCCAGATGTTCGCGCTTTACCCGCACATGAACGTGCGCAAGAACATCAGCTATCCGCTGGTCAGCCAGGGCATGCCGAAAGCGCAGGTCACCGCAAAGGTGGCCGAGGTCGCCCGCATCCTTGGGATTGCCGGCATTCTCGACAAACCCGTCGGCGGCCTCTCTGGCGGGGATCGCCAGCGGGTGGCGCTTGGCCGCGCCATCGTGCGCAATCCCAAGGCCTTCATGATGGACGAACCCCTGGGCGCGCTGGATGCCGAGTTTCGCGAACACATGTCCGAGGAGCTTCGCGCCCTGCATGATCGGATGCGCGCCACCACCGTCTACGTCACCCATGACCAATTGGAGGCGATGCAGATGGGCGACAAGATCGTGGTCATGAACCACGGCGTCGTCGAACAATTCGGCACCCCGCAGGACATTTATGACCACCCGGCCACCCTCTTCGTCGCCGATTTCATCGGCAGCCCGTCGATGAACTTCCTGCGTTTTGAAGGGTCTGCCGCCGCAGGCGCAACCAGCGTCCAGCTTGGCAACACGCCAATGACCCTGCCCGAACTCCAGGAACCCGCCAACGGCAGGCTCGTCCTCGGTGTCCGCCCCGAGCATGTGGCGCTGGCCGACGCCAGCCCCTATCGCGGGCGGGTCGAGGCGACGGAGTATCTCGGCACCACCCAGATCGTCACCCTCTCCACCCCCCACGGCCAGATCAAGGCCCGCGCCCCTGCCAACCAGACGGTCACAGTGGGCGAGGCGGTCGGCCTGACCCTGAACCCCCGCACCCTGTCGCTGTTCGATGCCACCACCGGCCGCGCCTTCCGCACCGCCGCCAATGCCGGGGTCCATCATGGCTGAAGTCATCCTCTCTGGCCTGTCCAAATCCTTCGGGTCCACCAAGGCGCTGGCCGATGTGTCCTTGACCATCCCCGACGGCGCTTTCGTCGTCCTCCTTGGCCCCACTGGTGCTGGCAAGACCACGACGCTGCGCCTGATCGCGGGCCTTGACCGCCCCGACGCGGGCGACATTTCCATCGGCGGCCACAGCGTGAAGCAGGAATCCCCCGCCCAGCGCGATGTGGCGATGGTGTTCCAGCAATACTCGCTTTACCCCCACCTGACCGTCCGCGACAATCTGGCCTTCCCGCTGCGATCCCCGATGATCGCCATGCCCGAGGATCAGATCGCCAAACGGGTGCAAGAGGTGGCCGAGGTCCTGAGGATCCCCCACAAGCTGGACAACAAGGCCACCGCGCTGTCGGGCGGTGAGATGCAGCGCGTCTCCATCGGCCGGGCGCTGGTGCGCCAGCCACGCATCTACCTGATGGATGAACCCCTCAGCAGCCTCGACGCCAAACTCCGCGCCGATCTGCGGATTGAGCTGAAACGCATCCATGCCGAGCTGGGCGCGACTTTCCTGTATGTCACTCATGACCAGATCGAAGCGATGACAATGGCCACCCATGTTGGCGTTCTCGATCAAGGCCGGCTGGTGCAATACGGCAGCCCAAGGGAGATCTACGAAAACCCAGTCTCCGCCTATGTCGCCTCCCGCCTCGGCCAGCCGCGCATCAACCTTCTGCCCGCCGATGCCTTCGGCCCCGCCCCCGCCGGTGCCACCCAGATCGGCCTCCGCCCGGAACATATCCATGTCGGCGAAGGCAATGACGCCACCATCCGCCGTGTTGAACACCTTGGCGACCAGACCCGCCTGCACCTGACTCTCGGGGCCCATGACCTGATCACCCTGACCGACCCCCATACCCCGCTGAAACCCGGCGACACCCTTCTCATCCGCCCGCACAACCCGCTCTGGTTTGACGCTAGCGGCAACCGCATCCAGGGACCAACCCCATGAAACAATTCATGAACTCCAAGGACCACCTGGTGACCGAGGCGATTGACGGCCTCTTGCGCACCAGTGCAGGCAAGCTGGCACGCCTCGACGGCTACCCCCATATCAAGGTCGTCATCCGCACCGACTGGGACCGATCCAAGGTCGCCCTCGTGTCCGGCGGCGGCTCTGGGCATGAACCCTCCCACGCCGGTTTCGTGGGCCAGGGAATGCTGACGGCGGCGGTCTGCGGCGACGTTTTCGCCAGCCCTTCCGTGGACGCCGTCCTTGCCGGTATCCTCGCCGTCACCGGCAAACCAGGCTGCCTGCTGATCGTGAAAAACTACACCGGCGACCGCCTGAACTTCGGCCTCGCGGCTGAGCGCGCCCGCGCCTTTGGGCTCAAGGTCTC
>JANPJU010000113.1:0-23789 GCA_031425675.1 Paracoccaceae bacterium | reverse complement strand
TCCACCCTTCTCGCCGACCGCATCCTCGACATCTTCCAGCAGGACTCCTGGCCAAATCTTCCCGCCCACACCGCCCAGTGGCTCAGCCTGCAACGCGAGGTCTCGCGCCTCCCCGGCCCCCAGTCGCTCCTCCTCGAATCCATCCCCCACGACGGCCGGGAACACCTGGTCATCTACGGCTTCGCCGGCCGAAACGCGCAGCAAACCCTTGGCCTTCTGGTCACGAAACAGATGGAATCCCAAGGGCTTGACCCGCTCGGCTTTACCGCCACCGACTACGCCACCCTGATCTGGGGGCTGGAGCCGGTCACCGACCCCGCCCCCCTCTTCGACCTCACCACCCTCCGCGACGGCCTGGAAAACTGGCTCGCCAGCAACAGCGTGATGAAGCGCACCTTCCGCTCCACCGCCATCATCGCGGGCCTCATCGAACGCTCGCATCAGGGCCGCCGCAAGTCTGGCCGCCAGGCCACATTCTCCTCCGACATCCTTTATGACACGCTGCGGAAATACGATCCGAACCATCTCCTCCTGCAGATCACGCGGGAAGAGGCGCTGCGCGGCCTCATCGACTTTTCCCGCATCGAAGCCCTGCTCGCCCGCGTCGGCAAAAACATCACCCTCATCCGCCGCCCCCGCGTCACCCCCCTCGCCGCCCCCCTCTTCTTTGAGCCTGGCCGCATCCCCGTCCATGGCGAAGGTCGTGACCGCCTCGCCTCCACCCAAGCCCAGGCCCTGATGGAAGCAGCGGGCCTCGCCTAAGCCGTTTGCTCTTTTCAATAATACTCCCGCCGGAGGCTGCCCGAAGCAGGTTGGCGCTTGCGCCAGAGGCGACATGAAAACCTTGTGCGCAGCACTCAATTTCAAACCCGCCCCTTGCCGCAAACCCGCCGTCAGGGCATGCAGTCCCGCATGCACCATGCGCTTTTCTTCCATGGCGAGGCCTTGCACCTGCGCCCCACAGGCGCGCTTTACTGGCCTGCCCGCAACCTCCTTACGGTGTCAGACCTTCACCTTGGCAAATCCGAACGCCTCGCCCGGCGAGGCGGCACCCTTTTGCCGCCGTATGAAACCCAAGCCACCCTGGAAAAGCTTGAGCGTGATCTTGATGCGACCGGTGCCACCAGCGTGATCTGCCTTGGCGACAGCTTTGACGACATCGCCTCGGCTATCGGCATCGACGACCACAGCCGCCTCTGGCTCGCTCGCCTGATGGCCGGTCGCGACTGGACCTGGATCACCGGCAACCACGACCCGGGGCCGATCGAGGTGGGCGGCAGCCACCGCGATGCGGTGACCTTGCCCCCCTTCACCTTCCGCCACATCGCAGTGCCGCAGCAAAAGGCTGAAATCTCAGGTCATTACCACCCAAAAGCCCGGCTTGCAGGTCAGTCAAAGCCCTGTTTCCTGGCTGATGCCGCCCGGCTGGTCCTGCCGGCCTATGGGGCCTACACCGGGGGTCTTGCCACGCAGCATGCTGCGCTTACCGGTCTGATGGCCCCCGATGCGCTTGCCATCCTGACCGGCAGCCGCGCGCTTGCGATCCCGATGCCGCGCTGACAGAACGAATTTTCGTCGAAGATTCGAGGGCTTGACCTTAAGCCGTCAGCCCCTCCGGCTCCGCCAGCCCGTTGGCCCGGCAGCAGGCGATCAGCGTATTGGCCAGAAGGCAGGCAATCGTCATCGGCCCGACCCCACCCGGTACTGGCGTGATCGCCCCGGCCACGACCGCCGCACTGGTGTAATGCACATCGCCCACCAGCCTCGTCTTGCCATCCCGCTCCACCCGGTTGATTCCCACGTCAATCACCGTGGCCCCCGGTTTCACCATGTCCCCGGTGATCATTTCGGCGCGGCCCACCGCCGCCACCAGGATATCGGCGCGCTTGCAAACCTCGGCCAGGTCCTTGGTCCGGCTGTGCGCTATTGTCACCGTGCAACTGTCACCCAGCAAAAGCTGCGCCATCGGCTTCCCGACGATATTGCTGCGTCCGACAACCACCGCGCTCAACCCGGACAACGACCCATGATGATCCCGCAGCATCATCAGGCAGCCAAGGGGAGTGCAGGGCACCATACTCTTCTGCCCGGTCCCCAGAAGGCCAACATTTGATATGTGGAATCCGTCCACATCCTTCGCTGGGTCGATCCGGTTGATGACAAGGTCTGAATTCAGTTGAGCAGGCAGCGGCAACTGCACAAGAATGCCATGAACTTTCGGGTCCGCGTTCAGCGTGTCTATCAGGGCCAGCAAGGCTGCCTCGCCTGTCCCGGCATCCAGCCGATGTTCGAAAGATGCCATTCCCACTTCGATGGTCGAGGTGTGCTTGTTTTTTACATAGACTTGGCTCGCCGGGTCTTCCCCCACCAGAACGACTGCAAGGCCGGGCTGCAAACCGGTCTCTTCCATCAGCCGCGTCACATGCAGGGCCACCTGCCCCCGCACCTTCGCCGCAAAAGCCTTGCCGTCGATCACCGTGGCCGTCATCTGTTCATCCTTTGCGTAAACTGTCCGGTCCCAGCTTGCTTTCCTCGCGCGCGATGGACCAGTCGATCAGCCGCCGCCACAGCTTTTCCACAAGCTCGGGCGGCAGCCCTTGCGCCGTGGCGTGGCGACGGACGTTGCGCACCACTTCCTCGACCCGGTCTTCGATCCGCGCGGGCATGTCGACCTCTGCCTTGATCTCGGCAGCGCGGTCGATGTACCCCGCCCGTTCGGCGAAAAGCCCCACCAGCGTTTCGTCCAAACGGTCAATCTCGGCCCGGATTTCGGCCATCGAGGTGCAGTCAGCAGGCTTTGGCATCAATACTCTCCCTTGCAGGCTGTCCCGCAGATAAGGGGACAGCCTGGAAAGGGCAATGCGACGCCTTAGAACAAGCCCTCGACTTGCCCCAGATCGTTAAGCCGGATCACCTCGGCTGAGGGCACCTTGGGCAGACCCGGCATCGTCATGATCTCACCGCAGATCGCCACGATGAAACCGGCACCGGCCGACAGCCGGACTTCGCGAACCGGGATCGTGAATCCGGTCGGCGCACCGCGAACCGTGGGATCGGTGGTGAAGGAATACTGCGTCTTGGCGATGCAGATCGGCAGATGGCCATAGCCCGCTGCTTCCCACGTCTTCAACTGGTCGCGGATCGACTTGTCCGCCTCTACCCCGTCAGCGCGGTAAATGCCCTTGGCAATGACCTCGATCTTGGCGAACAACCCCAATTCATCGGGATAGAGCGGCTTGAACGCCGACGGCCCCTCGGCAAGGCTGACCACCTTGTGCGCCAGTTCCTCGATCCCGGCCGACCCATGCGCCCAGTGCTTGCAGAGGATCGCCTCGGCACCCTGTTCCGCGACATAAGCCTTCACGGCGGCTATCTCGGCGTCGGTGTCGCTGTAAAAGTGGTTGATCGCCACGACCACCGGCACCCCGAAGCCCTTCACGTTGCCGATGTGGCGGCCAAGGTTCGGGCAACCCTTCTTGACTGCCTCCACGTTCTCGGCCCCAAGGTCGGCCTTCGCCACGCCGCCGTTCATCTTCATCGCGCGGACGGTGGCCACGATCACCGCGGCGGCAGGCTTCAACCCCGCCTTGCGGCACTTGATGTCGAAAAACTTCTCGGCCCCGAGGTCAGCCCCGAAACCGGCTTCCGTCACCACATACTCGCCCAGCTTCAGGGCAGTCTTGGTCGCAATCACCGAGTTGCAGCCATGCGCGATGTTGGCAAACGGTCCGCCATGCACGAAGGCCGGGTTGTTCTCCAGCGTCTGCACCAGGTTCGGCTGCATCGCGTCCTTCAGCAGCACCGTCATCGCCCCGTCAGCCTTGATGTCGCGCGCATAGATCGCCTTCTTCTCGCGGGTATAGGCGACCACGATGTCGCCCAAGCGCTTTTGCAGATCGTCCAGGTCGGTCGACAGGCACAGAATCGCCATGACCTCGCTGGCCACCGTGATGTCAAACCCGGTCTGGCGCGGAAAGCCGTTCGACACGCCGCCCAGGTTCACCACGATATCGCGCAGCGCGCGGTCGTTCATGTCCATCACCCGGCGCCAGACGATGCGGCGCTCGTCAATCTCCAGCTCATTGCCCCAGTAGATGTGGTTGTCGATCATCGCCGACAGCAGGTTGTGGGCGCTGGTGATCGCATGGAAGTCGCCGGTGAAGTGAAGGTTCATCTCCTCCATCGGCACGACCTGCGCCATCCCGCCACCAGCCGCCCCGCCCTTCATCCCGAAGTTCGGGCCAAGGCTCGCCTCGCGGATGCAGACCACCGCCCGTCTGCCGATCCGGTTCAGACCGTCACCCAGACCCACCGTCGTCGTGGTCTTTCCCTCGCCCGCAGGGGTCGGGTTGATCGCGGTCACGAGGATCAGCTTGCCATCGGGTCGCCCCGCAAGCGACTTGATGAACTCTTGCCCGACCTTGGCCTTGTCGTGGCCGTAGGGCAGCAGATGCTCAGACGGGATGCCCAGCTTGGCGCCAATCTCCATGATCGGCCGCTTCTTCGCCTCGCGTGCGATTTCGATGTCAGTCTTGATGGCCATCTGCCTCTCCCTTGGGCGAAATTCCCGTTTTCGACGTGATACCGGGCATTCCTTGCTTGACGAGGCTGGTTTCCGACCTAAAGCCCACGAAATTCGCCAGAGCGGGATTCCGGTCGGGATCATCACGCACCAAATGTGAACCTTGGAAAACCTGACTTAAATGCGGCTTCCTTTCTGTACAAATATCCCACGGGGGGTTCGGGGGGTGTGAAACCCCCCGAGGTCAGCCAGCAGCGCGCCCCTCAGCCCCGCCAGGCGCGCTGCGCCGGAATGTGCAGGGTCAGCGCATCACCCACGCGCAAGACTCCCTCGCGCTCCACCCAGGCCGTGACGCCTCGCTTGCCTGCCGCCGCACGCTTGAAGCCCTTGCCGATGCCGGGGCGCACCTTGTCGATGGTCACAGCGGGTTCCTGGCAGGGCAGGTTTTCCATGTCGATCACCAGGGTCACCCCGTCGGGCCCCTGCAACCGGCTTGACGGCGGCAGATGGGTAAAGTCCGGTATGCCCTCCACCACCAGCGACGCACCGACCCAGGCCCAAAGCGCCGCGCGGTCGGCCCCCTCCAGCCCGATGGTTGCGGCAACCTCGGCCATCTCCTCGGCGCTGACCACGGCCAGTTGGCGCACGTTGCGGATCTGGGTGTTGCGCGGGTATTGCTTCAACACCCGGCTGCAGGATGGACGGGTCAGGCCGGCATGGCTTTCGCCAGCATAACCCGCGAAACTCAGCGGCATTTCGGTCACGGGCACCGACCTGATCACCAGCTTTTCCACCGGGTCAGGTTGCGTCCCCAGCCAAAGCACACGGGCGGTCAGGGCGGTGGGCATCAGGGCTTGCATCAGTCTCTCCTTGGCAGGACGGTAAGGGCTACAGCCATTTCTTCCACCGGAAAATCATCCACGGCACCACCGCCGACACGACCATCGCCACCAGCGCCGCCGGATATCCCCATGGCTGGGCCAGTTCTGGCATGTAGTCAAAGTTCATCCCATAGATGCTGGCGATCAGGGTCGGAGGCAGGAAGACAAAGGCCACGACCGAGAAGACCTTGATGATGTCGGACTGCCGGATGTTGATGACGCCAAGCGTGGCATCCAGCAGAAAGCGGATCTTGTCCGTCTGCACAGCCGTCACCTCGCGCAGCGACCGGATGTCTTGCAGCAGCGTCCGCACCGTAGAGCGTTCCCCCGGCTTCAACGGCAGGCCACCGGGCAGGTCGTGGGTGATCGACAGATGCCCCACCAGGCGCTGCATGGTTCCCAGACTTTCGGCGACCTTGCCGTTCATATCCTCAGCCCGGCCGATCCGCTGCAGAACTGCGGCAAGTGTCTCACCTTTGCCCGACGGACGGTGCGCGGCGAAAATCGCCTTTGACAGGGTATCCAGCCGACGCGCTTCCCCCTCAAGAATATCGGCCAGCCGGTCGACCGCCGATTCCAGCAAGCCCAGCAGCGTGTCCAGCCCGCTGTCCAGCCTGGTGTCATGCCGGGCGGCCCACTCGACGAAATGCGAGAACGAGCCCGGATGGTGATAATGCACCGTGACCAGGCGGTCCGGGAGCACCGCAAAGGTCACCGGGCCAATCTCGATCTCGCGCGCTTCGACCGTGGCCACGATCTGGGCGGTCAGAAACAGCACCCCGCCTTCGCGATAGATGCGCGACGAGATTTCGATTTCCTGCATGTCCTCCCGCGTGGGGACACCAATGCCAAGGGCTGCTTCAACCGCCTCTTCCTCGGCCAGGGTTGGCGCTTCAAGGTCGATCCAAAGGGCGTTGCGCAAGTGGTCATGACCCAGATCCATCCGCGTCAACCGGTTGCCGATGGCCTTGAACGCCGTGATCATTCTGTTTCCCCGTGGCTGTCGCGCGTCAGACTAACCATGCGGCCAGCAAAGCGAAAGGCCCTGCCGGGGGGCAGGGCCTTCACAGGATCAGGCTTGGCTTACAGCGGCGCGGGTTCCGGGTCAGCACCCGGCTTTGGCGTGCGGGCACGGGTTTTCGGGACCGCCGCAATCGACGTGTTCCCCCCGCCCGAGGCCGGCTTGTCACCGTCATCCGGCCCACCCAGCGCCTCTCCCGCAATCACCTTGCGGATTTCGTCGCCGGTAAGCGTTTCATACTCCAGCAGGCCCTTGGCCAGACGCTCGAAGTCATCGGCCTTGTCCAGCAGAATGCGCCGGGCTTCCTGATAGCCTTCGTCGATCAGCGCCTTCACTTCGCCCTCGATGGCCTGCTTGGTCTCGGCGCTGACCGAGAAGCCCGCCGTGTTGCCCTGATAGCCTTCATGCGCTTCGGAATAGTCGATGTTGCCGATCTTGTCGGACATCCCCCATCGCATGACCATCGCGCGTGCCAGTCCGCTGGCCTGCTGAATGTCACCGACAGGGCCAGAGGACACACCTTCCTCGCCATACTTGATGATCTCGGCCGCCTTGCCCGCCATGGTCATCGAGATGCGCTGCTTGGCTTCGTCCTTGTGCATCTGCAACCGGTCCATTTCCGGCAGGCTGACCACCATCCCCAGGGCACCGCCCCGCGGAATGATCGTCGCCTTGTAGACCGGGTCACACTTCGGCAGGTTCATGCCAACGATGGCGTGTCCAGCCTCATGGTAGGCGGTTTTTTCCTTCTGGTCGTCGGTCAGAACCATGCTGCGGCGTTCCGCGCCCATCATGACCTTGTCCTTGGCCTGCTCGAAGTCATGCATGGTCACAAAGCGGCGGCCCACGCGGGCGGCCATCAGCGCCGCCTCGTTCACCAGGTTCATCAGGTCAGCACCGCTGAACCCCGGCGAGCCGCGCGCAATCGTGCGCAGGTCAACGTCAGGCCCCAAAGGCACCTTGCGGGCGTGAACCGACAGGATCTTCTCGCGGCCCTTGATGTCGGGGTTCGGCACATGGATCGTGCGGTCAAAGCGGCCGGGGCGCAGCAGGGCCGGGTCCAGCACGTCCTTGCGGTTGGTGGCGGCGACGATGATCACACCTTCGTTCGCCTCAAACCCGTCCATTTCAACCAGCAGTTGGTTCAGCGTCTGCTCACGTTCATCATTGCCGCCGCCCATGCCGACGCCACGCGCCCGGCCCACGGCGTCGATCTCGTCGATGAACACAATGCAGGGTGCGTTCTTCTTGGCCTGCTCGAACATGTCGCGGACACGGCTTGCACCCACACCGACGAACATTTCCACGAAGTCGGACCCGCTGATGGTGAAGAACGGCACGCCAGCCTCACCCGCGATGGCGCGGGCCAGCAGCGTCTTGCCGGTGCCGGGCGGGCCAACCAGCAAAGCGCCCTTCGGGATCTTGCCGCCAAGACGGCTGAACTTCTGCGGGTTGCGCAGGAATTCCACGATCTCTTCCAGCTCTTCCTTGGCTTCATCAATCCCGGCCACGTCGTCAAACGTGATCCGGCCCTGCTTTTCGGTCAGCAGCTTCGCACGGCTTTTGCCAAAGCCCATAGCGCCACCACGCCCGCCGCCCTGCATCCGGTTCATGAAGAACAGCCAGATGCCGATCAGGATGATGAAGGGCAACCACAGTGACAACAACGACATGAAGCCTGACTGCGCCTGCGGTTCGGCCTGCACGTCCACGCCCTTGGCGATCAGGTCACGGGTCAGGGCCTCGGTCACGACCTCACCCTGCGGCTTGATCGCGACATAAGTGTTGCCATCGCTGGCCCGGATCACGATACGTTCGCCGTCCAGCGTGACGGCCGAGACCTGACCCGCGTCAACCCGCTGCACGAACTCCGAATAGCTCAGCGTCCGGGACGAAGAGGTGGTCTGCCCGCCGGAAAACAGCTGGAACAGAGCCATGACAAGGATCAGTAGCACGACCCAGAAAGCGATATTGCGCGCATTGCCCACAAGGCATCTCCCACATGTGCCGCACGTCCGAGGTCGGAAGCGGCCTTCTCAACCAAGATAGTCAGTTTATTGACGGGTTCAATGCGATATCAGGCTTGCATGAAAGCTGGGCGTGCATGTCGCAGTGGCCGCGCCGAATCCCGCTGACGGCGCAGCAATCAGGCGGTCGCCGTGCCACAGGGCGGGCGTCACCTCCAGCACTTGGCGGGGCAGGCCGGTTGCCCGCCAATCCGGGCACTGCCGCAGGCCCACCGCCCCCAGCGCGCGCACGTCGCCTGCCAAGCCGGATACCCGCCAGCGCCCATCCCAAAGCACCCCGGCCGACACCGGACCGCCCACCGCCCGCGCTTCGCGGCTAAGTGTGGCCCGGCCTTCCCGCACCCGCAGGCGACACCCGGCAAGCGTGGCATCCCTATCCGCGACCAAAGCCTGTTGCAGGCGGTGCAAGCTCTCCGCGCGGGGGGCATGTTGCAGCCCTGCCATCCAGCGCAGCATCGCGCTCCACAAAAGGCGGTTCAGTTCAGGCCCAAGTTCGAGAAAATCCTGCCTCTGAAAGGTCAGCGCCCCGGCGACCTCACCCACCACCCCGCCGGCGGCCCGGCGCACCGCTTCGGACACGACGCCCTGCGCCATCGAAAGGTTGTGGACCACAGTATGCAAATTGTCGACTGTGATTCCAAGCGGTTGCAACGCTTTCAACGCTCGCCGCGCCTTGGTTCGGGTATAGTGATCGTTGTCATTTGTCGGGTCTTCAACCCAGATCAGCCCGTTGCGCAACAGATAGTCCCGCAAGTCCCTTCGCGTTGCGGCCAGAAAGGGACGGTGAAAAGTGACGCCGCCCTCGGACCAACGGCGGCGCATCCCAATCAAACCGTCAAGGCCCGCCGCCCGCGACAGGCCGATCAGGAACCCCTCCGCCACATCATCCGCCGTATGCGCCAGGGCGACATTCTCAATCCCCTTGTCCCGCGCCCAATCTGCGATCAGGCGATAGCGCGCCTGACGCGCACGCTCCATCAGGTTACCGGTGATCTTGCCATGCTCCCACACCAGAACGGTGTGCATCAGGTTCAGGTCTGCCGCGACACGGGCCACAAACGCCGCCTCATCCACAGCTTCGGCCCGCAGACCATGGTCCACAGTCACCACCTCCAGCGCCAAGCCGCATTGTCGCGCCACGCCCGCCATCAGGTGCAGCATTGCAGTGGAATCGCCACCCCCGGACACGGCCAGCCCCATCCGGCCCGCCATCGCAGGCCCCGCTTCGACCCATGACCGCGCCCAGAACAACAGCCTGGCGTCGTCGCCCGTTTCCGTCAAACCGTCACATCCAGCGCCTACTGGCACCCCAAGCCCTGCATCGCCACCCCGGCCTGCGTCGCAGCCATGCTGGCAGGATACCGCACGCCCACCTCGCCCAGCGTAACGCACGCCTCCTGGACCTGACCCAGCGTGCCCAACGCCTGCCCGAGTTTAAGCAGCGCATCAGGCGCAATCGTCCCCTCCGGTGCTGCGCTGAACGCGTCCAGATAGGCCCGCGCCGCATTGGAAGTCTCACCCAGACTGGTAAGCGCCTCACCCCGCAGAAACAACGCTTCCTGCGTCAGCGGTCCGCCAGGATAGGATTGGGCAAAGGTCGCAAAGAGCTGTTCAGCACCACGAAAGTCACCGGAGGCGAGCACCTCCTTGGCCCGGTCAAAGTCTGCCTGTTCGCTTACGGCAAGTTCCGCTCCACCGGCAACCACCGGGGGCGCATCGGTCACCACGGGCGCGATTGCCGCGCCGCCGCCCGCATCGCCGCCGCCCAGCACCGACGTGGCCCCCAAAGTGGTCACGTCGCAGCCATCGGTCACTTCGCACAAGCGGTACTCAATATCGCCGATCCGGTTGGTGCCATCGGCGACCACCCGGTTCAGCTGCAACTCCACCGCCTCGGTCCGGGCGGTGAGGCGCGACAGTTCCGCCTCGATCGTGTCCATCCGCTGCAAGGCATCGCCACCGGCAAGCCCGCTGGCCGCCGACCCGCTGGACACCAGCTCGGCCTTCAGGGCGTTGAACTCGGCCGCCAGACCGGCCAACTCGGCCCGTATATCGGCGAGCGTTTGCGTGCGGTCTTGCGCCACCGCCGCGAACGGCAACAGCGCAAGCACCAGACCCAGGCGGATCAGACGCATCGCGTCAGACCCCGGCGCCAGCCGACAGCACCGTTACGGCGCGGCGGTTCTGCATATAGCAGGATTCGGTCGAGCAGATCTCGATCGGGCGCTCCTTGCCATAGCTGATCGTGCGCAGACGGTTGGCGGGCACCCCCTGGCTGATCAGAAAGTTCTGCACCGCCGCCGCGCGACGGGCTCCAAGCGCAAGGTTGTATTCCCGCGTGCCCTGCTCATCCGCGTGGCCTTCGATGATCGCGGCGTAAGCGGCGTTCGTCATCAGCCACTGCGCCTGCGCCGTCAGCACAGCCCGGCCTTCGGGCGACAACGTGGACTGGTCCACCGCGAACAGCACCCGGTCACCAACCCGTTGGTTGAAATAGGCGATGGACGTCGGATTGTTCGGATCGCCCAACCCGGTGGTATCAATACCACCCGGGCCGCCTGCCCCCCCGGCACCGCCCGCCCCGCCTGCGCCATAGCGATCAGGATTGTTACAAGCCGCCAGCGCCAGGGCTGCGACCAACAGAAGCGATTTCACGGCAAATGGTGAATTCAGAGCAAGAGTCATGGAGTTCTTCCTTCTTATTGGCTCGATTGCGGGCAGAGTATCAGCTTTGCCAGCCTATGGGAATCGGGGGCACGTCACGTTTTATGGCAAAAGCGGCGACCATGCCGGGTCAGACGCCGGCCCTTCGGTCGAGATCTGCTTCAGATTGCGCCCGGTGATGTCCACTGACCACAGCGTCGCCTGACCGCCTTCGCCGCTGGTTTCGCGGGTGAACATCAGCACGCGCCCGTTCGGAGCCCAGGTCGGGCCTTCGTCCAGGAAACTTGCGGTCAACAGGCGTTCTTCGCTGCCATCGGTGCGCATGACGCCGATGTGGAAGCGGCCTTCGTTCTGCTTGGTAAAGGCAATGTAATCGCCGCGCGGCGACCAGACCGGCGTGCCATAGCGCCCCGCGCCACCGGAAATCCGCGTCCCTTCACCCCCGCTGGACGGCATGACATAGATCTGCGGCGATCCGGTCCGGTCGCTTTCGAACACGATCTGGCTGCCGTCCGGGCTGAAGCTGGGTGCCGTTTCAATCGACGGCGCGTTTGTCAGTTGCGACAACCCGCCCGACGACAGGTTCAGACCGTAGATGTCGGTGTTGCCACCGCGCTCAAGACTGAAGACGACCGTTCCGCCATCGGGGCTGAACCGTGGGGCAAAGGTCATCGTGCCTTCCTGCTCGTCCAGACTTTGCCGCGCCAGCGAAGCCACATCCAGCAGCGTGATGCGCGGAAAGCCGGACTCATAGCTGGTGTAAAGAATACGGTCCCCTGTCGGAGAAAAGCGCGGCGCAAGCACAATGGATGCGCTGTCGGTCAGGTAGGCCACGTTGGCCCCATCGTAATCCATCACCGCCAGCCGCTTCAGCCGCTGGTTTTTCGGCCCGCTTTCGCTGACGAACACCACGCGGCTGTCGAAATAACCGCCTTCGCCGGTGATCTTGGAATAGACCACATCGGCTACCTTGTGCGCCATCCGCCGCCAGCCCTGCGTGGTGCCTGCAAACTGCAGCGCCGCCCCTTCCATCACCTGACCGTTGAACACGTCGTAGGCGCGGAACTTGACCGTGATCCGGTCGCCACTGACCGACACCGCCCCGGTGATCAGCACCTGCGCGTTGATCGCCTTCCAATCCTCAAACGCGACCGGCGAGTCGAACCCCGTGACGCGGCTGATGTAAGCCTCTTCCCCGATGGTGCGAAAGAACCCGGTGCCTTCCAGATCAGACTGCACCACCCGGCTGATTTCCTGCGCGTATTCCCCCGCGCCGCCTTCGTCGATGAAGGTCGGAATGGCAATCGGCATCGGCTCGATCACGCCGGGACCAATCACGATGCGCGGCGGGGCGTTCTGCGCCAGTACCGGGGTGACCCCGGTCAGCGTCAGGCCCAGCATCAGGGCAAACAGGATTTGGAAGGCTGCTCTCATCGGGTTCAAGCTCCGTTTCATTTGTGTCTTTGCCCGGGCCGGGGCCGGGTGGATAGCAGAACCTCAGGGACAACCGCCCCATCGGCAAAAGGTTGCACGTTCGGGGCGAAATTTCGTGCGTCCGTCATCGCAGCGTCATCCCGTTGGCATCGAACACAAGGTCCAGCACTTGCCACGTGTCATATTTCTCTGCCGGTAGCGGCAAGCCACCATCAGCATAGGCCCGGTTCACCGCCCGCTGCGCGGTCTGGTAAAGCTGGTCGATGGCAGTCTGCGACGGCCCATCCGCCTCGATCATCTCAAACCCTGTTGGCCGACCGTCCGGCGCGAAACTCACCCGGATCACCACCATCGTCCGCAGCGTGTCGGTCGAGGACGCGCCCAGGTTCCATTTCCGTGCAATGGCACTGGAGATGTTGCCCATCTCCCCCCCGGTCAGCGGCGGCCCCTGCGGCAGGTCCTGCCCGCCCGTTTCGACCGGGGCGTCAACCGGTTCGTCCGAGGCCTCATCCAGAAGCGCGGCAATCGCGTCTTCCGTCGCCTGATCGTCCACGGGTTGTTCGGCGGGTTGTTCGGCGGGTTCCTCAACCGGCTCAGGCGATTCTTCCACCGGATCAGCGGCAGCCACTTCGGTCACCGGATCAGACCGCTCCGGGCGCACGCGCGGGCGGATTGACGTGGTCATCCCCGTCGCTTCGGTCTGGTCCTGGTTGGCCTCGGTCTCCAGCACGTCGCCGGTGTCTTCCGGCACGGCTTCCTCGGTCGGCGTTTCCTGCACCACCTCCGCCTCGGCGGGTTGATCGCTTACTGCAGGCGTCGGAGTTTCCGAGGTTTCAACATCGGTTTCCACCTCAACCGGGCTGGGTGCCACAATCTCCGCCGCCTCAGCCAAAGGCTGCTCTTCGGTCGAAGGTGAGGGCAGCGCCTGCTCCTCCTCCGCCGCCGGGGCGATGGGTTCAGGTTCTGGCACCGGCTCAGGCTCTGGCACCGGCTCAGGCTCTGGCAGCGGCTCGGGTTCTGGCAACGGCTCGGCTTCCGGCTCCACCTCAGGCCGCGCCTGTGGCCGCACGGGGGCAGCTTCCTCTGCCGGTGTCGGCGTCGCGGCCGCCTGCAATTCCGCAAATTCGGCACTGGTCATGATAGTGGTCGAGGTCACGATTACCTCTTCCGGCGGCCTGGCCGGAAACAGCCAGTCCCCGACCAGGACCCACAGGATCAACCCCGCGTGCCCGACCCCGGAAAAGATCGTTCCCGTCTGCATGACCCGTCAGCCGTCCGTCGCGGGCTCGGCCCCGCCCGCGCCAAAACTCGGCCCTTCAGCATCAGTCACCAGACCGATCTCGTTGAACCCGCCCGCGTTCAAGGCACCCATCACCTGCGCAACGCGTGAGTACGGCACCGCGCCATCCGCCCGCAGGAACACTTTTTTCGATGTCCGCTCCGCCGCAATCGCGGTCAGCCGGGGGATCATCTCGTCATCCGCCACTTCCGTCGTCTGGATTGCGATGCGCCCATCGGCCGTGACCGTGATGGTCAGCGGCTCCTCCTGCTCGACCGGCAGCGCCGCCGCCGCCGTTTTCGGCAGTTCGACGGGCACGCCCACGGTCAGCATCGGGGCCGCGACCATGAAGATGATCAACAGCACCAGCATCACGTCAACAAACGGCGTGACGTTGATCTCGCTCATCGCCGCAGCCCGGCCCTTGCGCCGCCCGCGCCGACCGCCCCCGCCACCGCCCGATTTGACAACCCCCGCGCCCACGGCTCAGGCGTCCAGCTGGCGTGACAGGATCGTGGCAAACTCATCGGCAAAGCTTTCATAGCCGCCGACGATCCGTTCCGAATCCGAGTTCAGCTTGTTGTAGAACACCACCGCCGGAATGGCCGCAATCAGACCCACGCCCGTGGCCAGCAGCGCCTCGGCAATGCCCGGTGCGACAACGGCAAGGTTCGTGTTCTGCGAAATCGCGATCTGCTCAAAGCTGTGCTTGATCCCCCAGACCGTGCCAAAAAGCCCAATGAACGGCGCGGTTGACCCCGTGGTCGCCAGAAACGACAGCCCGTTGTTCAACGCCTCGCTCTCGCGGTTGATCGCCACATCCATCGCCCGGTCGATCCGCGCCTGCGCGCCTGCGATAAGCCCGCCATCCTGCTTGTGACTGCGCCGCCACTCCAGCATGCCGGCGGCGAAGATCTTTTCCGATTGGCCCTGCGGGTCGCTGCCGATCTTTTCGAACAGCTCATCCAGCGGTTCCCCCGACCAGAACGCCCGGTCAAACACCGACGCCTCGCCCCGCGCGCGGCGGAACATCAGATGCTTCTGGATGATGATCGCCCAGCTCCAGAAAGACATGATCAACAGCATCAACATGACGACCTTGACCGTCAGCGTCGCGCGCGCAAAGAGGGCAAGCATAGAGAAATCAATCTCCTGCGCCACCGCAAGTGTATCCGTTTCCATTCCGCCTGCTCTTGTTGATCGGATCGTTGATCGACCCCGTTAGCGGCGATTCTATCAAGATTGCAGGGGGAATGCCAACACAATGCCGTGGCCGGCGGGCTTTCGCTGGAATGTGACGGAAGATGTCACCAACCCCGCCGCAAGACCGCAAAGCCCCGCCTGCCCTTCAATCGCTTTCCTTCTGGCCCAAAAATCCCCGCCAAGGGCCGCGACGCCAGACCGGCGCGCGCCCACTTGTCAGTGCAACGGGCCCGACAGCCGCGCGCGCAAACCCGCCGGCAAGCGCGCGGCCTGACCCTCCTCGGTCAGACAGACCAGCGTGACGACCGCCGTAAAAAGCCGCTCACCCTGCCGGGTGATGATCTGATCCAGCACCAGCCGCGCCCCGCCCAGCGATTTCAACGCAGTTTCGACCACAAGGTCATCGCCAAACCGCGCCGGTCGCAGGAAATCGGCTTCAACCCGGCGTACAGCAAAGACAATCCCCTGGGCTGCGCGCAGCACCATCTGGTCAACGCCAAGGCTCGCGACCCATTCAGTCCGGCCGCGTTCGATGAATTTCAGATAGTTGGCGTAATAGACAATGCCTGCAAGATCGGTGTCCTCATAATAGACGCGGGTGGAAAAAAGATGCGGTGACATCGGGCCTCCTCAACTGCGCACCGTCAACATGGGCCATTGCGGGCCGGCACGAAAGGTGCGCCGCGCAGGATTGGGTGCAGGAACAGGCGCAAAGGCCGGTTGCTGTGCGGGCGACCGCTGCCGTCACCCCGCCCGCGCTCTCGCCGCCAGCCGCAACGCGTGCGACGGGTCACGCACCATGGCCGGCAAGACCGGATCATAGCCCGCCCGGATCACCGCTCCGATCTCGGGTCGCAGGATCACGCGATCTCCCACCCGCGCCAGCGGCGAGGTCCCGTCAAACGCCCGGTCCGACCACAGCACAATCGACTGCACCGCCTGCGCCAGTGCCAGTGTCTCGGCCGGCATCGCGGCCAAGGCGTCATCCAGCTTCAGAAAGACGAAACACGCCTTGATCGCCCCCGAAGCCTCGAACCGGAAGATCCGGTACTGGTTCGCCCCCGCAGCCTCCAGCCGCGCGACCAGCACCGCCAACTCCGGCACCAGACGGTCCAGGTCGGGCACCTCGAGCAACTCTGCCCAGTCACGGGTGAAGAACATCATCAGGTTCGCACCCAACTCGGGATCGGCCTCGGCCATGTGGTGCCCGGCCAAAGCCACCACCGCCTCGTACGCACCCTTGATCACCGGCAGGCTGGCGTCTTCCACCCCAAAGACCACCGGCACGATAGACCGCCCCCAGCGCGCAAAAAGGTATGCCCCGTCGCTGCGGGTAAACAGCGCCCCAATCTCGTCTGGTCCCATTTCCCGCCCCCGAAGTGTCCGGCGTGCGCTACCACCTTCGTCCGGCAAAGGACAAGTCAGCGCTTTCTCTTCCCCAAATATCCTCTGGGGGTTTGGGGGGCGAAGCGCCCCCAATGACCGAGGAGGAGGCGAAGCCCGACGACGAGACAAGGCGTCTTTGCGCGGAACGCGCTCACTCTACTCTACTTCGCTTCGAACAGGTCCGACTGGCCGGGTCTGGCAGGATCGGGGGCTTTCGGCGCCTCCAGCCCCAGATGCCGCCAGGCCTTGGCCCCCAGCATCCGACCGCGAGGTGTGCGCAGGATCAGGCCTTGCTGCAGCAGGTAGGGCTCGATCACCTCTTCAATCGCATCGCGTGGCTCACTCAACGCAGCGGCGATGGTCTCCACCCCCACCGGTCCACCGCCATAATTCTCGGCCAACAGCGTCAGATACCGCCGGTCCGCCCCGTCCAGCCCCAGCTTGTCCACCCCCAGCCGCGTCAGAGCTCGATCGGCCAGGGCGCGGGAAATCCGCCCGCCCTCTTCCACCAGCGCAAAGTCCACCACCCGGCGCAGCAAGCGTCCGGCAATGCGTGGTGTGCCGCGCGCGCGGCGGGCAATCTCAAGACACCCCTCCTCTTCGGCAGGCACCCCCATCAGCCGCGCCCCACGGGACACGATCTCGAACAACTCCGCCTCGGAATAGAACTCCAGCCGCGTCGGAATTCCGAACCGGTCGCGCAACGGAGTCGTCAGCAGCCCCAGCCGGGTGGTCGCCCCCACCAGCGTGAACGGCTGCAAGTCGATCCGCACCGTGCGGGCGGCAGGACCTTCGCCGATCACCAAATCCAGCGCGAAATCCTCCAGCGCCGGATACAGCACCTCCTCGACGATAGGCGACAGCCGGTGGATCTCGTCGATGAAGAGCACATCGCGCGGCTCAAGGTTCGTCAGAATCGCCGCCAGATCCCCCGGTTTCGCCAGCACCGGCCCAGAGGTCATCCGGAACCCCACCCCCAGCTCCCGCGCCATGATCTGCGCCAGCGTGGTCTTGCCCAGACCCGGCGGGCCGTGGAAAAGCGTGTGGTCCATCGCCTCGCCCCGCATCCGCGCGCTGGCGATGAACACCGCAAGGTTCGCCCGCGCCTCGGCCTGACCGATGAACTCGGCCAGCATCTGCGGCCGCAAGGCGCGGTCCATATCCTCGGGCAGCTTGTCGGGGCGCAGGGCGGGGTCCGGTTCCATCCCTTACCTCGGTGCCAGCAGTTTCAGGCTGGCGCGGATCAGCGTCGCAGTGTCGGCCTCGGGCTGGTCCCCCGCGACCGTCGCCACCGCCTGCGCCGCATCGCCTTGACCATAGCCCAGGTTCAACAGCGCCGACAGTGCATCTGCCGTCGATGCCGCGCGCCTAGCGGCCCCCTCATCGGCGCGGGCAACCCGCTTCGGTGCGGGCGCGTCCGCCTCGATCACCACATCCTCCGCCCCGGCCTTGACCGACAGGCCCACGCCCGCCGCCATCACACCGGGGGCCTTGGCCTTCAGCTCCAGGATCACCCGTTGCGCCAGTTTTGGCCCGACGCCCGGCGCGGCCTGAACGCTGCGCGCATCTCCAAGCGTGATCGCCCGGCCCACACCTTCCGGCCCCAGCGTCCCCAGAATGGCCATTGCCGCCTTCGCGCCCACCCCTTGCACCGTCGTCAGCAGCTTGTGCCATTCCTTTTCCAGCATCGTCGGAAACCCGAACAGCTGCAAAAGATCCTCCCGCACCACCAGATCGGTATAAAGACTGACCGCCTCACCCACACCCGGCAGTGCGGCCAGCGTCCGGTCGTTGACATAGACGATATACCCGACACCGCGCACGTCGATCAGCACATGGTCCGGCCCGCGCCAGTCCAGCCACCCCGAGATTCGCCCGATCACGAAACAACCCTCATCCCGCCACCCGCAACGCCGCCTGCAACCGCCCCGCCGATTGCAGATGGTGCGCATGGCAGATCGCCACCGCCAGCGCATCCGCTGCATCCGCACCCGCGATCACCACCCCCGGCAGCTGCAGCCTGACCATGTGATCGACCTGCACCTTGGCGGCGTGGCCGACGCCCACCACCGTCTTCTTCACCGCGTTTGGTGCGTATTCCCCGACCGTCAGCCCGAACTGCGCCGGCACCAGCAAGGCAATCCCCCGCGCTTGTCCCAGCTTCAGCGTGGCCACGGCGTCCTTGTTAACAAAGGTATGCTCCACCGCCGCCGCGTCCGGCAGATGGGCGCGCAGCACCGCCGTCAGCTGCTCATGCAAGGACAACAACCGCGTCGCCAGATCTCCATTCGCACCATCGGAATGGCAGATGCCATTGGCGACATGCGTCAAGCGTGAACCTGCCACATCAATCACCCCCCAGCCCAGATTTCGCAGCCCCGGATCAATCCCGATGACGCGCATCACTGCCCCTTTTCGCTTTTATCCAACGGACTAGCACGAAAAGGGAACATCAGCCAATCGCTTTCCGCCACCTGCCGCGCAGCGCCGCAAAACTTTGCACTTGCAGAATACGACGGGCTGTCGCACAAATCCGACCGAAGCGGCGCAGTATCCGGGTACATGTCGGGAACGCGCTGAAAAAGATGAAGAAATTATGTCTTCAGTCATGCACTGGCTGCAACGCGGCCATGCCCATGCTTCGCTTGCTTTGCACATGCAGCACGACTATGTGGCAGTCATCGAAGGAATAAGCCTTCGATTTGTGCAGTATGAGAACAGGATGCAAGCCATGGCCGCTGTCGAGACGACCCGCCCGGCGCCCTTTGGCGCCATCACCACTTACCGTGCCATCTCTGGCCTGTCGAACGTCGTTGGCGTTCTGTCGGCCTGGAACGATGCGCGTGTCACCCGCAAGGCCCTCAACAAGCTTTCGGACCGCGAACTGGACGATATCGGTCTGTGCCGCGGCGACATTGAGTTTCTGGGGCGCTGAAGCAACCCAAAGCCGTATGACAAAGGCCGCATCAACGATGCGGCCTTTTTGTTTTGTCAGGACCTGTCCGCTGTCTTGCTGCGGCCTTCAGCCGGATCAGCGTGGCATCAGTGCCTGCATCTGGCCCGAGACATACAGCGTCACCGGATCAGCATGCATCAGCCAGGCACCGACAGGGTCAATCCCCTCACCAGCGGCCAAGGCGCTTACGCGGCTTTCATAGGTCTGCGCGCCGACATAGTAATGGATCATCGCCTTCAGGCCGATGCCGACCAGCAGCGCCAGAACCAACGGCTTCAACAGCTTCATGATGCGGGAACCGGCACGCGACGGTGCCTTGCGGCCCAGCGTTCCAGCCGCCTCGAAGCCATAGCCCTTGGCATGCGTCTTCTCAATGCGTGAGACGCGGCTGTAAAATTCGTTCAGATTTGGATCAACCCACATGTCACCCACCCAGAGTAGCAGCTCTGCAATTCGTCAAACGTGCCGCAGTTTTACGGCAAAAATGCGGCAGTTAGTTACCATCGCGGTTAAGCCGGGCATGAGTCAAGGATTGTCCACAATTCAGGGCTTTTGCAGCACCAGAACCGACCATTCGCCCAGATCGTCCCTGTGCTGCAGACAAAGGCCTTGTGCGACATAGGCGGCCGTCACAGCCTCTGCCTGCGCAGCGAGCAAACCCGATAGAATCGATCTTCCGCCGGTTGCAAGGTTCCCGGCGATTCCGGGCGCAAGGTCGATCAGGGGACCTTTCAGGATGTTGGCAAAGATCAGATCATAGGGCGCTGCGGCCTTCAGGCGCCGATGGTCAAGCCCCGCCGCCTCCAGACATTCCACCCGGCCGGCCAGCCCGTTGATCGCGACATTCGCCTCGGCCACGTCCACAGCCACCCGGTCAATGTCGCTGGCGATGACCACCGCATCCGGCAGCGTCGCCGCCGCCGCCATCGCCAGCACAGCGGTGCCACAGCCGATGTCGGCAACTTTGGCCGGGCGCTTCCCTTCTGACAGCAGCCGGTCGAACGCCTTCAGGCAGCCCAGCGTGGTGCCATGATGGCCGGTGCCGAACGCCACCGTCGCCTCGATCTGCAAGGGCACGCGCGCGGGGTCAGCCGGCACCTTGTCCGCATCATGGCTGCCATAGACAAAAAAGCGCCCCGCCTCGACCGGGGCCAGCTCGCGCCGGACCTTGGCGACCCAGTCGATCTCGGGCAGTTCGGAAAACGCGAAAGGCCGGGCGTCGAAGGCCATCGCAAAGACTTCCAGCATCACCTGATCGGGGGTTTCAAGGAAATAGGCCCCCACTTCCCAAAGCCCCGACCCGTCCTCGATCTCGAAGACGCCCACGCCAATCGGCGCGGGCGTCATCCGCTCCATCGCATCGGCAAGGGCGCGCGCTGCGTCCTCGCCGGTCAGGGTGGTCAGGGCGGAATAAGTGGGCATCGCGGGCACTCCAGGGTCAGGGGGGCCGGCCAAGGCCCGCCCGAGGCCCGCCCTCGGATAGACCCCGCCCCCCCCCTGGTCAAGCGGTCAGGCGGAAACGCCCGTGCCAATCGGACAGGTCACGCCCGTGCCGCCGATGCCGCAATACCCGTTCGGGTTCTTCGCCAGATATTGCTGATGGTAGTCTTCGGCAAAGTAGAACGTTGGCACGGGCACGATCTCGGTCGAGATCGTCCCCTGCCCGGCCTTGGCCAGTGCATCCTGATACACCAGCCTTGACGCTTTTGCCGCCTCTGCCTGCGCGGGCGTGTAGGTATAGATGCCTGACCGGTAGGTTGAGCCGACATCATTGCCCTGCCGCATCCCTTGGGTGGGGTCGTGACCTTCCCAGAACAGCTTGAGCAATTGGTCATAGCTGATGACCGCAGGGTCAAAGATCACCCGCACAACCTCATTGTGTCCGGTCAACTGGGTGCAGGTTTCCTTGTAGGTCGGGTTCGGCGTGAACCCACCCGCATAGCCGACCATCGTCAGCCACACGCCCGGCACCTGCCAGAACTTGCGTTCCACGCCCCAGAAACACCCCATGCCGAACATTGCCTCTGCCATCCCCGCAGGGACCGGCGATTTCAGCGGCAGGCCGGACACAAAATGCGTCTCGGCGGTGGGCAGGGGCTCAGGGCGACCCGGCAGCGCCTTGTCGGGCGAAACCATTTCCATCTTGGAGCGACTGGCGAAGAACATGGGGGACCTCCGTTTGTGAAAACAGAACATAGGTGTTCCGGCCCGAAAACCCAACGCAGATTACAACCGCATCACCACGGCTTTACCCTCACGCCTATTCGGCGGGAAGCGGCAGCGCGCGGGACAACACCGTCTCGTTCCCCGGCTCCGGGTGGCGCGGGATCAGGCAGATCAGCCCGAAGGCAAACAGCGCCATCCCCGCCCCCAGCATGAAGACATAGTCGGGCGACGTCGCCCACAGATACCCCAGCGCCGCCGGCAGGAACACCGCCGCGATATGGTTGATCGTGAAGGCCACGGCGGCGGTGGGCGCAATGTCCCGCGGGTCGGCGATCTTCTGGAAGTAGGTCTTCAGACTGAACGACAGCGCAAAGAACAGCTGATCCAGAATATAAAGCCCCCCGGCGATCACCAGCCCCCAGCCAAACCAGTAAAGCCCGCCATAGGCCAGAAACACCAGCGTCAGGCCGATGTATTCGAACCCCATCACGTTGCGCTCACCATACTTGCCAAGGGCCCGCCCCATTGCCGGGGCAATCGCCATGTTGATCAGATAGTTGACCAACAGCAAAAGCGTCATCTCTGACACCCTCATGCCAAAGCGTTCCACCATCATGAACCCGGCAAAGACCACAAAGATCTGCCGCCGCGCCCCGGCCATGAACTGCAACGCATAATACAGCCAGTACCGCCGCCGCAGGACCATGTTCTTGTGCTGCAGATGAGGGGATTCGAACTGCGGATACGCCAGCGCCGCAAACAGCACGATGGCCAGCGTCAGCCCGCCAAACGCCATGTAGACCGTGTTGTAATCCAGGCTCAGCGCCTCCCACAGGGCGACAATTGCCCCGTAGGCCACCAGCGACGCCCCCGCCCCCACCGCCACGATCCGCCCAAGCACCACCGGCGCCCGCGCCTTGTCGATCCATTGCAGCTGCAACGACTGGTTCACTGTCTCAAAGTAGTGAAACCCGATCGACGACAGCAGCGTCATCAGCAACAGCCCGTTGAACGAGGTGAACCACCCCGTCAGCGCCGTCGCCACGCCCAAAAGCGCAAGGGCAATCAGCGCCAGCACCTGCTCGCGGACGACCCACAGGATCATGATGACCACCACCGCGAGCAGACCCGGAATCTCGCGCACCGTGTGCAGCCAGCCGATTTCCTTGCCGGTGAAGCTTGCCACCTCGATGACGAAGTTGTTCAGAAGCGCGGACCAGGTGGCAAAACTCAGCGGCATCGCCGCCGCCATGAGGTAAAGCAGAGCCTCCGGCCGCTGCCAGCGCGGCAAGGTCGGGGCGGCAGAGAGCGGGACAAGCGGGCGGGGCATCCTGAAGGTCGTATACGCCAAGCCGCCCATGGCAAAGCGAAAGCTTGTTCCCGGCACAAAGTTTGCTGCACAGTGACATCCGGAGGTGCCGCCATGTCAGACAAGGTCGAGGTCGAAAACGTCGGCCAACCCGGCAAGACCTATCGCGTGGATGCCGCGAAGTACGCCGAGATGCGCAAGGCCGTCCTGACCGTCACCCCGACCGATGCTCCCGGCCTTACCCCCGCCGAGATCATACAGGCGGTGAAACCGCACCTCAGCCAAACCCTCTTCCCCGGCGGGGAGAAAGCAGGCTGGTGGATCAAATGCGTCCAACTGGACCTTGAGGCGAAGGGGATATTGAAGCGCGCACCGAAGGCTCCGGTTCGGCTCTGGAAAGTCTGAAAAGGACTCCAAACTCCCCGCGCCCTTCTTCGCCCGGAATCAAGGCGCGAATGCGCCGCCGGGCAGCGCCCGACCGCCCCCTCGGGCGGGCGCTTCTGCACCGTCAGCCTGCAGAACTTCGGTGGGAGAGGTTGCACCATAAACTGCCTAGAACTGCCCGTGCTCGCCCACCCGGCGGTCAGGCGCTGCCCTGTGTTGAGGCGAGGATTGCATCTTCGCGCATAGCTCAAGCATCGTAATGCGCGCTGAGGGAATATTCGCTTTCAGAGCGCAGCACTAGTACATTGCACAAACTACTGAAAATCTGAAGCGTTCAAAGCACGCTTTCGAAGAAGGTGCTGTAACACATACGCCACCGACAGCGCATCATCCAGAGAATCATGCCCGCGCAAAGTTTCGTGCTCTAGATTGAAGTATCCAGAAAGGGTGTTGCTTCTTGTCTTCTTGATATCTTCGTATGGCATTCCAGCCTTCAATAGCAAATTGCAAGCGTTCCCAAATTGGCGGATCGGAATTGGAGGTGCCAACCCTTCCAC
>JANPJU010000112.1:0-3224 GCA_031425675.1 Paracoccaceae bacterium | reverse complement strand
CTGGGCATGACCTTCGGCCTGTGGTTTGAGCCTGAGATGGTCAACCCCAGCTCAGACCTCTACCGCGCGCATCCTGACTGGCTGCTGGGGCCAGCGGACCAGATCACCGGGCGTAACCAGATGGTGCTGAACCTTGCCCTGCCGCAGGTGCGCGACAACCTGTTCCATCAGGTCTCGGCCATCCTGTCCGAATACCCCATCGACTACATAAAGTGGGACCACAACCGCCTGCTGCCCGTGGTCGACACCGCCCAGACCCACGGCATCTACGATCTTCTCCAACGCCTCCGTGCCGCCCACCCGACCGTGGAAATCGAATCCTGCGCCTCCGGCGGCGGGCGGATAGACGCTGGCATTCTGGCCCACACCCACCGCGTCTGGCTTTCGGACAGCAATGACGCCCTCGAACGCCTGCGCATCCAAGCTGACGCCGCCCTGTTCCTGCCCGCCGCCGTCACCGGCAGCCACGTCGGCCCGCGCCATTGCCATACCTCGGGCCGCGTCCTGCCCATGGCCTTCCGCGCCTGGGTCGCCGCCCAGCGCCACATGGGGTTCGAGATGGACCTGAGGGAGTTGACCGAGGATGAGGCGCTGACGTTGGCGAAAATCACCCGCTGGTGGAAAGACAACCGGGGTTGGACGCTGGCCGGCACCATCCACCGGTTGGACAGCGATGACCTCGCCGTGACCGCCGAAATCCAGATTGCCGCTGATGGCAGCCGCTTTGTCACCTTCGCGGGGCAAGCGATGACCAGCCGCCAGACACTGCCACGACCCCTGCGGCTGACTGGGCTGGACCCGCAGGCCCGCTATACCGTCACCCTGATCAACCCCGAAGACGCCCCGCGCCAGTCACGCGGACCGACCACCCTCAAGTCCGCCCCCTTGACGCTGACCGGCCAAGCCTTGATGACACGCGGTATCATACTGCCCATCGCATGGCCCGCGACGATGTGGGTTCTGGAAGGACATAAACTGTGACCGATCCCACCTTTCCCGACCTGAACGGCCAATCGGTTTTCATCACCGGCGGCGGCTCTGGTATCGGTGCCGCGCTGACCGAATCCTTCCTGCGGCAGGGGGCCAGGGTCGCCTTTTGCCAACGCTCTGACGCCACGCCGTTCTGCGACGCGATGGAGGCGGCCACCGGCAACCGCCCGCTGTTCCTGCCCTGCGACATCTCGGTGACCGATCAGCTGCAACTGACCCTCGATACCGCCGCCAAGGCGCAAGGTCCCATCACCGTGCTGGTCAACAATGCCGCGAACGACCAACGCCACAAGACGCTTGAGACGGACGCCGCCTTCTGGGACTGGTCGATGGCCGTGAACCTACGGTCGTATTTCTTCGCCTGCCAGTCGGTGATCCCCGGCATGCAGGCGGCAGGTGGCGGCAGCATCATCAACTTCTCCTCGATCAGCTTCATGATGGCCGACACTGGCTATGCCGCCTATATCACCGCCAATGCCGGCATCGTCGGCCTGACCCGGACGCTGGCGCGCGAATTCGGGCCGAACCGTATCCGCGTCAACGCCATCGCCCCCGGCTGGGTGCTGACCGACCGGCAAAAGGAACTGTGGGTCACCCCCGAAAGCCTGGCCAGCCATCTGGCAAAGCAATGCCTGCCAGACCCGATCGAACCCGCCGATGTGTCCGGCGCGGTCCTCTACCTTGCCTCCAACGCCTCGCGCATGATGACGTCGCAAACGCTGGTGTTGGACGGAGGCTTCATCGCAGCATGACCGAAGCGTTGATTTCCCCCACCTGGATCGCCGTAGATTGGGGCACCTCGAACCTGCGCGCCTGGGCCATGGACGGGACCCGCGTTCTGGCCACGGCACAGTCGGATGACGGCATGGGCAAACTGCAGCCCGACGAGTTTGAGCCCGCCCTCCTCCGCCTGATCGGCCCGTGGCTGGACCGTGGCCCGGTGCCCGTTTACGCTTGCGGCATGGTCGGCAGCCGCCAAGGCTGGTGTGAGGCGCCCTATCGCACCGTCCCCTGCACCCCGCTTGATCCTGCCGCGCAGGTCACCGCGCCCACCACCGACCCACGCCTGACCGTCCACATCGCCCCCGGCCTGAAACAGGCCACCCCGGCTGATGTGATGCGGGGCGAGGAAACCCAGATCGCCGGGGCGCTGGCGCTGATCCCCGGCTATGACGGCATCCTTTGCCTGCCCGGCACCCACTCCAAATGGGTGCAGATTTCGGCGGGTGAGGTGGTCAGCTTCCAGACCTTCATGACGGGTGAGATGTTCGCCCTTCTGTCCGAACACTCCGTCCTGCGGCATGGCATGCAGGGTGACGGCTGGGACGACACCGCCTTTGACGCCGCCGTATCCGACGCCATTTCACGCCCCGAACGCCTTGGCGCGCGGTTGTTCTCCCTGCGGGCTGAGGGGCTGATTGCAGACCTCTCCCCCGGTGCCGCCCGTGCGCGGCTCTCGGGCCTTTTGATCGGCACCGAACTTGCCGCCGCCCGCCCTTACTGGCTGGGCCAGCACGTCACGCTGGTTGGCGCGTCCCGGCTGTCCCACGCCTATGCCCGCGCGCTGAAATTCCAGGGGGTGGCCGCCCACAGCCTGTCCGTTACTGATTGCACCCTTGCCGGGCTGTCCAGCCTTGCCCTTCAGCCAAAGGCCGCCAGATGAACCACCGCAACCTGATCGCCATCTTGCGCGGCATCACGCCCGCCGATGCTGTCCCCGTGGCCCACGCGCTGGTTGCCGCCGGGATCACCCGGATCGAGGTGCCGTTGAACTCACCCGATCCATTCACCTCCATCGCCGCGATGGCTACGGCGCTGGGCGACGGGGCCGAGGTTGGCGCTGGAACCGTCCTGACCATCGAAGACGTGGCCGCCGTCCAGGCCGCAGGCGGCACGCTGATCGTGTCGCCGAACTGCGACCCTGAGGTTATTCGCGCCACCCGCGACCGTGGCATGGCAAGCTGGCCCGGCGTGATGACCCCGACCGAGTGTTTTGCGGCCATCCGTGCCGGGGCAACGGGCCTGAAGATCTTCCCAGCCTCGTTGATCGGGCCAGAGGGGTTGAAGGCCATGCGCGCCGTTCTGCCGAAGGCGCTACCGGTCTATGCGGTCGGCGGTGCAGGACCGGCGAACTTTGTCCAATGGGTGAACGCCGGGGCCAGCGGTTTTGGCATCGGCACCGCACTTTACACCCCCGGCAGCACCCCGGCTGAAATCACCGCCCGCGCCGCCGC
>JANPJU010000111.1:0-17270 GCA_031425675.1 Paracoccaceae bacterium | reverse complement strand
GGCGACAGGCCGCCGGAGACAAGCCGCACCACCGGCGCCTCGCCGACAAAGCGCGAGAACACCGCCGTCTCGCCCCCCGCCGTCGTGCCCTCGAACACGATGTCGCCGGTGTCATTTATCGAATAGAACGGGTTACCGGCGGTCACGCTGACGCCGTCAATCACCTTGGTCCCGGTAAAGACCGCCTCGAGATCGCCACCGACCTCGGGGCTGTCCGTCAGGAAAATCCCGCTTGTGCCGAACCCCGGGTTGCTGTCGGCGCGGAAAATGCCCTGACCGGTATTGCTCGCCACAACCTCGGAAAACGGAAAGTCTACCGAGACCGCGCCGCCTGCGGCCAGAGTGCCTTCGCGGGCGAGAATTTCCGACGAGCCGCTGCCGACCCGAAACACCGCGCCGTCTTTCAGGATATCGGACCCCGGAGTCGAATACGTGGTCGCAAAGAATACATCCCCCGCATCGTTGATCGAGGGTTTGACCGTGCGCAGAAACGCGTCGTCGAACAGCTTGTAGACCTCGCCGCCGGTGTCGGGGGCCACATCGCCGACCTGAAACACCTCGGCCACTGCGCCGGGTGCGCTGACCTTGTACACGCCGAGATCATTGGCAAGCGTCGCGCCCGCGCCATCGAGTTCAGCCTCGAACGCCACCGTGCCCGCAGTGTTGATCGAGATGTTGCCGATGCCGCCGATCACCAGACCGCCGCTGCCCGGTGCCGCGTCCGACGTGCGCGCCAGAACGGTCAGCGCGCCGTTGGAGGCAAAGCGGTACAACTCCTCGCTGATCACGCCGCCATTCTGCACCGTCGCCACCACGGCCACATCGCCGACTTCGTTGATGACAGGGGCACCGTAAGAGATCACGCCATTGACCGCCGGCAGCGACCGGGCGAACCCCAGAACGTTGGTTTCATAGGTGAATACCGCCGCCGAACCCTGGGCCGCTGCGAAAATCATGGCAAAGGAAAGTGTCAGGTGCCGAAACATGTTGCCTCCAAAAAATATGAACGCGGATGATTCTCAAATTCTGTACGAAAAGTTTACCATCTTTCTCCGCCCGCCAATGTGAAATTCCGGCAGGGTTCGCGCCGGCTGGTGACGGTCCGCAGCCCCCCCGGCAGCCCCCCCGATGGCCATGCCAAACCGGGGTTGGGTCGAATGCCGCGCAACGCCCCCTTGATCCTGCCGGTCCGGAACGGCATTGTGACAGCATCGCCCGGGGATATGGTTGAAACATCCCCCGCCGCGCCCCAGATATTGTGACCGAGTGGGGAAGGACGAGTGCCGCCGATGACCGGGGCCGCGCCTTTCTGCCAAGAGCCAAGGAAAAATCATGCCGGACAAGACAAGCAACAATTACCCCGTGCTGCCGCTGCGCGATATTGTGGTTTTCCCGCATATGATCGTGCCGCTGTTCGTGGGGCGCGAAAAGTCGGTGCGGGCGCTGGAAGAGGTGATGCAGGACGACAAGCAGATCCTGCTTGCCTCGCAGAAAGACCCCACGGTTGACGACCCGTCAGCCGAAGGCATCTTCCGCACGGGCGTGCTGGCCAATGTGTTGCAGCTTCTGAAACTGCCCGACGGCACCGTGAAGGTGCTGGTCGAGGGCAAGGGCCGCGTGCGCATCACCGGCTTTGTCGAAAACCCGGCCTATTTTGAAGCCACCGCCGAACGCCTGGAAGAGGTTGAGGGCGACGAGACTGCAACCGAGGCGCTGGTCCGCGCCGTCGGCGAAGAGTTTGAGCGGTATTCCAAGATCAAGAAGAACATCCCCGAAGAGGCGCTTGCCGCCGTCTCGGACACCCGCGAACCTGCCCGTCTGGCGGATCTTGTCGCGGGTCATCTTGGCGTGGAAGTGCGCCAAAAGCAGGAAATTCTGGAAACGCTGGACGTCGCTGCACGGTTGGAGAAGGTTTACGGCCACATGCAGGGCGAACTTTCGGTCCTGCAGGTCGAGAAAAAGATCAAATCCCGCGTGAAGACCCAGATGGAGAAGACGCAGCGGGAATATTATCTCAACGAACAGATGAAGGCGATCCAGAAGGAACTGGGCGACGGTGAGGAAGGCCAGAACGAGGTCGCCGAACTTGAAGCCCGCATCGCCAAGACCGCCCTGTCGAAAGAGGCCCGCGAAAAGGCCGATGCCGAGTTGAAGAAGCTGAAGTCGATGTCGCCGATGTCGGCCGAGGCGACGGTGGTGCGCAACTACCTTGACTGGCTGCTTGGCGTGCCATGGGGCGTCAAGTCGCGGATGAAGAAGGATCTTCCCGCAGCGCAGAAGGTCTTGGACAAGGACCACTTCGGTCTGGAAAAGGTCAAGGAACGCATTGTCGAATATCTGGCCGTGCAGGCCCGGTCGACCAAGCTGAAAGGCCCGATCCTGTGCCTTGTCGGCCCCCCCGGCGTGGGCAAAACCTCGCTTGGGCGGTCGGTGGCCAAGGCCACGGGGCGTGAGTTCATCCGCATTTCGCTGGGCGGCGTGCGCGACGAATCCGAGATTCGTGGCCACCGGCGGACCTATATCGGGTCGATGCCCGGCAAGATCATCCAGAACCTGAAAAAAGCCAAGACGACCAACCCGTTGATCTTGCTGGATGAAATCGACAAGATGGGTCAGGATTTCCGGGGTGATCCGGCGTCCGCGCTGCTTGAGGTGCTGGATCCCGAACAGAACGGCACCTTCGTGGACCACTATCTTGAGGTCGAATATGATCTGTCCAACGTGATGTTCATCACCACGGCAAACAGCTACAACATGCCGGGTCCGCTGATGGACCGGATGGAGATCATTCCGCTGGCCGGCTACACCGAGGATGAAAAGCGCGAGATTGCCAGGCAGCACCTGCTGCCCAAGCAGACCACGGCAAACGGGTTGAAGAAGGGCGAATTCACGGTCAGCGATGAAGCCCTGACCCACACGATCCGCTACTACACCCGTGAAGCCGGTGTGCGAAACCTTGAGCGCGAGATCGCAAAACTGGCCCGCAAATCGGTGACCGAAATCCTGAAGGGCAAGACCAAACGGGTTGATGTCGATCCTGCCAAGGTCGAGGATTTCCTTGGGGTCCAGCGCCACCGCTATGGCCTGGCCGAAAAGGAAGATCAGGTCGGTGTGGTGACGGGGCTGGCCTGGACCAGCGTGGGCGGCGATCTGCTGCAGATCGAGGCTCTCAAGCTGCCCGGCAAGGGACGGATGAAAACAACTGGCAAGCTGGGCGATGTGATGAAGGAATCCATCGAAGCGGCCGCCAGCTATGTCCGCTCGATCAGCCCGCAGATCGGGGTGAAGCCGCCAAAGTTCGAGACGATGGACATCCACGTCCACGTACCGGACGGAGCAACTCCGAAGGACGGCCCCTCGGCAGGTCTGGCGATGGTGACGTCCATCGTGTCGGTCCTGACAGGGATCCCGGTGCGGAAGGATATTGCCATGACGGGCGAGGTTTCCTTGCGCGGGAACGCGATGCCGATCGGCGGCTTGAAGGAAAAGCTGCTGGCGGCCTTGCGGGGCGGGATCAAGACGGTCTTCATCCCGGAAGAAAACGCCAAGGACCTGACCGAAATTCCCGACAACGTGAAAGCGGGGTTGATCATCATTCCAGTCAGCCATGTTCGTGAAGTGTTGGCTCAGGCTCTTGTCCGCCAGCCCGAGCCTGTCGAATGGGATCAGGCCGCCGAGGAGGCTGCCGCCGACGCACGGGCAGCTCAATCGCAGCCGTCAGCCCAGACGGCCCACTGATCAGCAAAGGGGCCGGCGCTGCACCCGCGCAGCGCCGGCCCGCTTCGCCACTGGCCATGCGGGCCGGCATGGATTACCTTGCTGCATCCGTCCTTAGAAAGCAGTGCAGCCATCCTCATGCCGAAAACCTCTGACGCCAAACCCGCCAAAGCCCCCCGCGCTGGTGCCACCGCCAAACTGGCAAAGCCCGCCAAGGCCGCGGCCTTGTCTGTTGCAACGCCCGACGTTGCTGCGCCCAGGACCGCAAATCGCCCTGCAAAGGCGGCAGGAAAAGCCGGCAATACCGCCACCGTCCCGGTGTCCGGCATCAAGCTGCGCGATCTGGTGGACAGCGTGGCGGCAGCGACCGGTGCCAAAAAGGTGGATGCCAAAGCCAGTGTCGAGGCGACGCTTGCCGCCCTCGCCACCGCCTTGAAAGCCGGTGCCGACATGACTTTGCCACCCTTGGGCAAGCTGCGGGTGGTCAAGCTGGCCGAAAAGGGCGGTGCCACGATGATGACGCTGAAACTGCGCCACGGCGGTGGGCAGAAACCTGGCGCAAAGGCCCTTGCGGATGACGGCGAGGATAGCTAAACACCGCCGACCGATTGATTTCGGGAGATTAGCTCAGCGGTAGAGCGCTTCGTTCACATCGAAGATGTCAGCGGTTCAAATCCGTTATCTCCCACCATTTCTTGCCAGGGCGCGCCATACTTGGCGCGCCTTTTGCTTGCACGCCCTGCCGTGTAACGTGTCGTCCGCGCTCACCCCGCCGTCGTTCCAGGCCTTGCCAGCGCCGTTTGCGCCCTGTAATCGGATGGCAGCGGGTGGTTAGCTCAGTTGGTAGAGCGTCTCGTTTACACCGAGAATGTCGGGGGTTCGAGTCCCTCACCGCCCACCACCATGCCACCCACCTGCGTCTTCCTTTCTGCAAAAATATCCCGGGGGTGCGGGGGCCGGCCCCCGCTCCGCCCGCGTCCCGCAGAGCGACATTGATCCTCTGGCGACTGTTCACCCCCGCACAGCCGCCGCGCGCGCCCCTTGGGGTGCAATCAGGCCCATCAAGGTCTACCTTCTTTCCAAAGGAGACCGCCATGAGCTGGAACCCAATTCTTGACCCGACGATCCCGATCGGCGATGCCGTCGATGCGATCGAAACCGTCATCATCCCCCGTGCCCGTGATCTGGGCGGGTTTGAGGTGCGGCGCGCCTTGCCATCTGCCCAGCGGCAGATGGTCGGTCCATTCATCTTCTTTGACCAGATGGGCCCGGCCGAGTTTCTGACCGGGCAGGGCATCGACGTGCGCCCGCACCCCCATATCGGCCTTGGGACGGTGACCTACCTGCTCAAGGGTCGGATGCACCACCGCGACAGTCTTGGCACCGATCAGTGGATCGAACCGGGCGCGGTGAACTGGATGAAGGCGGGCTGGGGGATCACCCATTCCGAACGCACCGATGGTCCGGTTCGCCAGGACGGTCAGACGCTGTTTGGCCTGCAAACCTGGCTGGCCCTGCCCAAAGCGCAAGAGGATGACCCGGCGGCCTTCGTCCACACCCCAGCCGCCGACATGCCGGTGCTTGAGGGCGAGGGCAAGACAGTGCGGCTGATCCTGGGCGATGCCTGGGGCGAGAGCGCACCCCTCGAAACCCCGTCCGAGATGTTTTACGCCGACGCAACCCTGAAACCCCATGCCGCCATTCCGCTGCCCGATGGACAGGAAGATCGGGGCATCTATATCCTTCACGGAGAAATTACCGTGTCGGGCCAGACTTTCCCGTCCGGGCAGATGCTGGTCTTTCGGCCCGGCGACCGGATCAGCGTCAAGGCCGGGGCAGGCGGTGCGCGGATCATGTTGCTGGGCGGGGCCACGATGGACGGGCCGCGCCTGATCTGGTGGAATTTCGTCGCGTCGTCCAAAGACCGGATCGATGCCGCAAAAGAGGCGTGGCGGGCCGGGGATTGGGCGCATGGCCGCTTTCAGCTGCCGCCGGACGACAACGCCGAGTTCATCCCCGCACCCGACCGCTAATTTTCCCGCAAGCGCCGCCGAGCCCCATTGACGCCGCCCGACCCCTTGCGTAAGACGACGCCTGTCCACGGGGAAACCTTGGGCAAAGAGATGCGCGGTGGTAGCTCAGTTGGTTAGAGTACCGGCCTGTCACGCCGGGGGTCGCGGGTTCGAGCCCCGTCCACCGCGCCACTCTTCTTCCGTCACACCGTTGGTTGGCGTTGGCCCCTTTGCGGGTATCCTGCCCGGCGGGGGTCTCAAGGTCTGCTTTTTGCTTCAAAGGGTTGACCGGGATACTTGAAGTGTCCATTCCCGATCCACCCACTGTTCTGAAATAAGCCAAGCCAAAGCCTTGCCTGTCTCGTCCTGTGCGACGGAAACGCTCTTTCCCGCTTGACGGCTCCGTGGCAACCGTCTATCCCGCCCAGCACGCGCGGTGGTAGCTCAGTTGGTTAGAGTACCGGCCTGTCACGCCGGGGGTCGCGGGTTCGAGCCCCGTCCACCGCGCCACTTTTCCTTCCACATGAAAGCATAACTTGCCGCACGGCAGGCAAGCCGGGTTGACCCCCTGCCTACAAAGCAAGTCGATAGCGGATATGGCCGTCTGACGCGACATACTGGTCATAGAGCGCGCGGGCGCGGGCGTTGCGTTCGTTGGTGTGCCAGTACAGCCGTGCCCAGCCCTTTGCGCGGGCAAGGACGATCAGATCGTCGATCAGCGCGCGGCCAAGTCCCTGTCCGCGTACGGCATCGGTCACGAACAGGTCTTCCAGATACCCATCTTCGGTCATCACCCATGTCGACGGGTGGTGCATGTGGATGGCAAAGCCCATCACCTCATCCTCCACCAGCGCGAGGCGCGCCTTCACCGGCGACGCAGGGTCCATCAGCCGCGCCCAGGTGGCGGCCGTGACGGCCGGCGCAAGGTCTTCCTTGTAGAAGGCAAGATACTGGTCCCAAAGGGCGCGCCAGGCGCCCTCATCCCCCGGAGTGGCATCGCGGATCATGCGATCCGCGCCAGAATGCGCGCCCAGCTCCGGATGCCGTGGTGGAAGGACGACAGATCATACTTTTCATTCGGGGAATGGATCTTGTCATCATCCTTGCCAAAACCGATCAGCATCGCGTCCATGCCGAGGATCGACTTGAACAGGCCGGCCACCGGGATCGACCCTCCAGCGCCGACAAAGGCGGCGGGACGGCCCCATTCTTCGGTCAGGGCCTGGCGCGCAGCCTCGAACGCGGGGTCTGAGATTTCCATGACCGAAGCGGGGGCGCCGTCGATGGCGTCATGCCAGATGATTTCACAATCCGCGGGCATCTGGGCTTCGGCCCATTGCCGGAAGGCGGTCAGGATTTTCGTCGGGTCCTGATCCGACACCAGACGGAACGACACTTTTGCATGGGCTTCGGCTGGCAAGACGGTCTTGAAGCCCGCGCCGGTATAGCCGCCCCACAGGCCGTTCACCTCGGCAGTCGGGCGGGACCAGATCTTTTCCAGCGGCGTGCGGTCCTGTTCGCCCGCGGGGTGCGACAGGCCCACGTCGCCAAGATAGCTTGCGTGGTCAAAGGCCAGCGACTGCCATTGCTGGCGCAAGGCATCCGGAAGTTCGGACACATCGTCGTAAAAGCCCGGCACGGTGACGGCGCCGGTGGAATCATGCAGACCCGCCAGAAGGTGTGACATCACGTGCAAGGGGTTGCGCGCAAGGCCGCCATACATCCCGGAGTGAAGGTCACGGGACGCGGCGCGGATGGTGAATTCCGCCTTGCAGAGGCCACGCAGCATCGTGGTGATTGCGGGGACAGCGCCTTCAAACAGGCCAGTGTCGCAAATCAGGGCAAGGTCACAGGCAAGTTCGGCGCGGTTTTCCTGCAGGAACGGGATGAGGGAGGGGGAACCCGACTCCTCCTCACCCTCAAGAAAGATCGTCAGGTTGCCGGGCAGGGTGCCGTGGACATGTTTCCAGGCACGGCACGCTTCAAGGAACGTCATAAGCTGGCCCTTGTCGTCGGATGCGCCACGGGCCCGGATGACCTTTCCTTTCGGCGTGTCCTGCACTTCGGCGTCAAAGGGGTCACGGTCCCACAGGTCAAGGGGATCAACGGGTTGCACGTCATAATGACCATAGAACAGGATATGCCGCTTGCCCGTTCCGCCGTGGCCGATAACCATGGGATGGCCCGGTGTTGCTGCCGCGCGGGCGTCGAAGCCCAGCGATTGCAGGTCGGCAACCAGCCAGTCGGCCGCGCGGGCGCAATCGGGCTTGTAGGCCGGATCGGTCGAGATCGAGGGGATGCGCAAGAGGTCCATCAGCCGATCAAGCGATTGGGGCAGAGTTTCGTCGATACGGGCAAGGACGGCATCTAGGGTCATCGGTCGGGGTTTCCTGTCGGGGGACCATTTGGCATCCGCGCAAGCCTAGCAGGCGGGTCTGGAGTGTCCAGTGCCGGCCCGTCCGGCAGGCCGTCGCAATCATGTGACCCGCCGGAAGGGCGACAATTCGCCCCCTTGGTATTATCGCGGCTTGACCAAGATCAATGCAAGGCTGCAAAAGGCCGGGAAGAATGGCAGCGCAGGTCTGAACAGCCCCGCAATTGCCCAAATCTGATGGACCAGACGCATGATGGATTTTGAAGCCGCCCTTGATGCCAGCCTGCAACGGCTGCATGATGAAGGTCGATATCGCACCTTCATCGACATTGAACGGCATCAAGGGCAGTTCCCGCACGCCGTCTGGGCCAAGCCGGACGGCAGCCGCAAGAACATTACTGTGTGGTGCGGCAATGACTATCTGGGCATGGGCCAGAATCCGCAGGTGCTGGCAGCGATGCACGAGGCGCTGGATGCAACCGGCGCAGGATCAGGCGGTACCCGCAACATCAGTGGAACCACGGTCTATCACAAGCGGCTGGAGGCGGAGCTTGCCGATCTGCATGGCAAGGACGGCGCGCTTGTCTTCACCAGCGCCTATATCGCCAATGACGCCACACTTTCCACGCTGCGGGCGATCTTTCCGGGGCTGATCATCTATTCCGACGCCCTGAACCACGCCAGCATGATCGAAGGCGTCCGGCGCGGTGGTGGGGAAAAACGGATCTTCCGGCACAACGACGTGGCGCATCTGCGCGCGCTTTTGGCAGCCGACGATCCCAAGGCACCGAAGCTGATCGCCTTCGAGTCGATCTATTCGATGGATGGCGACTTTGGCCCCATCGCCGCGATCTGTGATCTGGCCGAGGAATTCGGAGCGCTGACCTATATCGACGAAGTTCACGCTGTGGGAATGTACGGCCCGCGCGGGGCAGGGGTGGCGGAGCGGGACGGACAGATGCACCGGATCGACATCATCAACGGCACGCTCGCCAAGGCTTACGGTGTGTTTGGCGGCTATATCGCGGCATCGGCCAAGATGGTTGATGCGGTCCGGTCCTATGCGCCGGGGTTCATCTTCACCACCAGCCTGCCGCCTGCCGTGGCGGCGGGCGCGGCAGCCAGTGTCCGGTTCCTGAAGGGCGACGCAGGCCGCGTCTTGCGCGCCCAGCACCAGACCACGGCGGGGATCCTGAAGCTGCGGCTCAAGGGGATGGGTTTGCCGATCATCGACCACGGCAGCCACATCGTGCCGGTCCATGTCGGCAACCCGGTGCATTGCAAGATGCTGTCCGACATGCTGCTGGAGAATCACGGCATTTACGTCCAGCCAATCAACTTTCCCACCGTCCCGCGCGGGACGGAGCGCCTGCGCTTTACCCCCTCGCCGGTGCATGGGCCACGGGACATCGAAGCGCTTGTGCATGCCATGGACGCATTGTGGAGCCATTGTGCGCTGAATCGCGCCGAAGTGGTGGCCTGAGGCGTCCGGCATATGTAAAGGGTCTTGCCCTGTGCTACTGTTTCACCAATACGAAATCGTGAGTGAGTCGTTCGGGAAGGCGACTCAACCCAAGATACGCACCAAAGGGGACAGGGGCATATGATCGGTTGGAGGTCGAAACCTTCGACAACCGAAGAGGACAAGCCCAAGGGCTTTGACGACTTTGAGTTGCGTCTGGGCGATCTGATGCGTGGTGAACGGGCCACGCTGGGCAAGTCGCTGCTTGACGTCCAGCGTGAGCTGAAGATCAAGGCCACCTATATCGCCGCAATCGAGAACGCTGATCTGTCCGCCTTTGAAACCCCCGGTTTCGTTGCGGGTTACGTTCGCTCCTACGCCCGTTACCTTGGCATGGATGCGGATTGGGCATTTGAACGCTTTTGTGCCGAAGCGGGCTATGCCGTGTCACATGGCCTGTCGGCCGCCGCAGCCCCGCAACAGATCATCAAGGCGCGGGCGCGGGCCGAATATGCCGATCCGCTTGGCAACCCCAATGCAAGCTTTGTGCCGCGTGGCGAGGCGCTGTTGTCGCGGGTCGAACCGGGGGCCGTCGGGTCAATCGTGGTTCTGGTCGCGCTGATCGCGGCCATCGGCTATGGCGGCTGGTCGGTGTTGCAGGAAGTGCAGCGCGTACAGCTTGCCCCGGTCGAAGAAGCGCCGACTGTGGTTGCCCAGATAGATCCCCTGGCCAATGCCGGTGCCACCCAACCTTCGCTGGTGACCACCCGGACCGACCCTGGCGCCGAAACCACCGCCGAGAGCATTGCCGACACGACCAGCCTGGCCGAGGCTGCTGCCGGAAATGACATGATGGACCGGCTATATCGCCCGCAGGCTCTGGATGTGCCGGTGCTTACCTCACGCGATGGGCCGATTGCCGCGATTGACCCGCGCCAGACCGGTGTGCTCGCCGACGCGGGCGAGGCGGAAGCCGTTGACGCGGCCATCTCCGAGGCGTTGGGCGGGGACGTGCAAGTTGTCGCCATGGCGCAGGAGGGGGTTGAGGTTCTGGCCGTTCGACCGGCCTGGGTGCGCGTTGACGCCGCCGATGGCACGGTGCTGTTTGAAAAGATCCTCGATGCGGGGGAACGCTATACCGTGCCTGCGCTGGAAGAACCGCCGGTGTTCCGCACTGGCAATTCGGGCTCGGTCTATTTTCTGGTCGATGGGGTGACCCTTGGCCCTGTTGCCCCTGGCGCAAATGTGGTGCGGGACATTGCCTTGTCGGCCGAGGCACTGACGGCAGCGATGGCCGCCGCTGACCTTACGGCGGATGAGGATCTGGCGCGCTTTGCGTCGGCTGATCCGACTGCGCCGGTTGAAGGCCTTTCCGACTGACAGCTTGCGACCGTCGGCCCCGCGCCGCCTGTTGCCGCGCGCCTCTGGTCAGCTTATGTTGCCCCGGCAAGTGCAGCGGAGCCTGACCTCATGACCCACAACCCAATCCGCCCCTGGCGCAACATTGACCGGCGCGTCTCGCGGCAGATCAGGGTCGGCAAGGTTCTGGTGGGCGGCGATGCGCCTATCAGCGTCCAGACGATGACCAACACGCTGACCACCGATGTGGCGGCGACGCTGGAACAGATCCAGCGTTGCGCGGTGGCAGGGGCGGATATCGTCCGCGTGTCGACCCCGGACAAGGAAAGCACGGCGGCCCTTAGGGCGATTGTGGCCGAAAGCCCGGTGCCGATCGTGGCCGATATCCATTTCCACTACAAACGCGCGATCGAGGCGGCAGAGGCGGGGGCTGCTTGCCTTCGCATCAACCCCGGCAATATCGGCGACGCCAAGCGCGTGGCCGAAGTTGTCCGCGCGGCCAAGGACCATGGTTGCAGCATCCGCATCGGGGTGAATGCGGGGTCTTTGGAAAAGCACCTGCTGGACAAGTATGGTGAGCCTTGCCCCGATGCGATGGTGGAATCCGGTATGGATCACATCAAGCTGTTGCAGGACAACGATTTTCACGAATTCAAGATCAGCGTCAAGGCCTCTGACGTGTTCATGGCCGCCGCTGCCTACCAGCAACTGGCGGGGGTAACGGACGCGCCGATCCATCTTGGGATCACCGAGGCCGGGGGGCTGACATCCGGCACGGTGAAATCAGCCATCGGTCTGGGCAGTCTGCTTTGGTTCGGGATTGGCGACACGATCCGTGTATCGCTGAGTGCTGACCCGGTGGAAGAGGTGAAGGTGGGGTTCGAGATCCTGAAATCGCTTGGCCTGCGGCACCGGGGCGTCACCATCATCAGCTGCCCAAGCTGCGCGCGGCAGGGCTTTGACGTCATCAAGACGGTGACCGCGCTGGAAACCCGGTTGGCCCATATCACCACCTCGATGAGCCTGTCGATCATCGGCTGCGTCGTCAACGGCCCGGGTGAGGCGCTGATGACCGACATCGGCTTTACCGGCGGCGGGGCGGGCAAGGGGATGGTCTACCTTGCCGGCAAGCAGGATCACACGCTGTCAAACGACAAGATGGTCGATCACATCGTCGACCTGGTCGAGGCTAAGGCTGCCGCCATCGAAGCGGCGGAAAAGCTGGCGGCGGAATAAGCGGGGGCTTTGAGGCAGGGACCGGCGTGGCGCAGACGTTCCTGAACAATTCCGACGCTGAGGTTGGCCTGATCGTGGCCGGTGTTGTGCCCAGGCCGGAAAACCGATTCCTCTACCCGTGAACCCCGACCGTCAGCCACTGCGGGACGATCGGTGGAGGGATGCGCAAGATTGACCGCTTGGCCCGCATGATGGCAAGCTCGACGTGCGTTGAACCGGCTTCCCAAGACGGTCAGCCGTCCTGACGCACCTCGGCCAGAATCTGCTGCATCCCGTCCAGCGGCACATAGCCACGCAGCATCACATCTTTCATCACGAAGGTTGGTGTGCCTGAAATCTGCAAGCTGTCTGCCAGCGCGTGGTTGGCCGAGATGATCGACATCACCTCATCCGTGGGCATCTTGGCAAGGATCGGGGCCGGGTCATGGCCAAGATCGGTGGCAAGGCGGCCAAGCGTCTCGGGCGTTGGGTCACCGCGCAGGGCGATCAGGGCATCATGCGCCGCCTTGTAGGCCGCATCGCCATGCAACAGCCGCACTGCGATGGCGAACTGCGAGGACACAAGCGAGCCTTCCCCAAGGATCGGAAACTCTTTCAGGACATAGCGGATGTTGCCATCAGTCTGGACCAGGGTCTGCACCTCGTCATGGGCCTTGCGGCAATACCCGCAGCGGTAATCCATGAATTCCACCAGCGTCACATCGCCGTTCAGGTTGCCGCCGACCCAGTCGGTCGGGCTTAGGAAAATCTCGTCCGACTTGGTTTGCAGCAACATGGCGTCACGTTCGGCGCTCGCGGTTTCTTCCCGCGCCTGCAGGATATCCATCGCCTCGACCAGAACTTCGGGGTTTTCCAGCAGATAGGCGCGAACTTCGGCGCGGAAGGCTGCGCGTTCTTCGGGCGTCATGTCGATCGGCACGGCGCTGGTGCCTTCGGTGCGCGCCACGGTGGCAAGGCCGACGACAAGACTGGTCATGATGCCAAGGGCTGCAAGACGGCGCATGGGGGGCTCCAACGAAAGGGGCCGGTCACGCCGGCGAAGGCACCGTAAGGGGTGGGAGGGGCCAAGATCAAGGCACGAGGCGGCGGAGTGTCAGTTTCGTGATGATGCCGGTTGATCCGCTTGATCCGGGTGGCCCTGCGCCTGCGGCAGGGTTTGCCTTTTTCCCGGCAAGCAGGGATAAGACGCACGATGACAGTGCTTGGCCCCCCCTTCCTTTTGCGGCTTTTGCTTTTGTGGCTGATGCTGGCTGTCCCGGCGTCAGCGCAAACGCTGTCGGCGCTGGCGCGTCTTGATGCGGGCGCTTCGACTGTCACGCGGCGGGACGCGGGTCTGGAGCTGCGCCTTGTCCTGAGTCAGCCGGTGCCGTGGCGGCTGCGGTTTCTGGATGGGCCACCGCGGCTGGTGCTTGACACGCGTCAGGTGGACTGGACCGGGTTTGCCGCACTTCCCTTGCGTGATCCGGTGGTGGCAATGCGGGCAGGCGGCTTTCGGGCGGGCTGGACGCGGTTGGTGGTGGAACTGGCCGGCCCGCAGCGGGTGGTGACATCCGAAATGACGACAGGCCCCTCTGGCGCGGTGATCCTTGTGACGTTGGCCCCGACCGATGCCGAAACCTTCAAGGTCGAGGCGGCGCGGCCCGACCTTGCCGAATGGGCCACCCCCGATGCGGCCGAGATCATGGCGCCCTTGCCCCAAGGGGCCGGGCCGGTCATCGTGGTGCTTGATCCAGGTCATGGCGGCATTGACCCCGGCGCCGAGCGGGAGGGCCAAAGCGAAGCCGCCCTGATGCTGACCTTTGCACGGGAACTGAAAGAGGTTCTGTTGCGCGATGGCCGTTTTGCCGTGGTCATGACGCGGGACGACGATGTGTTCGTGCCGCTGGAAACCCGCACCTCGATCGCGCGCGAGTCGGGGGCGGACATCTTTCTGTCCCTGCACGCCGACGCCTTGGCCGAGGGGGAGGCGCAGGGGGCCACCGTCTACACGCTTGATGAAGCCGCGACCGATGCCGCCAGCGCCGCCCTTGCCGAGCGGCATGACCGCGATGACCTGCTGGCCGGGGTAGACCTGACCGAACAGGATGATGTGGTGGCCGAAGTGCTGATGGACATGGCCCGCACCGAAACCCAGCCCCGCACCGACCGCTTGGCCGAGGCCATAGCCGTCGCGATCAAGGCGGCGGAGATCCGGATGCATCGCCGCCCTCGGCAAAGCGGCAGTTTCTCGGTCCTGAAATCGCCAGATATTCCATCGGTCTTGCTGGAGTTGGGGTTCCTGTCCTCGGAACGCGACTATACCCGGCTGATCGACCCCGCCTGGCGCGCGCGCATGGCCGAAGCGATCCGGGCCGCGCTGGTGGCCTGGGACGCAGCGGAATCGACGCTTGGCGATCCGGATCCGGGTTGAGCGGTGCCTTTGGCGAAAAACCCCGCTGCAATGACATAAGTTGATCGCCCAAGGTTTTGACGGGGACTTGCGTCTGGTATAGTGCAGAGCGGCAAGACAAGGGGTGTGCGTGTGCTTCGCTTTATCGGATCGGCTTTGGGGGGCATTTTCTCGGCGGCGACGCTGGGGCTGATCTTCGCTGCCCTGACGGTTGGCGGAATTTTCTACATGTACTCCCGTGACTTGCCATCAATCGAAAGCCTGTCGCAATACACCCCCGCCACGATCAGCCGGATCTATTCCGGCGAGGGGCAGATCATCGACGAATTTGCCGAAGAGCGGCGGCTGTTTGTTGCGTCAGAAGATATTCCCGACTTGGTGAAGCAGGCCTTCATCAGCGCCGAGGACAAGAATTTCTACGTCCACAAGGGCTATGACACACGTGGCATGGCGGTGGCGTTGCTGCAATGCGTGGAAGGCGGGCGCTGCCGGGGCGCGTCCACGATCACGCAGCAGGTCATGAAGAACTTCCTTCTGTCGTCGGACCGGACGGCGGAACGCAAGATCAAGGAAATCATCCTTGCCGCCCGTGTGGAAACCGCGATGAGCAAGGACAAGATCCTTGAACTGTACTTGAACGAGATTTTTCTGGGCCAGAACTCTTACGGGGTGGCGGCCGCGGCACAGACCTATTTCAACAAGTCGTTGCAAGATTTGACCGTGGACGAGGTGGCCTATCTGGCCGCCCTTGCGCAACGCCCCGGCAACCTGCACCCGGTGCGCCAGAAGGATGACGCCGTTTCGCGCCGGAACTACGTGCTGGGCGAGATGATGGACAACGGCTATATTGACCAGTCCACGCATGAAAAGGCGACGGCGGCCCCGCTGCTTACCGTACAGGGCGGCGATTATGAGGCGTTCCGGGAATCGCTGCCACCACGCGACTACTTCACCGACGAGATTCGTCGCCAGTTGTCGGGCACCTTCGGCGAGGATGAGTTTTTCTCAGGCGGTCTGACCATCCGCGCGACCGTGGACGCCGAATTGCAACAGGCCGCCGCCGCAGCTTTGCGCGCCGAGTTGGAAAAGTATGACCGCGGTCAGGGCGTATGGCGCGGCACCGGGCAGGTTCTGCCGGCTGATGCGTTGGCGTCCGAGGCCGCCTGGCGTCAGGCGCTTGCCGCTCTGGAACTGCCGCGCGACGTGGAAACGTGGTTTCCGGCCGTGGTGCTTGAGGTGGGTGAAAATGACGCCCGCATCGGCATTGAAGGGGTCATGGACGACGAAGATGGCCATTTCATCCCCGCTGATGATGTGACCTGGGCCCGCAAGCAACTGGCGGATGGTGACCTTGGCCGCCGTGCGCAGGTGGCTGGTGATCTGGTCGCGGTCGGTGATGTGGTGCTGGTCCGCGCCGTGACCAACGACGACGGCACCTTCCGCCGCTGGTCCTTGCGGCAGGTGCCCGAAGTGCAGGGCGCCTTCATGGCGATGGATGTGAACACGGGCCGCGTGTTGGCGATGCAGGGCGGGTTCAGCTACCAGGATTCCGTCTTCAACCGCACGACGCAAGCCACGCGGCAGCCGGGGTCAAGCTTCAAGCCCTTTGTCTATGCCGCGGCGCTGGACAGCGGGTTCACCCCCGCCACCATCGTCGTCGATGCCCCGATCGAGATTGACACGCCGCAGGGACTTTGGACGCCCAAGAACGCCTCAAACCGGTTTTACGGGCCAACCCCGCTGCGCACCGGGGTGGAGCAAAGCCGGAACCTGATGACCGTGCGGATTGCGCAGGAAATCGGGATGCAGACGGTGGCCGGTTATGCTGAACGCTTTGGCGTCTACGACCGGATGGGGCCGTTCCTGGCCAACGCGCTTGGCGCGCAGGAAACCACGCTGTTCAAGATGGTGGCCGCATATGCCATGTTTGCCAACGGGGGTGAGCGGGTGGAGCCCACGCTCGTTGACAGGGTGCAGGACCGGTTTGGCCGCACGATCTATCGGCACGACCAGCGGGTGTGTGAAGATTGCACCGCGACGGACATTGCACCGGGGCAGGGGGTGACGATCACCTCGAACCGCGAACGGGTGATGAACGCGATCACCGCCTACCAGCTGACCAGCATGATGGAAGGCGTCGTCCAGCGCGGCACGGCGGCGGGGATCAATCTGCCGGTGCCGGTGGCGGGCAAGACCGGCACCACGAACGACAGCAAGGACGTCTGGTTCATCGGCTATACCAGCAACATCGCCGCAGGTTGCTATATCGGGTATGACCAGCCCCGCACCATGGAGGGGGCTTCGGGCGGGGGCTTCTGCGGCCCGGTCTTCGAAGACTTCATGAAGGTCGCCATCGAAAAGTTCGGCGGCACAAAGTTCGCCGTGCCACCGGGCGGCTATTTCATCAACATCGACCGCTTCACCGGCCAGCAACTGCCGGATGATGCCTTGGGCGACAACGTTGTTGCCGAATACTTCCGTGAAGGTGAGATGCCGATCTTTGGCCTTGGCGCAATGGTGGATGGCGGCTTTGCCATGGGGGAAAACCTGCCGCTATTCGCCTATGGCGAGGGTGAGGTGGACTCTGGCACCAGCATCACCAATTCCGAAGGCCAAACCGTGGTTGTGCCCAAGAAGGCCGATTTCGGCACCGTCTCCTCAGGCGGGCTTTACTGACACCTCTGTCTTGCCAAGGCCGCGCCCTTGCCGGGGCGCGGCCTT
>JANPJU010000110.1:0-16169 GCA_031425675.1 Paracoccaceae bacterium | reverse complement strand
GAAACCGAAGGCGAAGGCGCGGGCATCAAATCGGCCAGCTACAAGATCAGCGGCAAGAACGCCTATGGCTGGCTGAAGTCCGAGGCGGGGGTGCATCGCCTTGTGCGGATCAGCCCCTATGACAGCGCAGCCCGGCGGCACACATCGTTCAGCAGCGTCTGGGTCTATCCGGTGGTGGATGACAACATCGAGATCGAGGTGCAGGACAAGGACATCCGCATCGACACCTACCGGTCGTCAGGCGCGGGCGGGCAGCACGTCAACAAGACCGACTCGGCCGTGCGGATCACCCACTTTCCGACCAACATCGTCGTGACCTCCAGCCTTAAATCGCAGCACCAGAACCGCGACATCGCGATGAAGGCGCTGAAAAGCCGCCTGTACCAGATGGAACTGGACAAGCGGAACGCGGCCATCCTTGAGGCGCACGAAAGCAAGGGTGACGCGGGCTGGGGCAACCAGATCCGGTCCTACGTTCTGCAACCCTACCAGATGGTCAAGGATCTGCGCACGGGGCATGAGACCTCGGATTCGTCCGGCGTGCTGGACGGAGATCTGGACGGGTTCATGTCGGCCACGCTGGCGCAGCAGGCCAGCGGCAAGAAGCGCGGCGATTTCGGCGGCGATCTGGACTAAGGCTTTCCCGACTGGACCTGGGCGGCCCCGCGGCTAATGTCAGGGCTGGTTTTGCGGGGATCCGATGCGCGCCATTTTGTTTGTAGCGCTGCTTGCTGCCGCGCCGGTCTGGGCCGACGGGCCACGCAGCGATGACTGCGCCATCAGCACCGCCCGCGCCTGCCCGGTCGAGGTTTTGTTGCCAGGGCTTGAGCTTCTTGATGCCGCTTCCATCCCCATGCTTGATCAGATCACCGTCCTTGCCAAGTCCGGCCAAGGGATCGTTGCTGTCGATCTTGCCGTGGCAGACGGCGCTCTGCGTCGGACTCTGCCGCTGAACACAGGTGCGGGCGACCTTGCAACAGACACCGGTCTGATTGGGTCTGGCCTGATCGGCTTAGACGCGCAGGGGTATCTTCTGCACATCCGGCAAGCGGATGGCACCGAACTTGGGTTGCTTTTCCTGGGCCGGGACGGGGAGCGTCTTGCCCTGATGCCCCCCTCAAGCCCCAGCGATTGGTCGCTGGAGATAAGTCTGGCCGAGGCCGTGATGTTGCTCGCCCGCCAAGGCGCTTTGACGTATGACGGAGCGGCCTTGCAGGGCTTGCTCTACCGGTTTCGCCTAAGGATAAAGGCGGCGGACGGGAAGGTTGTGCTGGATGAACTGCAACCGCCCATGACGCCCGGCGATACCCTTGCCGCTTATCTGGAACGGCGGCTTGCCCAGCAGATCGACCCGGTCGGATATGAGGACATACACCAGGAGGGCAGGCTTTCGGCCGTTACCACATCTGCTTCGGATGGGTCTCCGTCGCGGGTTTTGCTGCGGTCGAGCGAGGGTGGCGAGATTGCCTTTGACCAAAGGTTGGGCGCTTCGCGGTTGGATTACGACTATCAGGCGGCCCGCGTCACCCTGGACGGCCGCTACCTTGCGGCAATCCGCTCCTCTGTCGACGACGAGATGCTGCTGATGGTGTTCGATACGACGACAACGCAGCCGGTCTTTCAGGCCCCACTGGCTCAGGCGTACCGGAGCCAACTGCTGTGGCTGCAGGATGGGCGGATCGTGGTCTTGCAACAGCGCGAGGGGGAGGGAATCAACGTTCTGGTTCTCGACCCCGGTCGTTAGTCAGTGCAAAGGGCTTGCCCGCCGCTTTGCCCTGCGCGTAATCTTTGGGCATGAGCGTCACCCATCCCCCGGCCATCCCCGAGGTCAACGAGGTTGACCTCTCTGACCTGCGCGCCAGCCTTGCGCTTGGCTGGCAGGATTTTCGTCGTGCGCCCTTGCCGGGATTGGCCTTCGCGGCGGTCTACGTGCTGGGTGGCTGGCTGATCTGGTGGGCGACCACAACCAAGGGGCAGATCTGGTGGACCTTGCCTGCCGGTGCCGGCTTTCCGATTCTGGGGCCGTTCATTGCCTGCGGATTTTATGAAATTTCCCGCCGGTTGGAGGCGGGTAAGCCGCTGGATATGCGCGGCATATTCGGGGTGATCTGGCGCCAGAAGGACCGGCAGATCCCGTCGATGGCTGCGGTGATCGTGGTGTTCTTCCTGTTCTGGAATTTTCTGGCCCACATGATCTTTGCGCTGTTTCTGGGCAGTGCCACGATGACCAACGTGTCATCCTCGCTGGCGGTATTTGCCACGGTTGAAGGGGTGTCGATGCTGATTGTCGGCACGGCGGTGGGGGCGATCTTCGCGGCGCTTCTGTTCAGCCTGACGGTGGTCAGCCTGCCGATGCTGCTGGACCGAGAGGTTGATTTTGTCACCGCCATGCTGACCAGCTTTGCGCTGGTGCGGGAAAATCCGGCCGTGATGCTGGGGTGGGGCGGGCTGATCGGAGTGGCGCTTTTTCTGGGGATGCTGCCGGGGTTCGTGGGGCTGTTTCTGGTCCTTCCGCTGTTTGGCCATGCGACATGGCACCTTTACCGCCGCGCGATCAGCTGAAGCGCGGGCGTCTGCCGCAAATGAAAACGGGCACCAGGGTTGCCCCGGGTGCCCGCGCCAATCGGTTCAGACCGCGCGTCAGCCAGCGTCGCCTGCGGCAGGCGCGTCCAGCCGCATCGCAGCCGGTGCGCTGGCCGGCCGGCCGGTTGACAGCGGGTCTTCCTGACGCTGAACCGAGCCTTCGAAATGCGCGCCGGATTCGATGGCGATGGTCTTGTGGATGATGTCACCCTCAACCCGCGCGGTCGAGGTGAGGCGAACCTTCAGGCCCCGCACCCGACCAATCACCCGGCCGTTCACGACGATGTCGTCAGCGACGATTTCGCCACGGATGGTGGCGCTTTCGCCCACCGTCAGCAGATGCGCGCGGATGTCGCCCTCAACGGTGCCTTCAACCTGGATATCCCCGGTGGTGCGCAGGTTGCCAACCACGGTAAGGTCAGAGGACAGGACGGAAACCGCAGCCTTGCCCTTGGGCGCCGAAGGGGTGAAATCCATGCTGGGCTTGGTCATCGGTGCCTCCGGGGCTTTTGGCTTCTCGGCCTCGGCTTTCGGGCCCGGCTCGTTGATGCGGCTTTTAGAAAACATTTTTCGCTGCCTTTATGAAGGTCATCGGGTTCACGGCGGTGCCGTCGAGGCGAACCTCATAGTGAAGATGCGTGCCAGTGGACCGGCCTGAGTTGCCCATATCACCGATCCTGTCCCCGCGCGAGACCCTTTGGCCCACCGCAACCCTAAGCTGGCTAAGATGCGCATAGCGCGTCTCGATGCCAAAGTCGTGGCGGATCTTGACCAGACGGCCATAGCCACTGTCCCAGCCGGCATGGGTAATCACCCCATCGGCGGTGGCGTAAACCGGCGTGCCGTAGGACCCGGCCATGTCAGTGCCTTCATGCATCCGGTTACCCGCACCCTTGGGGTCCCTTCGATAGCCAAAGCCTGACGTCCAGCGGAAACTGTCCTTGACCGGCATGGCGAAGGGCAGCTTGAAGGCGGCGATCCGGTACATGTTCATCCGGTCCAGTCCGCCCAGAATGGTGTTGGCGCGCACCTCTTCGGGGGTCAGAACCCCGCCCGAAGTGGACATGGAAATTGGCGTCAATGGACCGCCTTGTCCCGAGTAGCCGTCACGCACCGCGTCCAGCAGGTCTTCGGGCGACATGCCGGCCTCGCGGAACATGTTGTCCAGTGGCTCCATCGAGATGGTGACTGCCTCTTCCAGTTTGGCGAAGATCAGGTCGTTGCGCTGTTCGACCATGCGCTTTTCGGTGGCGATCTCGCGAGTCTCTTCGCGGGCGGCGTCGGCCTCGGCAAGCATCAGGTCACGTTCTTCGGCGGTCAGACCAAGGGCCCCGGTCAGGATTTCCAACGTGGCGATGGCATCGCGGGCGCGGCCCATTTCGGTGGCGCCGCCGGATTGTTCGTTCAGGGCAAGGGTGACGCGGTCCGCTTCGCCGCGCGCTTCGTCCCGCTCCTTGATGGTGCGGCGCAGGGTTTCCTGAATCGCTTCGATCCCGGTTTCAAGTTCCCGGCGCCGATCTTCGGACGCAAGCAGGCGTTCCTGCATCTCCGAGACCTGGGTCAGCGCCACGTTGAACCGGTCCTGCGCGCGGACGGCTTCGTCTGCCCGCAGGTCGCGATCGGTGGACAGGCTGTTCAGACGCTCTTCATACAGCGCTTGCTGCCGCACGGACTGTTCGCGCGCCGACCCCGCGCCGATGCTGTCCATCATGATCAGCGCGGTGGCGACGATGGTCCAGGACAAGGCCAGCGTAAATCCGGCCAGCGCGATGATCTGGGTCATCGGTCGCAGCCGGATGAATCGCGTCTCGGTATCGGATTTCAGGAACAGGCGCTGTTCGGGAAAGTGCCGTTCCAGGCTTTGGTGAAACCGATAGGCGAGGCGGTTCAGCACGTTGCGGTCATCCGTCTGTTGCTTCTGGCGGTCGTGGCGGCGATCATGGCATCAGCGGCAAAGCCAATCCGCCCCCTGAAGAGCGCCGCGCCTGCCACTGCTGCCTTTGATTAGCCAGCCCGTTTCAATGTCGCAACATTTTTGACCGGCGGCGGGGTTTTTCCGCCCGAACCTTGGGGCTTTCGGCAGAAAACCGCCGATCTTTCGGGGGTTTGGCCCGCAAGACCGTAACACTGGCACCTTGGGTGGCGTCAGGTGGCGATCTTGGTCAGCGGCCAGTAGAAATCTGGCGGCAGACCGGCATCGGCGCGCTTTGCCTCATTGAAGGGGGGCTTGAGGGTGCCGTGGAAGTAGCGGCGGACAAGGGTGTGAAACACCTCCTTGGGGTCAGTCCCATCGCGGCCACAAAGCCAGTTGAACCATTTTGAGCCGTAAGCGACATGGGCCACTTCTTCGGCATAGATCACTTCAAGTGCGGCAAGCGCCATCGTGTCACCGGCGGCGCGGAAGATGTCGATCATGCCGGGGGTCACGTCCAGACCCCGCGCCTCAAGCACCATTGGTACCACCGCAAGGCGGCCATGCAGGTCATGCGCGGTGTCTTCGGCGGCGCGCCACATGCCGGCATGGGCAGGCATCGCGCCATAGTGGCTGCCCAAGGCTTCAAGACAGTCGGCCATCAGGTTGAAATGCTTGGCTTCCTCATCAGCGGCCTTGACCCAGTCATCGTAAAATCCCGCAGGCATCGGCTGGTGCGAAAAGCGGGCGATGATGTCCCAGTGCAGATCGACCGCATTCAGTTCGATATGCGCGACGGCGTGGAGGAGGGCGATACGTCCCAGTGGGCTGCCAGGGCGGCGACGGGGCACGTCCCTTGGGTCCAAAAGCACCGGCTGGATGGGACGGGCCGGGCGATCGGGCGGCGTGGCGTCACCGACGGGCAAAGGCTGGCCTGCCGCACAGGCGGCAAACCAGGTCGCGGCATGGGCGCGGCCAAGCGCGGTCTTGGCGCGGCCATCGGCGGTGGTCAGCACATCAACCGCCATCTCGGTCAGAGTCTGTGGCGTGCGAGGCGTCACAGCGCCTTGACCGCGGCCAACACCTCATCCGCGTGGCCCTTGACGCTGACCTTGGGCCAGACATGTGCGACGTTGCCCGCGCCGTCAATCAGCACGGTCATCCGTTGGATCCCCATGTAGGTCTTGCCATACATGCTTTTCTCAACCCAGGCGCCGTAGTCTTCGCAGGTTGTCCCTGCCTCGTCCGATGCAAGGACGATCGACAGTCCATGCTTCTTGCAGAACTTGTCATGGCTTTTGACGCTGTCTTTGGAAATGCCGATGACCGTAGCCCCGGCGGCGGTGAAATCGGCAAGGCGGGCATTGAAATCCTGCGCCTCCAACGTGCAGCCGGGGGTGTCATCCTTGGGATAGAAGTAAAGCACCACCTTGCCGGGCCGCAGGGCTGACAAGGTTACACTGGCCCCGCCATCGCGCGGCAGGGTGAAATCGGGGGCGGGCGATCCGGTGGACAGCATGGGCGGCTCCTTGCCTTGTCAGGATATGTGATTTTGGTTCTAGTTGCCTTCGCGCAAAGATAAAGGCAAGCACGGGTTCAGGCGGCTTTCCTGTCAAGGGGGCGGCCACAAAGGCAGCGGGGCACACACGGCAAGATGCAGGACGAAGCGGCGGGCCAGGATCAGGCGACCACGCGCCCTGCCGCCACCGACCCCGCCGTTCCCAGCCCCGCTCCCTTGGCCGGCCTGCCAAAGCGCAAGCGGTCCCGCCGGGCGCAGCGCACCCGGTTCAGCCTGACCGTCGTGCTGACCTTGGTGATCCTGACGCTTGGCTTTGGCTACTTGACGCTGGCCTACAGCGGCAAGACCCTGCGCCTGCCGACCTTTGCGGTGGCCGAGGTTGAGGCGCGGCTGAACGCTGGCCTGATCGGTGCGCGCGTGCCACCCGGAACCGCGGTGTCGCTTGCCGGGGTGGAGTTTGCTGTCGATCAAGACTTTGTCCCGCGCTTTCGGCTGGAAGACATCCGCCTGATCGACGGCGGCGGCCGGTCGATGCTGACCTTGCCCGAGGCGCTGGTGTCGTTTGACCCCAAGGCGCTGTTGTCGGGGCAGATCCGTCCCGGCACCGTGCGGCTGATCGGGGCGCGGCTGGCGGTGCGGCGCGACAGCGACGGCCGCCTGGACCTTGAGCTTGGCGGCGGTGCTGCCGGCGCGGGGCCGAAAAGCCTTGACGACGTGCGGGCCGCCGTTGACCGTCTGCTGGCGACGCCCGCGCTGGACCGCTTGCGCGTCATCGAGGCCGAGGCGCTGACCCTGACCCTGACGGATGACCGCGCCGGGCGTTCCTGGCAGATCGGTGACGGGCGGTTGACCATCGACAACCAGCCCGAAACCGTGGCGGCCGAGTTGAGCCTGACCCTTCTGGACGGTGACATGCCAGCGCAGGCCACACTGACGCTGAAGGCGACCAAAGGCGGCGGCGGTGCGCGGCTGGATGCCAAGCTGGACAATATGGCGGCCGAAGACCTTGCCGCCCTTGCCCCGCCTTTGGCGTGGTTGGCGGTGGTGCAGGCGCCGCTCTCTGGTGGGCTGGTGGCGGAACTTGGCAGCGACGGTGCCCTGTCGCGGCTGACAGGCGACCTTTCGCTGGCGGCCGGCCGGATACAGGCGGACGGTGGCGCGCGCCCGATCGATTTTGACAGGGCTGCGCTGTCCCTCGGCTATGATCCGCTGACCGCGCGCCTGACCCTGACCGAAGTCGCTGTGGAAAGCGCATCGTTGCGGTTGAAAGCGCAAGGGCATGGCGACCTTTTGAACGCGGATGGTGGGCCGTTGGCGGCAGGCGATCTTCCGGCCAGCGTTCTGGCGCAGATCGCCTTTGCCGAAGTGGTGGTAGACCCGGAGGGGCTGTTTGCGGAACCCGTCCGCTTTTCCCAGGGTGCGCTGGACCTGCGGCTGCAACTGGCGCCATTCCGGCTGGACATTGGCCAGCTGGCGCTGGTCGAGGCTGGGGAACGGCTGCTGCTGTCCGGATCGGTCGCGGCAGGGCCAGAGGGTTGGACCGGGGCGCTGGACGTTGACCTTGACCGCATAGACGCAAACCGCCTGTTGAAGCTTTGGCCGGTGTCCGTCGTGCCGAAAACCCGCGACTGGTTTGCCGGAAATGTGGGCCAGGCCACACTGACCGATGTGCAGGCTGCATTGCGCCTGACACCCGGAACCGCGCCGCGCTTTACCCTTGGCTACGAATTCGCCGAGGCCGAGGTGCGCTTTGTCCGCACCCTGCCGCCGGTCCTGAACGCGCGCGGCCACGCCACGCTTGAGGGCAAGACCTATACCGTCCAGTTGGACAGCGGCCATGTCGTCCCCCCCGAAGGCGGCCAGATCGAGGCGGCGGGATCGGTCTTTCAGGTCATCGACATCACCCAGCGCCCGGCGACGGCGAAAATCACGCTGGTCACCTCCTCGGCGCTGACGGCAACACTGTCGCTGCTGGACCAGGAGCCGTTCAGCTTTTTCTCAAAGGCCGGGCAGCCGGTGAACCTTGGCGAAGGACGCGCAGACCTGCGCACGACGCTTTACATGCCGCTGAAGCCAAAGATCACGCTGCCGGACGTCAGTTTCGTCGTGACGGGGCGGATCGTCGACTTTACCTCGCCCGCGCTGGTGCCCGGACGCATCCTCCGCGCGCCCGAGATTGCAGTGGCGGTGGACAGCAAGGGTCTGTCGCTGTCCGGGGCAGGGATGCTGGACGCGCTGCCGGTCGACCTGACCTACGTGCAGGGCTTTGGCCCCGAACAGAACGGTCGCGCGCGGGTGAACGGGACGGTCACGCTGTCGGACGCGGCCTTGCGCGACCTGGGGATAGAACTGCCGGACGGTGCCGTCACCGGGGAAGGTCCGGCTGCCATCGACATCGCGCTGATCAAAGGTCTGCCGCCACAGTTGACGCTGACCTCCAATCTTGTGGGCCTTGGGCTGCGGCTGGATGCGCTTGGCTGGTCCAAAGGGGCGAAGACCCGTGCAAGCCTGGACCTTGAGGCACGCCTGACCCGTGAGCCCCGGGTGGACCGCTTGGTTCTGTCCGGCCCGGGACTGCAGGCCGAGGGCGAGATTACCACCGCCGAAGGCGGCGGGCTGGCCGAGGCGCGGTTTTCCCGCGTCGTGGCCGGGGATTGGCTGGATGCACCGGTTACCCTGACCGGCACCGGCCGGGGTGGTGCTCTCAACGTTGCCGTCAATGGGGGGCGGATCGATCTGCGGGCGATGCCGAACGGGGGCAGCGACGGGGCAGGGGGCGGGCCGCTTCGTCTGGCGCTGGACGAGCTGGTGATCTCGCGCGGGATCACGCTGACCGGGGTTGACGGCAGTTTTACCACGCGTGGCGGGTTTGCCGGCACCTTCACGGCGGGCGTGAACGGCAGGGGCGGCCTGCGGGGCGAAGTCCTGCCCGCTGATGGCGGCAGCGCCTTTCGCATCACGTCTGACAACGCAGGCACGGTGATGGCCGCAGCCGGGATCTTTGAAAACGGTCGGGGCGGCAGCCTTGACATGACGCTGACCCCGCGTGGGCCTGAAGGGCAATACAATGGTGTGGCCAGCTTTGCAAAATTGCGGGTGCAGGGTGCACCGGCACTGGCCGAACTGCTCAGCGCGGTGTCGGTGGTGGGGCTTCTGGAACAGATGAATGGCGAAGGTCTGGCCTTCAGCAATGGCGAAGTGCGCTTTGTGCTGACACCGGACGCGGTTGAAATCAGCCAGGGGTCAGCCGTTGGTGCATCGCTTGGCATTTCCTTCGCCGGACTGTATCTGACCGCCGGGGGGCAGCTTGACCTTCAGGGCGTGATCTCGCCCATCTATCTGGTGAATGGGGTCGGGCAGATCTTTTCCAAGCCGGGGGAGGGCTTGTTCGGCTTCAACTATCGGCTGAGGGGCACCGCCGAAGCGCCCGATGTGTCGATCAACCCGCTGTCGGTGCTGACGCCGGGGATGTTCCGCGAAATCTTTCGGACGGCACCACCGAACTTGCAGGACCCGGGTGGATGAAGCTTGATGACTTTGACTTTGACCTGCCCGAGGCGCTGATCGCAACACGGCCCGCCCGCCCGCGCACCCATGCGCGGCTTCTGCTGGCCGAGGGCGACCGGATCAGTGACCGGAATGTGTTTGATCTGGTGGACATCTTCCGCCCCGGTGACCGGCTGGTCCTGAACAACACCAAAGTGATCCCCGCGCGCCTGTTTGGCACCCGTCAGCGGGGCGAGGCGGTGGCCAAAGTCGAAATCACCCTGCTTGAACCGCAGGCGAGCGGCTGGCGCGCGCTGGCCAAGCCGCTGCGCAAGGTGAATGTTGGCGAAGTGATCCGCTTTTCCGACCGCCTGAGCGCCACCGTGGCGGGGAAGTCGGAAACCGACCTGACCTTGGATTTTGCGCTGTCGGGCGATGATTTCGACACCGCGCTGGCCGAGGCCGGGGTGATGCCGCTGCCGCCCTATATCGCCGCCAAACGTGCGGCGGATGATCAGGACCGCACCGATTACCAGACCGTCTTTGCCCGCCATGCCGGCGCCGTCGCCGCGCCTACGGCAAGCCTGCACTTTGACAGCGCCTTGCTGCAGGCTTTGGCGGCCAAGGGCGTGGCGTTCACCGAAGTCACCCTGCATGTCGGCGCGGGCACCTTCCTGCCGGTAAAGGTTGAGGACGTGACCACCCACAAGATGCACGCCGAATGGGGCCGGGTCACGGCTGCTGCGGCTGCTGAGATCAACGCCACCAGACGAGCCGGTGGCCGGATCATTCCCGTTGGCACCACCGCGCTGCGGCTGATCGAATCTGCCGCCAACCCGGACGGCACCCTGCACCCGTGGGAGGGGGAGACGGATATCTTCATCACCCCCGGCTACCGCTTCCGGGTGACCGATGCACTGATGACCAACTTTCATCTGCCGAAATCGACGCTGGTGATGCTGGTTGCGGCGCTGATGGGCGAGAGGTCCATTCAAAAGATCTATGACCATGCGATCACCACCGGCTATCGTTTCTTTTCCTACGGTGACAGTTCTTTGCTGATCCCAAACCGCTGAAAGCCCGCAATGATCAAGGTTCTTTCCCAGTCCTGGCCCCTGTTGATGGGGGTGATGCTGTTAATGGTCGGCAACGGTATTCAAGGCACATTGCTGGGTATTCGCGGTGATCTTGAGGGGTTCTCCACCTACCAGCTGTCTTATGTGATGGCGGCCTATTTCGTGGGCTTCCTTTTCGGGTCCTGGGCCGCGCCAAAGATGATCCGGCAGGTCGGGCATGTGCGGGTGTTCGCGGCGCTTGGGTCGCTTATCTCGGCGCTTTTGGTGGTCTATCCGGTGTTTCCGGACTGGGTCGCCTGGACCGCGCTGCGCGTGCTGGCGGGGTTCTGCTTTTCGGGCATCTACATCACGGCGGAAAGCTGGATCAACAACACTGCCAGCAATGAAACGCGGGGGCAGGCGCTGTCGGCCTACATGATCGTGCAGATGCTGGGGATCATTGCAAGCCAGGTGCTGCTGAACGTGCCGGACCCGTCCGGCTTTGCGCTTTTCATCATCCCCTCGGTCCTGGTGTCGCTCGCCTTCATGCCAATCCTGCTGGCACCCACGCCCGCACCCGCCTTTGACAGCACCAAACGCCTGCCCTTTGCCGAGTTGTTTCGCATCTCACCCCTGGGCTGCGTCGGCATGCTGCTGACGGGAGGGGTCTTTTCCGCAATGTTCGGCATGGCTGCCGTCTGGGGTGCGCAAGAGGGCCTCTCCTTGCGCGAAATCTCGATCTTTGTCGGCGCGCTTTATGTCGGGGGCCTTGTCCTGCAATACCCCATTGGCTTTGCCTCGGACCGGATGGACCGCCGGATGCTGATCATGGGGCTTTCGGCGCTGGCAGCCGTGGTGATGCTGGTAGCCACCTTCGTGCCGCTGCCCTTCACCGCGCTGATCGTGGTGGCGCTGCTGCTGGGCGGGATCACCAACCCGGTCTATGCCCTGCTTATTGCGCACACCAACGATTTCCTCAGCCGCGAACAGATGGCCGCCGCCTCGGCAGGGCTGATCTTTCTGAACGGCTTTGGCGCGATCTTCGGCCCCACCGCCACCGGCTGGATGATGGAGACGATAGGCCCGCGCGGGTTCTTCCTTTTCATCGGGATTCTGTACGTTGCGCTGACCGCCTATGCGGTTTTCCGGATGACCCGCCGCACCGCGCCGCAGGTGACCGGATCGTTCCGGGGTGTGACACCGACGGCATCGCCGCTTGCCGTCGGGGCCGTTCTGGACGAGGCCGCCAAGGATTAAGATCAGCGGTTGCAGCGCGCGACGATCCCTGCAAGGCTTTGGAGGGACAAAAGGAGTGTGCATGGCCGACCCGGTTGAGGTTCTGGACTTCTGGCTGAACGAGATCGGCCCCAAGGGCTGGTATGCGGGCGGGGCGGCGGTCGACAACGCCTGCCGGGACCGTTTTGGCGACCTGTGGCAGGCCGCGCATGACGGCGGGCTGGAGCATTGGGTTGAAGGTACGGTGGGCACGCTGGCCTATCTGATCGTGACCGATCAGTTTCCCCGCAATCTGCACCGGGACAGCCCGCTGGCTTTTGCCACCGACGCCCGCGCGCGGGAGGCTGCCCGCCGGACGATTGCTGCGGGGTGGGACCTGAACGCCCCGGAACCGGAACGGCAGTTTTTCTACATGCCGTTCGAACATTCCGAAGATCCCGCCGATCAGGCGCTCGCGGTGACTCTTTTGACCGAACGGCTGTCGTCTGATCCCGAAATGGCGCTGCATGCCCGCGCCCATCAAGAGGTGATTGCCAGTTTCGGCCGCTTTCCCACCCGCAACGTAGCGCTTGGTCGGATCAGCACCGCAGAAGAACAGGCCTATCTGGACGAAGGGGGATATATGGCCGTGGTCACCCGCTTGAAAAGCCATGCGCCCAGTGCATAGGCCTGCAGCGCGGCCTTTATTGCTTGAGTTCGCGAAACAGTTTAAGGGCAAACTACTTTTCCAGGGAGGGAAGAATGGCCAGCCAAAGCTTCGACGTTATCGTGATCGGTGCCGGACCGGGCGGCTATGTCGCAGCCATCCGTGCCAGCCAGCTTGGCCTGAAAGTCGCGATCATCGAGCGTGAGAATCTTGGCGGCATCTGCCTGAACTGGGGCTGTATCCCGACCAAGGCGATGCTGCGCTCGGCTGAGGTGTTCCACTTGATGCACCGCGCCAAGGAGTTTGGCCTTGGGGCCACCGGCATAACCTATGACCTGCCCGCAGTCGTCGCCCGCAGCCGTGGCGTGGCGAAGCAGTTGTCCGGCGGCATTGGCCATCTGATGAAGAAGAACAAGGTCACCGTCTTCATGGGCGACGCGACAATCCCGGCCAAGGGCACGGTCAGCGTCAAGACCGATGCCAAAAGTGGCGGGGGCACGGAAACCCTGACCGCCAAATCAATCATCCTTGCCACCGGTGCCCGCGCCCGCGAATTGCCGGGGCTTGAGGCGGATGGTGATCTGGTCTGGGCCTACCGCGACGCACTGGTCGCCAAGCGGATGCCGAAAAAGCTGCTGGTGATCGGGTCCGGCGCCATCGGCATCGAATTTGCCAGCTTCTTCAACACGCTTGGCGCCGATACCACGGTGGTTGAGGTGATGGACCGCATTCTTCCCGTGGAAGACGCCGAAATCGCCGCCTTTGCGAAGAAATCCTTCCTGAAGCAGGGGATGAAGATCCTGGAAAAGGCCGCCGTCAAAAAACTTGACCGCAAGCCGGGGCAGGGCGTGACCGCCCATATCGAACAGGACGGCAAGACCACCACCCATGACTTTGACACCGTGATTTCCGCCGTTGGCATTGTCGGCAACGTCGAAGGCCTGGGGCTGGAGGCGCTTGGCGTCAAGATCGACCGCACCCATGTGGTGACGGACGAATATTGCCGCACCGGGGTTGAAGGGCTTTATGCCATCGGTGACATCGCCGGCGCGCCCTGGCTGGCGCACAAGGCAAGCCATGAAGGCGTGATGGTCGCCGAACTGATCGCGGGCAAGCATCCGCATCCGATCAAGCCCGGCTCCATCGCGGGTTGCACCTATTGCCAGCCGCAGATCGCATCCGTGGGCCTGACCGAGGCGAAGGCGAAAGAGGCCGGGCATGACATCAAGGTTGGCCGCTTCCCCTTCATCGGCAACGGCAAGGCGATTGCCCTGGGGGAATCCGAAGGCCTGATCAAGACGATCTTCGACGCCAAGACGGGTGAGCTTCTGGGTGCCCACATGGTCGGCGCGGAAGTGACCGAGTTGATCCAGGGCTATGTCGTCGCCCGTGGGCTGGAGACGACCGAGGAAGACCTGATGAACACCGTCTTCCCACACCCCACGCTGAGTGAGATGATGCACGAAGCCGTGCTGGACGCCTACGGCCGCGCGCTCCACATCTGATGCGATCGCTGAACCGCATCGTGATGCAAGGCACCAGTCGCGACTGGATCAGGGCGCTGGGACCGGCAAAACTCGACGCGGCCGAAATTTCGGGCGAATGGGGCAAGGGGTTCGGCTTTCGCACCTACACCACCTACCGTTTCCCCGAATACGACGCCTGCGAAGGCCCGTTCCGTGATGTGGAAGGCAAGGTCGTCAAGCACGACCTGATCCTTGCCAACCAGGTGTGGGAGCATATGGACCGCCCCCATGCCGCCACCCGAAACGTGTTCAAGATGCTGCGAAAAGGCGGCTGGTTCTGGCTCGCGGTGCCGTTCTTCATCCCCTACCACGCCGTCCCGGTGGACTGCAGCCGGTGGAGCGCGCGGGGCCTGCGCAACCTTCTGATCGAGGGCGGGTTCGATGAGGCCTCTATAAAGTCAGCCCAATGGGGCAACCGCGCCGCCGCGCTGCGCAATCTGGAAACGCCGTGGCCGCCTGAAAATCGACCGGACGATGACCTGACCAATGATCCCGATTTCCCCATCGTCGCCTGGGCCATGGGCCAGAAACTCTGACGCCGAAATCTCAATTCGACCAAGTCATTTGCTCTTTTTCCAAATACTCCCGCCGGAGGCTTCGACGCCCCCACTGGCGCAAGCGGGCAGGACTGGCTACCACTCCCCCATGCACCCGCTGCCCCCCATGGTCCTTGTCGTTCTTCTGTGGTGTGCGGGCCTTGGGGCCGCGGCGCAGTTCGGCAAGATTTCGATCCTGTATGAGACGTTGCGCGCCAGCTACGGTGGCAATGGAGAGGTGGCGCTGGGGCTGGTCGTGTCGATCGTCGGCATGGTCGGGCTGATCTTTGGCACCACGGCGGGGCTGTTGGTCGCCCGCATCGGCCCGCGTCGGGCAATTGTGGCGGCGCTGGCTACCGGTGCGGCGATGTCGGCGCTGCAAGCCTTGATGCCGACCTATGCGCTGATGCTTGCAAGCCGGATCATTGAGGGTGCAAGCCATCTGGCCATCGTGGTGGTTGGTCCGACGATGATTGCGACCCTAGCGCCCGAAGGCCGCAGGCCCCTGGCCATGACGCTGTGGTCCAGCTTCTTTGGCGTCACCTACACGGTGCTGGCGCTGATCGGTCCCCATGCCACACCGGCCGGGCTGTTTCTTGGCCATGCCGGATACATGGCGGCAATTGCGCTAATCCTTGCTCTGGCGCTGCCGCGCGATCCGCGCCAGCCGCCCGCGCCCCTTGGCAACCTTTTGCGGCAACATGTCGAGATCTATGCATCGCCCCGGCTTGCGGCGCCGGCGATGGGGTTCTGCTGTTATACCTTCCTTTATGTCGCGATCCTGACCCTGCTCCCGCCCGAGACGCCCGCCAGCCACCGGGCGCTGATTGCTGCAGGCATGCCGATGGTGTCCATCGCTGTGTCGCTGACCCTTGGCGTGCAGCTTTTGCGCCGCATGTCGGCGGTCAGGCTGGTGCAATGGGGCTATGCTGCTGCGGTGCCGGGCTTTGCGATCCTTTGGGCGTTCTGGGGCACGGGGGCGGGAATGGTGGTTGGCGGTTTTGTCCTGTCAGGTGCACTTGGCATCGTTCAAGGGGCCAGCTTTTCGTCGATCCCGGAACTGAACCTGACACCCGAAGCCCGCGCCCGGGCTGCCGGGGCAGTCGCGCAGCTTGGCAACCTTGGCACGACGACCGGCACGCCGGTGCTGGCGGCGTTGCTGGCCTTCGCCGGACCCACCGGTCTTGCCCTGGCCGCAACCGCGTTGTGCGCGTTAGGGATAGGGTTGCATCAGGTTCAGGCAGGGCGCCGCCGGCGACGGGCTGATTGACGCGCGTTCACTTTTCGTTCACAAATTCTGGTTGGAGACTCAGCCGCGACGCACTATCTGTGGCGCTCAGGTCCGGGGGTTGGTCATGGCGGAACAGAAGTTCATCGAGGTGCGGGGCGCGCGCGAGCACAACCTCAAAGGGGTTGATGTCAGCATCCCGCGTGACCAGCTGGTCGTTATTACCGGGCTTTCCGGGTCGGGCAAATCCAGCCTTGCGTTTGACACGATCTATGCAGAGGGCCAGCGCCGCTATGTAGAGTCGCTGTCGGCCTATGCCCGGCAGTTCCTTGACATGATGGGCAAGCCGGATGTGGACCACATCTCGGGCCTGTCGCCGGCGATCTCGATCGAACAGAAGACCACCTCGAAAAACCCGCGGTCTACGGTGGGAACGGTGACG
>JANPJU010000109.1:0-12987 GCA_031425675.1 Paracoccaceae bacterium | reverse complement strand
CCGGCCAGTTTTTCCGAGCATCTGGCGTGGTCCACCCATGATGGCGCTTATCTGAATGATCTTCTGCCCCTGCCGTATACCGCTGCCACGCTGTCGCGGGTCTGCAACCATATCGACCGCGTGCAAGAGGTGCTGGGCCGCCGGATGCTGTTGGAAAACCCGTCCACCTACCTTGCCTTTGCCGAGACAGAGATGGCTGAGGTCGCGTTCCTGACCCAGATCGCGCAGCGCACCGGCTGTGGTCTGCTGCTGGACGTGAATAACGTCTATGTGTCCGGCATCAATCAGAATTATGACCCCATGGCCTATCTTGACGCCTTCCCCCTGCATCTGGTGGGAGAGATTCATCTGGGCGGCCATGATGAAGATCGCGATGACCACGGCCAGCGCCTTTTGATCGACAGCCATGGTGCGCCGGTGGTTGATCCGGTCTGGGCACTTTATGCCCATGTCATCGCGCGCGGTGGCCCGCGTCCGACGCTGATCGAATGGGACAATGACATACCAGAGTGGCACGTCCTGCAGACCGAAGCCGCCCGTGCGTTGCAGGTGCTGGAAGGGGTCGCGTGATGCAAACCGCCTTTGCCGCAGCCCTGCTTGACCCGGATTCCGCCGTTCCTGAAGGCCTTGTTGATCCGATGGGCCGCCCCGCGTCCAAGCGGTTTTCGGTCTATCGCAACAATGTGGCGTCTTCGCTGACGCGGGCTTTGGAAGCTGCTTTTCCCAACGTGCGCAAGCTGGTGGGCGAGGAATTCTTCGCCGCCATGGCCGGGGTGTTCCTGCGCGCCCATCCGCCAAGGTCACGGATCATGATGTTGTATGGCGATGAATTTCCCGGATTTCTGGACGCTTTTCCACCGGTCGCCTCCTTGGCTTACCTGCCTGACGTCGCACGTCTGGATCAGGCGATGCGCGAAAGCTATCACGCGGCGAATGCAGTCCCTTTGACGGAGGTCGAATTTCACCGGCTGCTGGATAGCGATATCTACGGGCTGCGCTTGCGGTTCGCGCCGTCGGTTCGGCTGGTCCGGTCGCGATGGCCGGTGGTGTCGATCTGGCTCGCGCACAGCGAAGGCGAACCCGTGCCGGCGCCGGGCGATGAGTCGGCTTTGATCTTGCGGCCCGAGTTTGACCCCCGGCCATACCTGCTGCCATCAGGGGGTGGAGCGTTTGTGGCCGGGCTGCTGGACGGCAAGACCTTGGGCGCAAGTGTCGAAGCTGCCGGGTCCGCGCTGGACCTGTCGGCCATCCTGTCGCTGCTGATCGCGGGCCGCGCCATCATTGGGGTGATCGAATGACACGGTTTTTCAACATCTGTGGCCGGACGGGTCGGTTGCTGGCCGATCAGGCCGACTGGGTGCTGCCCACCGCGGCGCGTCTGGTGTTTGCCGGCGTGCTGCTTGGCTACTTCTGGGCCTCGGCCGCGACCAAGCTGGAGGGCGTCCTGACGCCGTCGGTTGGGGGGTATGCGCAGATCTTTCCCAAAGCTTTCGAGACCGTGGGCTATGATGTGGCCCAGCTTGGCCCGTTGCACCTGCTGGTGGTGCTTGTCGGCGCCTGGGCAGAGTATGCCTTGCCGCTGCTGATCGTGCTGGGGGTTTTGACCCGGCTTGCGGCGCTTGGGATGATCGGGTTCGTGCTGGTCCAGAGCCTGACCGATATCGTCGGCCACGGGGCGGGTACGGGGGCGTGGTTTGACCGGGCGTCGGATGCGCTTGTTCTGGACCAGCGGGCATTCTGGATGCTGCTGTTTCTTGTGCTGATCCTCAAGGGCGCAGGCCCGCTTTCGGCGGATCGGCTGCTTGGCAAGGCACTGAACCGCCTTGCAGCTTGATTTTCGGCGAATCCTTGGCATCATCTGCGCAGTGACGACAGAATTCCTGACCGCCTCTCTAGAATGAAGGCCCTGGAAGACCTGATGCCACGGCCCGCGGCAATGGCGCCGCGGGGGGTTCTGAGAGGAGAAGCGGCATGCCGACAGGCACCGTGAAATGGTTCAACTCAACCAAGGGCTATGGATTCATTGCGCCTGACAACGGCGGCAAGGATGTGTTCGTGCATATCTCGGCGGTCGAGCGTGCCGGTTTGAAAGGCCTGAACGACAATCAGAAGATCGGCTACGAATTGCAATCGGGCCGCGACGGGAAAGAGTCGGCCGGCGACCTGCGGCTGCTTTAAGCGGTCAGCGCGGCCCCAGAAGTGCCTCTTGGGTCGCGCTGTCCCATCCCAGATACCAGCGGGTGCCGTCCTGGATGACTGGCCGTTTCATGACGGCCGGCTGCGCGGCAATCTGTGCCTCGGGGTCTGATGCTTTCAGGAAATCGTTGAACGCGCGATAGGTAGTGGACTGCTGGTTCACCACGCGGCTGCCGAATTCCTGGGTGATCGTCTCAATCTCAGCTGTGGTCAGCGGCGTCGCACGGACATCGCGAAAGCTGACGTCAATGCCAGCTGATTGGAGGGCCTTGATCGCCTTCTTGCAAGTGTCGCAGGTCGGGATGCCGTAGAGGATCATGGCGATTTGGTCCTTCCAGTCCACGCGTCTGAAGTTTGTCAGCCTGATTTCAATGGTTTGCGTGGCTGCCTACGGGTGTACCACAGGGCCGCCGTTTATGAAATGCGGGATACGCCCCAAGCGCTGAGATCAGCCGTGGATCATCCGTGTCAACATTACCCCGGCCCAGGCGGAAAAGGCAGTCAGCGTGCCGCCCCACAACGTATCGGTCGCGACCATTTGCCAATGCCAGTCTTTCATGATGCTCCACGATGTAAATTCATACGTGCCGTAGGCCATAAGGCCAATGATCAGTGCCGGAAGAACGATTGGCGATCCGGTTTTGATCGCGGGGAGAGAGACAAGGTACACAAGGCCACCGACATAGGCGAGGTAGAACAATGCCGCAGGAGCAAGGCGGATAGGTTCGGCCATCAAGGTGCCGATATGGCGGGTAAAAAGCGGCTTCATGACCAGCGTCAGCATGATTGCATCAAGGATCAGGAAGACGGCGGCGGTGGTGGCGTAAAGGGTCAGGGTTTGCATAGGGATCAACCTTTTCTTTGGGCAAAGGTAGGGCGCAATGGCAAGAGGGCGAGAATTTTTAGATCACTCATCCCCCTGCGCCGCCACCGCACGACTTAACCGCCCGCCGAATCTCTGGCCTTGTCGCGCAGCCAATCGGCAAGGTCGCCGTCCTCAACCAATCCCTGGGCGCAGCGAATGATGATCTGGCCGATTTCTTCTGACATCCAGGTGATACGGACGCCATTGAGGTCGAGGCAGGTATCCATCGACTGATGCGCTGTCCGCTTGTTGCCGTCATTGAAGCAGTGGCCCCGTGCGATCGCCAGTGCATAGGCGGCGGCCAAGTCGAAAACATCGGCAACCATGCCATAGACAAGCCTGTTGTCGACACGGGCCAGGGCTGCTTCAAGCGATTTGTCCCGCGCGCGGCCAGGAAGCTCTCCGGGGTTGAGGATGGCATCGTGCAGCGCCTCGACGAGTTCAGGAGAGAGAAGGCGCAAGTCACTTATCCTTGAGATAATCCAGAACGGGCTGATTGATTGCGCGGCGCCTGTTCAAGCTTTCCATCACCTCATCCAGCGTGGCAACGCGGTGGTCGCCTTTGTCCACGGCGGCCTCCGGGACCAGATAGGCGACGACGGCGGAATTCTTCAGGATCGCCACCGGCTTGCCGCCCGAGCGTTCCAGCACCTTATGCGGTTCGCGCAGTTCTGTCATGGTGGCGATATGGGGGGTCAGAAGGCGGGTCATGGCGTGCGTCCTGTAAGGTTGATTGGAACATACACTGAAATGTACATTTTGCAAGGCGGCGGCGGGCGCTGGGTGGTGCGGCGTTAGTGCCCCGCCGCAGGCCCTTGAAGGCCGCAATGCCGGGGCCTAGTGTCCGGGCCATCGGATAAGGGGCAGGTCATGGCCGGCAAGCGCAGTATTTTCGAAGAGGTCGGGGCAGGGCAGACTGCGCCGATGGCCCCGGTTGGCGGGAGCATCGATGCCCGGCCCAAGGGCGCGCGGCGCGGTATCCGGCTGTGGTTGGTGGCGTTGTTCCTGCTGGTGGTGACGATGATCGCGGTTGGCGGGTTGACGCGACTGACCGACAGCGGACTTTCGATCACCGAATGGCGCCCCGTGACCGGCGCGCTGCCACCGATAAACGCCGATGCCTGGGACGCCGAGTTCCAGAAGTATCGCGCAATCCCCGAATATCAATTGCAGAACAAAGGGATGAGCCTTGAGGAGTTCAAGGTCATCTACTGGTGGGAATGGGGTCATCGGCAGCTGGGCCGGGTGATCGGGCTGGTCTGGGCCATCGGCTTTGCCGGATTTGCGCTGGCGCGGCAGATCCCGCCGGGCTGGACCGGGAGGTTGCTGCTGCTGGGAGCTTTGGGGGGCGCGCAAGGGGTAATCGGCTGGTGGATGGTCTCCTCGGGGCTGGGGGGCGGGCGGGTGGATGTGGCCAGCTACCGGCTGGCCACGCATCTGGGGCTGGCTTTCGTGATCCTTGGCTTTCTGGCCTGGTATGTCCTGCTTCTGGGCCGGACCGAGGCCGAGTTGATGACAGCGCGGCGCGGGAGGGAGGCGAGGCTGTTCGGCCTGTCGACCGGGCTGATGCATTTTGCGTTTCTTCAGATCATCCTGGGAGCCCTGGTGGCGGGGATCGACGCGGGGAAGTCCTTTCCGACCTGGCCCTTGATGGGCGACGGATTCTTCCCGCCCTTTCCGTTCGACCTTGAGCCGGTCTGGCGCAACTTCTTTGAGAACGCCGGACTGGTGCAGTTCATCCACCGAATGTCGGGGTATCTGCTGTTTGCTTTCGGTGTGGTGGTCTGGCTGCGCGGGCGCCGGTCGTCCTATCAGGCGACGCAAGTGGCGTTCAACGCGGTGATGCTGATGCTGGTGGCGCAGATGGTGCTGGGCATCGCGGCGGTGCTGACGGCGGCGCATGTCCATGTGGCGATCACCCATCAGATTGGCGCGGTGATCCTGTGGGTGCTTATCCTGCGGGCGCGGCATTTGTCTCAATACCCCGTGGCGGGGTCGATCCGGGAAGGTACCGCATGAGCGTGTATGATGATCTGATGGCGTTCCAGCGCCAGACCGAGGCTTTGGCCCAGGTGGCCGGTCGTTTGGGCTGGGATCAGGAGACGGTGATGCCGGCAGGTGCCGCGGAACAGCGGGCCGAAGAGATCGGCGCACTGGAAGCCGTGTTGCACGCACGGCGGACAGATGGACGGCTTGCGGTCTGGCTGCAACGGGCAAAGGCCCCGGATGCCGTTGGTGAGGCGCAGTTGCGCCAGATCCGGCGCAGTTATGCTCGGGCGTCCAAGATCCCCGCCCGGTTGGCGGAAGAGATTGCCCGGGTCACGTCACTTGCACAGGGGGTCTGGGCAGGGTGCCGTGCCGCCGAGGACGTGGCGGGCTTCCTTCCGACACTGGGCCAGGTTGTGGACCTGAAGCGTGCAGAGGGAGCGGCGCTGGCCGAAGGCGGCGACCCCTACGACGCACTGGTCGATGATTATGAGCCGGGGATGACCGGGGCCGAGATAGCGGCGATGTTTGATGCGATGCGGCCAAGACTGGTGGCCTTGCGCGGTCGGGTGCTGGGGGCGGGTCCGCCGAAAGGCGTGGTTGGGGTCTTTGGGCACGATGACCAACTGGCTTTGACACGGGAACTTGCGACGGTCTTCGGATACGACTGGACCCGGGGGCGTGTCGATCTGGCGGTGCATCCGTTTTCGTCGGGCAGCGGGCAGGACGTGCGAATCACCACTCGGGTGAATGAGGTGGACCCGTTCAACTGCTTTTACTCGACGATCCATGAGGTGGGCCATGCGGCCTATGAGCAAGGCGTCGACCCCGCCTATCTTTTGACGCCGATCGGGCAGGGGGCATCCATGGGGGTGCATGAAAGCCAAAGCCGCAGCTATGAGAACCAGATGGGCCGCAGCCGCACCTTTACCGGCTGGCTTTTCGGGCGGATGCGTGACGTGTTCGGCGACTTCGGCATTGCCGATGCGGAAGGCTTTTACCGCGCAGTCAACCGGGTGCATGCGGGCTATATCCGCACCGAGGCGGATGAAGTGCATTACAACCTGCATGTGATGATGCGCTTTGATCTGGAGCGCGCGCTGATCCGGGGAGAGCTGGAGGTCTCGGACCTGGAAGCCGCCTGGAATGACCGGTTCCGGACAGATTTCGGGGTGGCGGTGGACAAGCCGTCGAACGGGATGCTGCAGGATGTGCACTGGTCTTGCGGCCTGTTCGGCTATTTCCCCACCTACACGCTGGGCAATGTCTATGCCGGCTGCCTGACCAAGGCCTTGCGGGCCGATGTGCCGGACCTTGACGGCCAGATGGCAAAGGGCGATGTCAGTGCCGCGACGGCCTGGATGCGCGAAAAGCTGCAGCGGCACGGCGCGCGTTTCTTGCCGCGTGAAGTGGTGGCGCAAGCCTGCGGGTTTGAACCTTCGGAAGGGCCGCTTCTGGACTACCTTGAGGCCAAGTTCGGCGACATCTACGGGCTGTGACACAGCTTGCCGATACGGACCGGGGTGGCGCGGCGGTCTGGGTGTTGGCGCTGGGGCAGACGGTTGTCTATGCGGGCAGCTACTATGCCTTTCCGGCGTTGCTGCTTGATCTGGTGGCTGCGACCGGCTGGTCAAAGGCCACTTTGGCGCTGGGGCCAACGCTTGCCTTCCTCATCATGGCAAGCCTTACGGTCTGGACCGGGCGGCTGGTGGATCGGGGCGTTGGCGGCGAGATGCTGATCTGGGGGCCGGTGCTGGCCAGCGTTGGCGTGCTGGGGTTGGGCTTTGCGCCAACTCCGGCACTGTGGCTGCTGGCCTGGGCGCTGATCGGGGTGGCGCAGGCGGGCTGCCTGTATGAGACCTGCTTTGCCTTTCTGACACGCCGGCTGGGCGATGGGGCGCGGGGGGCAATCACGCAGGTCACGCTGGTGGCGGGCTTTGCTGGGACGCTGGCCTTTCCCCTTGGCCATTGGGTGGGCGCTCGGTTTGGCGGGCAGTGCGGCATGCTGGTCTTTGCGGCGGTGACCGCGCTGGCGGTGCCATGCAACATCTGGGCGGTGCGGTCGCTGCGCGCCCGGGCGCGCGCCTGGACCGAGCCTGCGCCAACCCCGCCCGGCGTCTTGCAGGCGGCGCTGCGGCGTCCGGCGTTCTGGGCGATTGCGGTGGCCTTCGGGCTGATCTGGCTGAACCACGGAATCCTGATCACCTATGTGCTGATCCTGTTTCAGGACCGGGGGGCTGCCTCCGGCATGGCGGCGATTGCGGCAGCCTGCATCGGCCCGGCACAGGTGGCGGGGCGGCTCATGCTGCTGATGGCGGGGGCGCGGGTGACCACCGGCCAGGCGACACTTGCCGCGCTGGGCGGCGTTGTCGCGGCAAGTGTGCTGCTGTGGCTGGCGGGGGCGGCGCCACTGCTGATCTTTGCCTTCGCACTGGCGCAGGGGGCCGGGGCTGGCCTGATGTCGATCCTGCGCCCGGTCCTGATTGCCGAGGTTCTGGGGCGCGAAGGCTTTGGTGCGGTGTCCGGCGCAGTGGCGGTGGCGCCGATCCTTGCCTCTGCCGCCGCGCCGTCGGTTGGCGCCGGTTTGTTGGCCTTGGGCGGGCCGCAACTGGTCTATGCGGCCTGCGTGGGGTTGGCGGTGTTGGGTCTGGTGCTGGCCGCCGCCCTTTTGCTGCGTCGGCCGGGCGTTATGGACGGCTGATCACTTCAGCGGCTCATAGGTGAACATCCGACTGCTGTCGCCACCCAGATCAAAGCGGACGCCAAGGTTGATGACATTGCCCCGATCTGTCGTCGTGCCGGTGTCGGTCGTGTGGCGGCCGATATCGGCATAAACCTCGGCCGTGTCGCCGATGGCGTAGCCTGCGCCCAGACTGAACACCCGGTATGAGGCCCCGGCGCCAAGGTCGGTCTGGTGCAGGCCGGCACGAGCGCTAAGCGCACCAAAGGAATAGCCGCCCTTAACCTCGACCAGCGAGAACGGTTCATCATCTTCAAGACTGTCGCCGATGCGGCCCTCAATGCGAAGCGGACCGGCAAGATAAAGCCCCTCGGCGGCATAAAGATAAACCTCATCCCGCAGACTGTCAGCGGCCACCATCGCCCCAAGGCGGAAGCTGTCAGAGACATCTGCCGTCGCGTGCACCGCAATGCCGTTATAGGACCGGAAATCGATGTCATCGGAACTGTCGATTTCCTTGCCGATGGCCAAGCCAACCTGTGCGCCGAACGTGCCGAACGCCCAGGCGGCATCAAGCCTGCCCTCAAGGCTGTCAAGTTCGGACGGTCCCGCATCGTAGCGCTGATATTGCAGGTCGACGACGGCGCCCTCGAAGCCCTGCGCCAGTGCGGCTTGGGACATGACGGACAGACTGGCCAAGGCCAGGATCAGGGGGGTACGCATTGCTCGGCCTCATGTTGTTGTTTTCCTCACTATATCTCGTGGAGGGGGCGGTGTCATCCGCCAAGTATGGGCCGATTCGCACCTGTGCGGGGTGTTGCCTAAGACTGGGACGGCCAGTTTGGCGAGCGTCGTTCGAGGAAGGCTTGAATCCCTTCTGCCGTATCGGTCATCAGGGCATTGTCGACCATCAGCGGGGATACAGCTGCATAGGCGTGATCCAGCGGCAGGCCATGCTGGGCCTGAAACGCTCGTTTGCCAAGGCGAAGGGCAGCAGGCAGTTTGGTCGCAAGGGTTTCGGCCAACGTGCGGGTGGTGGCATCAAGCTGATCGGGGTTCGCCAGACGGTTCACCAGACCCAGCACATGCGCCCGCGCGGCTGGCAGGAAATCCCCCGTTGCAAGCAATTCAAAGGCGGCAGCGGGGGCCAGCTTGCGGGTAAGGGCGACCATCGGCGTCGTGCAGAAAAGGCCGATGTTGATGCCGTTGACGCCGAAGCGGGCAGTGTCTGCGGCGACGATCATGTCGCACGAACAGGCAAGCTGGCAGCCGGCGGCCGTGGCGACGCCTTGCACGCTTGCGATGGTGGGCTGGGGCAGGGCGGCCAGCGATTGCATCACCCGGGCGCAAAGCACGAAGAGGCTGGCAATTTCAGCGGCACCTGCGTCGGGGGCTGCGCGGGCCGCCTGGATTTCCTTCAGGTCATGCCCGGCGCAGAAATTCCGCCCTTCGGCCCGGACGATGACGACGCGGGTCTGGTCATCGCTGGCAAGATCGGTCAGGGCCGCGTCAAGGTCCAGCAGCATGGCGCGGGACAGAGCGTTCAGGTTCGCGGGCGACGTCAGTGTCAGAGTGGCGATGCCGCCGTCGTTCGTGCAGGTCAGCAGGCCTGACATGGACCCGGGTCAGACCTTGGGCTTTAGAAAGCGGCCATCCATCACGGCGCCACTTTCGATCACAATCGCTGAGGTTGTGACATCCGCCTTCACTTCGGCAGAAGAGCGCAGGGTAAAGCTTTCGCAGGCGACCTTGCCGTCAAGTTTGCCCTTCACCTCAACCGTCGTGGCCTGGACCGATCCGCGCATCTGCCCCTCGGCGCCGATGATCAGGCCATGAGCTGTCAGGTTGCCATCAATCTCGCCCAATACCTCGACCGAGCCTGTGGTCGTGATTTCACCCGTGATGCGCAGATCGGCGCCAAGAACTGAACGGCCGGCGTTGGCGCCTGGGCTGGTCGTGGGACGGGGGGCCGTCGGAGACGCGGGCGCAGAAGGATCGGCGGTCTTGGAAAACATTGCGGGCTATCCTTGCAAAGGTTGCCTGATAAGGCGGGATCGGGGCGGGCCGGTCAAGGGGCGGTGTCGCGGGCTGGTGGGTTTCCCGCCGATGTGATGTCGTATCCGGGCCAGATCATGGCGGTCCGGAGTGGTCAGATGGCCGCGGGAATCACGGGGAGTGTGGGTATGGCCGACGGGTTTTTTCAGCCGGTATCAGGCTTTGACCTGCCAAGGTTTGCAGGCGTGCCGACGTTCATGCGGCTGCCGCATGTGCCGTTCGACCACCCCCGCTTTGGTGAGGTGCAGATCGGTCTGATCGGCGCGCCCTGGGACGGGGGGACGACAAACCGGCCCGGCCCGCGTCATGGACCACGCCAGCTGCGCGACCTTTCTACCATGATCCGGGCGCAGAACGGAGCAACATGGGTGGCGCCCTTCGACCTTGCGCGCTGTGCCGACCTTGGGGACGTGGCACCCAACCCCGGCGATCTGATGGATTCAATGGCACGGATGGAGGCGTTTTATGGTCGTGTGATGGCGGCGGAAGTGCTGCCGCTGACCGGCGGCGGGGATCACCTCTGTACCTTGCCGATCCTGCGGGCAGTGGCCAAAGCGCGCCCGGTCGGGATGATCCAGTTCGACAGCCATACCGACCTGAATGACGTCTACTTCGGGACCAGCCGCTACAACCACGGCACGCCCTTCCGCCGCGCGGTTGAGGAAGGGCTGATCGACCCCAAGCGCTATGTGCTGATCGGGATCCGGGGCACGGCCTATGGGCGTGAGGATTGGGACTTTGCCGCGGCCAACGGCATCCGTATCATCCCGATCGCCGAGTTTCATGCGCGCGGGCCGGAAGATGTGATGGCCGAGGCGCGGGAGATCGTGGGGATGGGGCCGGTCTATGTGACCTATGACATCGACTTTGTGGACCCGACTTTCGCGCCGGGGACTGGCACGCCTGAGGTAGGTGGGCCCAACAGCTGGCAGGCTTTGCAAATGGCGCGGGGCCTTAGGGGGCTGGATGTGGTGGGGGCCGACCTGGTGGAGGTGTCGCCGCCGTTCGACCAGTCGGGTGGGACGGCCTGGCTTGGGATCAGCCTGATGTTCGAGATGCTGTGCGTGATGGCAGAGCGGGTCGCGCGGGGCTGACCGCCGGGGCGCTGCCCCGGACCCCGGGATATTTGTGCAAATGTGAAAGGCTGGAAGATGCAGGCCAAGATGATCATCATCAATGCGCGCGTTCTGACAATGGACCCGGCGCTGCCCCGGGCCGAGGCGGTCGCGCTGGCCGCGGGGCGCATTCTTGCGGTGGGCGCACAGGATGAGGTGGAGGCGCTGGCCGGGCCGGGGTGCCGGGTGATTGACGCCGGTGGCAGGACCCTGTTGCCCGGCTTTGTGGAAAGCCATTTGCATCTGGTCCTCGGGGGCAATGAGTTGACGCAGTTGCAGGTGGGCGGGGTGCAGGGGTTTGAGGCGCTGGCGGCGGCGTTTCGGGCCTATGCGGCGGCGAACCCGGCGCTGCCGCTTCTTATGGCGCAAGGCGCGGGGTATGACATCCTGGGCCGGCCGGTGACGCGGGGCGACCTTGACCGGGTGATTGCGGACCGCCCGATTGCAATGATGTCGCCGGACCATCACACAGTCTGGGCCAATACGGCGGCGCTGCAGGCGGCGGGGCTGTTGCAGGGGGCGGTGATGCCTGCAGGGCATGTGGTGGTGATGGGGGCGGATGGTCTGGCGAAAGGCGAGCTGCTGGAGTTCGAGGCGTTCTCGCCCGTGCTGGCGCTCACGGGCGATCTGCATCTGCAGCTTGGCATCGCCACGGGGGGTGAGCCTTCACCCTGGCCCGATGCAGCGCAACGGGAGAAGGACAAGGCCAAGATCGCGGCAGGCCTCGCGCATTGCGCGGCGCATGGGATCACCTCGATGGTGAACATGGACGGCAATCGCTACACCTGCGTGCTTCTGGCCGAGATGGAGGCCGAGGGGCGGCTGACCGCGCGGGTCAAGGTGCCGTTCCACATGAAGCCGCACATGGGGCTGAAGGCGCTGGACCGCGCCAGTGTCATGGCGGCAGAGTTCACCGGCGAATGGGTGACGAGTGGCTTTGTGAAGATGTTCATGGACGGCGTGGTCGACAGCCGCACTGCATACATGCTGCAGGATTATCCAGGCACGACCGAACGGGGCGCGCCGCTCTTCGAGCCGGGTCGCTTCAACGACATCTGTGCCGAGATTGACCGGCGGGGTCTGCAGATCGCGGTCCATGCCATCGGCGACGGCGCGGTACGCCAGACCATCGACGGGTATGAGGCGGCTCGGCTGCGCAATGGGGCGCGCGACGCCCGCCACCGGATTGAGCATATCGAGCTGATCGACCGGGCCGATGTGCCAAGGCTGGGGGCGTTGGGCATCACGGCAAGCCTGCAGCCCCCGCATGCGCCGGGGGTGATGGACTTCCCGCTGTCCGGGATGGAGGCGGTGATCGCCCGGGACCGCTGGGGGGATGCCTACCAGTGGAAAAGCCTGATCGATGCCGGGGCGGCGCTGGCCTATGCCAGCGACTGGCCGGTCACGGATGTCAGCGTGATGCGCGGCATTCAGGCGGCGCTGACGCGCGTTCCGTTCGAGGGGGCAGCGGACGAACGCCTTGGCCTGATGGAGACCCTTCGCGCCTATACGGCTGGTGGGGCTTGGGCAGCACACCTGGAGGGGCTTACGGGCACGTTACGCGCAGGCCTTGCGGCGGACCTGGTGCTGATCGACGGGGACATCGAGGCGATTCCCCTGGCCGAAATTGGCGACACGGGAATCGCTTTGACGGTGGCCGGGGGTCTTGTGACCTATGCCAGCGCCGGGTTTGTGGTGTGAGGCTGCAGGAAAAATCAGCGTATTCCTTCAGGTTTTCGCGGGTGGCGCAAATTTTGTCATCGCGCTGTCATTTTCTGCTTGCGGGTTCTGAGGACCGGACGTAAAAGCCCCCTCACCGAAGCGGAAGAGAAGCGGAAACGCGGAACGGAAGCGGCGGAAAGCGGCGGCGCAGACCACCGCAACGAAAATCTGGAGGCACGACGGCAGGTACGCCAGAAGTTCTGGTGTGCTGCATGCTTTGTGTCCGCGCTCTTTGAAACTGTAGTTTATGAAGGGATATGCGGGCGGTTTGGGCGCATCGGCGTCAGATCGCAGCATATCGGCCTACTAGGGTGTCTATCGAGAGATGGTGCATTCGATGATGTAGGTGTCAGCTTCACTGTCTTGGC
>JANPJU010000108.1:0-2525 GCA_031425675.1 Paracoccaceae bacterium | reverse complement strand
GTCCATCACCATCCGCAGCACCATCGGATGCGTCAGGTTCAGCGTGTTGCCGGTGCCGGTGTCGTTGACATAGAACCGCCCGCCGCCCGCCAGCCGGTAGTAGCTGGCGTTGTCCAGACCCCGGAACGCCAGCGTCGGGCCCCATTCATCGCCCTCGGCGGTGTGGTTGTAGACCACGTCCAGAATGACCTCGATCCCGGCGGAATGGAACCGGCGGACCATGGTCTGAAACTCCCACAGGGCGCCTTTTGACATGTAGCGGGGCTCAGGCGCAAAGAACGCCAGGGTGTTGTAGCCCCAATGGTTGCGCAGGCCCTTCGCCACCAGAAACCGGTCGTCGATGAAGGCCTGCACCGGCAACAGTTCAATCGCCGTGACGCCCAGCTTTTGCAGATGCTCGATCACCGGGTCGGACGAAAGCCCCAGATAGGTGCCGCGCAGCCCCTTCTCCACGCCCGAATGCAGCGCGGTCAGCGACCGGACATGCGCCTCATACACCACGGTATCAATGCGCGGGGTGCGGGGTGCAGTATCGTTGCCCCAGCTGAAGGACGGGTCGGTGACCACGGCTTTGGGCACGGCAAAGGCACTGTCGCGCGTGTCAAACGAAAGGTCACCACGGGCCGAGCCGATCTTGTAGCCCATCAGCGCGTCGGACCATTTCAGCCGCCCCTCCATGGCGCGGGCGTAAGGGTCCAGCAGCAGCTTGTTGGGGTTGAACCGGTGGCCCTGTTCGGGCGCATAGGGCCCATGCGCGCGAAAGCCGTAGACCGTGCCGGGGGTCAGCCCGCCGACATGGATGTGCCAGATATCGCCATCGCGTTCGATGATCGGCAGCCGGGCCATCTCCTTGCGCCCGTCGCTGGTGAAGAGGCACAGCTCGATCCGTTCGGCATGGGCGGAAAAGACGGCAAAGTTGACGCCGTCGCCGGTGAAACTGGCCCCCATCGGCCAGGGCCGGCCGTTGCTGACGGCGTGGCCGTTCAGGCGCACGGGGGGGGAAAGGCCAGTCACGCGGTCAGCCTTTCGTAAAGCCCGGCATAGGTGGCGGCGCTGGTCTCCCAACCCACCGGATGCCCCATCGCATTGGCGCGAAGTTGTGCCCAGACTTTCGGTTGCCCATGCAGCGCCAACAACTGCGTCAGCGCCTGACCAAAGGCCAGCGCATCAACCGGATGGAACGTCACTCCGGTTGCCACCCCGGCGGTCAGCGTGGCCGGGCTGGCCCCGATCACGGTATCGGCCAGCCCGCCGGTCAGCGCCACCACCGGCAAGGTGCCATAGCGCAACCCGTACATCTGCGTCAGGCCGCAGGGTTCAAACCGGCTGGGGACCAGCACCGCATCGGCCCCGGCGAACAACCGGTGACTCAACCCTTCATCATAGCCGACCCGCACCGCCACCCGGCCCGGGAACCGCGCGGCAAGGGCGCGCACCGCCCCCTCCATCCCCGGATCGCCCGAGCCAAGGATGATCAACCCCCCGCCCCCCAACACGAAATTGGGGATCACGGCGGGCAGCAGGTCAATGCCCTTCTGGTCGGTCAACCGGCTGACGACAATGGCCAGCGGCCCCGGCACCTCCAGCCCGAACTCGGCACAAAGGGCGGCACGGGCAGTCGCCTTGCCCGCCAATGCCTTGGCGCTGAACGGCGGATCTTCGGCCCCCGGGTCCCAGACAGCGGTATCCACCCCGTTCAGGACGCCCGACACCACCGGCCCCCGCGCGGCGATCACGCCTTGCAGGCCCATGCCGAACTCGGGCCGCATCAGCTCGGCCGCGTAGGTGGGCGAGACGGTGGTGATCCAGTCCGCCGTCACCAGCCCGGCCTTCAGGCTTGAAATGCCGCCATAATATTCCAGCGCCTCCGGGTGCCAGGCATGCCCCGGCAGCCGCAACACGCCAAGCATATGCGCCGGGGCCCAGCCTTGAAACGCGATGTTGTGGATGGTCATCACCGACTTGCAGCCGCCAGTGCCATGATAGGCCAGATAGGCGGGCGCCAGCCCCGCCTGCCAGTCATGCGCGTGCAGGACGTCAGGCTTCCACCCCTCCAACCCCTCACGCGCGATGCGGGCGGCGATCCAGGACAGGGCGGCAAAGCGCACGGCATTGTCAGGATGTTCGCCAAGGGGGCCAGAGTATGGGCCACCCTCGCGGTCATAAAGATGGGCTGCGTCCAGCAGCAGGACCGGCACGCCACCCACATTGCCGGACAGAACCTGCCCCGGCCCGCCCCAAAGATCGGCCTCCTCCCAGACCACCGGCCACCCCGCCGCCTGCGCCCGCAAGGCGCGGTAACAGGGCAGCAGCACCTTCATGTCCCAGCCGACCGCCGCCAGCGCTGCGGGCAGCGCACCCACCACATCGGCAAGGCCGCCGGTTTTCACCAGCGGCACACATTCCGACGCCACCGACAGCACCCGCCCGCGAAACCCTTGCGCCCCAGCCATTTTCTGTCCTCAAATATCCCACCGGGGGTCCGGGGGGTGTGAACCCCCCCGGGTCTATCCACCCATGCGCGC
>JANPJU010000107.1:0-2072 GCA_031425675.1 Paracoccaceae bacterium | reverse complement strand
ATCGCTGGCAGCCCCGAAGTCCGGGCCATCGGCGCTGAACATCTCATCCATCAGCGCCTTGGCCCAGGTCGGGTTCGGGTCGGGGTGCATGCCGCCAAAGTCGGGCAAGGGCGTTGCGTTGACGCAAGTGCCGGGTGCAGCGCCCAGCCGGCGTTCAAGAATCTCCAGCGCGTAGGGCCCGGTCACGGCACACATCGAATCCATCCGCATCCGAAAGCCACCCGCAAACAGCGCGCGCAGGGCAGGAAAATCGAACAGGCTTTCCATCAGCGTTGCATAGTCGGCCACCGGATCGACCACATCGACCACCATGCCCCCAAGCTGATGCCGCCCTACGCGCGCAAGGTCCACATCCTGCGCCTCAAGCACGCTGTAGTCGGTGATCGTGGTCGTGCGCTGATAGATCGCTTCGGTCACGCCTTCGGGCGCAGGGCCGCCGTTGGCCATGTTGAACTTGACGCCAAAATCCTCCTCCGGTCCGCCGGGGTTATGGCTCGCGCTCATGATGATCCCGCCATCCGTGCCATTCAGCCGGATCAGGTGGCTGGCGGCGGGCGTCGACAGGATCGCCCCCTGCCCCACGATCACCCGCGCCGCCCCATTGCCCGCCGCCATCCGCAAGATCACTTGCGCCGCGCGGTCGTTGAAGTATCGCCCATCGCCGCCCAGCACAAATGTCTTGCCCGCGCAGCCCACGACATCAAACGTCGCCTGGATGAAGTTCTCCAGATAGTGCCGCCCCATGAAGACCGGAGTTTTCTTGCGCAGACCGCTGGTGCCGGGCTTCTGTCCCGCAATCGGCTGGGTCACAACGGTGGTGATCTGGGTCATGGTTTGCCCCCCTTGGGCAGGCCGGTGCGGGACCGGAAAAGCAGCACGGATTGCGCGGGTACTTCGGTAAAGGCTGCCCCGGCGGCCATGTCCGGGCGCGTGGTGTCAAGAAGAAGCTCCCACCCCTTGGCGGTATCGGGCAGATGCAGCGCGGTGGCGGCACCGGTGTTGAAAACGGCAAAGATGGCTTCGGGGTTCGGGTCTCCGCCTTCGGCGGCCATCCGAACCTCAACGCACAGGCAACGGAACGCCGGGTCATGCCATTCCTCGGACTGGGGCACCGTGCCATCGGGCCGTCGCCAGATCACATCGGGCACGTTGTCCGAGGGGCGCTGCCGGGCATGCAGGAAACGCCTTTGTCGCAACACCGGCAAGGATTTCCGCAGCGCCGCAAGTCTGGCCACAAAGGCGACCATGCCCGCATCGGCGCGCGACCAATCGATCCAGCTGACCTCATTATCCTGGGCGTAGGCGTTGTTGTTGCCGCCCTGGGTTTGTCCGATCTCATCGCCCGCCAACAGCATCGGCACGCCTTGGCTCAGCATCAGCGTGGCCAGCAGGTTGCGCTTGCGGAGCGCCCGCGCAGCCAGAATCTTCGCGTCCTTGGTCGGCCCTTCGACCCCCAGATTGTCCGAGTGGTTTTCATGGTGCCCGTCGCGGTTGTCTTCGCCATTGGCAAAGTTGCGCTTGATGGTGAAGCTGACCAGATCCTCCAGCGTGAACCCGTCATGGCTGGTGATGAAGTTGACCGAGGCTGTGGCCGCCCGCCCCGAATGGTCAAACTTGTCCGCACTCCCCAAGACGCGCGCGGCAAGGTCGCGCGTCATGCCGGCATCGCCCTTCCAGAACCGGCGCACGCCGTCACGGAACTTGTCGTTCCATTCGTGAAACGGGTGCGGATAGGCCCCCAGCTGATAGCCGCCGGGGCCAATGTCCCAGGGCTCGGCAATCAGCTTGACGGCGCTTAGGGTCGGGTCTTGCCGGATGGCGTCAAAGAAGCCGCCGTTGGGGTCAAAGCCATGCGCCTCACGCCCCAGAACCGTGCCAAGATCAAAGCGGAAGCCGTCGACATGGGCGAACTCCACCCAATAGCGCAAGCTGTCCATCACCATCCGCAGCACCATCGGATGCGTCAGGTTCAGCGTGTTGCCGGTGCCGGTGTCGTTGACATAGAACCGCCCGCCGCCCGCCAGCCGGTAGTAGCTGGCGTTGTCCAGACCCCGGAACGCCAGCGTCGGGCC
>JANPJU010000106.1:0-13972 GCA_031425675.1 Paracoccaceae bacterium | reverse complement strand
GGGGGGGGGGTCCTCCAATTTCATACCCCCCCTCAAACTCATATTTTTTTTAATTTTTGCTTACCCCCCCCCCCCCGCCGCGGGGGGGGGGGGGGGGCCCCCCCCCCCCCCCTTCTTCCACAGCCGCATGAGCTTCCGGATGACCAACGCCACCACACTTGCTGAAATGATCCGTGCGCGCACAGGCGATGCCCCGGTGCGTCTCGGCCTCATCCTCGGCTCCGGCCTTGGCCACATCGCCCATCAGGTGGATGGCGTGGCGATCCCCTATGCCGATCTGCCGGGCTTTCCGCATGTCGGCGTCTCGGGCCACAACCCGAACCTGCACATAGGCCTGCTGGAGGGCGTCCGCGTCGCCGTCTTCGGCGCGCGCGAGCATTACTATGAAAACGGCAACCCCCGGGCGATGCTGCTGCCGCTGCAAGTCCTGCAGGCCCTTGGCGCGCGTGATCTGATCCTGACCAATGCCGCCGGTTCCTTGCGCAGCGATATCGCGCCAGGTGACCTGATGCTGCTCAACGATCACCTGAACTATTCCGGCCTGAACCCCCTGATCGGCGAAAAGACCGACGCGCGCTTTGTGCCAATGACCGATGCACATGACCCGGCCCTTCGTGCTGCCCTGAAAGCTGCGGCGGCGCGGGAAGGTCTGCCGCTGCCTGAAGGTGTCTATTGCTGGTACTCTGGCCCCAGCTTCGAGACCCCTGCAGAGATCCGCATGCTGAAGACCCTTGGTGGCGATGCGGTCGGCATGTCCACCGTGCCGGAGGTGATCCTCGCCCGGTTCCTTGGCCTCAGGGTTGCGGCCATTTCTACCATCACGAACATGGCTGCCGGCATGTCGGATGAAAAGATCAGCCACGAACACACCAAGGCGATGGCCCCCCTGGGTGCGGCAAAACTGGAACGCATCCTGAGGGAATTCCTGACCTCGCTCCGATGAGGGACATCGGCGTTTGACTTCACGCACGAAGGCGCGCAAGCCTTTGATGATCCCGCCGCTTTTCGGCCCCACCCGCCGTACCTTGCCCCGACCAGGCCGCCTTTCATGCAGCTTTACCTCCCCATCGCCGAGGTTTCGGTCAACGCCTTCCTTATCCTGGGGCTGGGCGGAATCGTGGGGTTCCTGTCGGGGATGTTCGGAGTTGGCGGCGGTTTTCTGATCACGCCCCTCCTGTTCTTCATCGGCGTGCCGCCTGCGGTGGCGGTGGCAACCGGCGCGAACCAGGTTGTCGCCTCGTCAATCTCGGGTGTGCTGGCGCAACTGCGGCGCAAGGGCGTGGACTTCCAGATGGGGGGCGTCCTGCTGGCCGGGGGCATTGTCGGGTCGGCCATCGGGGTCTGGGTGTTCCGGCTGATGACCGCCGCCGGGCAAGTCGATCTGTTCGTGCAACTGTCCTATGTGCTTTTCCTGGGTCTGATCGGCGCGATGATGCTGCAGGAAAGCTTGCGAAGCCTGTTGCGCGCGCGCAAGGCTGGTGCGCCCATCCGGCGCAGCCATGTCCATTCCTGGGTCCACGGACTGCCGTTCAAGATGAAGTTCCGCGCCAGCGGGCTCTATATCAGCGTCATCCCGCCCATGCTGATCGGCGCGGCGGTGGGCTTCCTTGCGGCGATCATGGGCGTGGGCGGCGGCTTCATCATGGTGCCGGCGATGATCTACATTCTGGGCATGCCGACGAAGGTTGTGATCGGCACATCGCTGTTCCAGATCATCTTCGTGACCGCCTTCACAACGGTAATGCATGCCGTGACCAGCCAGACGGTCGACATGCTGCTGGCGCTGATCCTGATCCTCGGCGGCGTTGTCGGCGCGCAGATCGGCACGCGCGTGGGGGTGCGGCTGAAAGCGGAACAATTGCGCATTCTCTTGTCCCTGCTGGTGCTGGCGGTGTCGGTCCGCATCGCGGTTGACCTGCTGCTGCGTCCGGCTGAACTCTACTCGGTCGCGCCCGGGGTCCTGCCATGATCCGGACCATGCTGGCCCTCATGTGCCTGTGCGCCCCGGCGTTGGCACAGGAAACCATCGTTTCCGGCCTTAGCCAGAACCGGGTGTCGATCACCGCCGATTTCGACGGCTCTGAAATCCTGATCTACGGCGCGGTCAAGCGTGACACGCCCGCCCCGGACGGCGGCCCGCTTGAGGTGATCGTCACCGTCGAAGGCCCCTCCACCCCGGTCACCGTCCGTCGCAAGGGGCGCGTGGCTGGGATCTGGGTAAACACCGATGCCGTCGTGGTGGACTCCGCCCCCAGCTTTTATGCCGTGGCTACCACCGGACCGTTGCGCCATATCCTGTCGGACACCGAAAACCTGCGTCACGCCATCACCATCGAACGCGTGATCAGAGCCGTCGGCATCACCGCCGAGGCGGAACAGTCGGGTGAGTTTCTTTTGGCGCTGCTGCGCGTCCGGTCGAATGAAGACCGCTACAGGTTGCTGGAAGGCCGGGTGGAACTGACCGAAAACACCCTGTTTCGCGCCGATGTGGTGCTGCCGGCAAACCTGACCGAAGGCGAATACAAGGTGCGCCTGTTCCTGTTGCGCGATAAACGGGTCATCGCTGCGCAGGAGCGGCTGATCGGCGTGCGCAAAGAGGGGTTGGAGAGGTTCATCTTCAACCTCGCGCAGGAACGTCCGCTGATCTACGGGCTTCTGTCGCTGCTTCTGGCGGCCGTCGCCGGCTGGGGTGCTTCGGCCGCGTTCCGGCTGGTGCGGGCCTGACGGACCCCGCCGCGTTCAACTTCGTCTCCTCGTCGTACGGGCACGCCGCCAGCGAGGAGTGACGCAGTCATCGACGAGCGACGGTCAGCCCTTCTTCTTGGCCGATGTCGCCTCAAGCGCAACGATCCGCGCCTCAAGGGCTGCGTTCTCTTCACGCGCCTTCTGCGCCATGGCCCGGACGGCATCGAACTCTTCGCGCGTCACGAAATCGCGGTCTGCCATCCAGCGGTCGACCAGGCTTTTGAAGGCAGTCTCCGCCTCGGTCTTGGCGCCTTGGGCCACGCCCATCGCGTTGGTCATCAGCTGGCTCATGTCGTCCAGAAACTTGTTGCGGGTCTGCATGGGCCTCTCCTTCGCGGGTTTAACCATATATGGGCTTGCCGCCCCCCGACACAAGCGCCGACAAGGGCGACCGATCGCCGCCGGTTGACAAGCTCCAACCGCCCCGCGACAAGCGGCAGTCCCCAAGGAACAGCGCCATGATCCCCTTTCCCGACCTGTCGCCCACCCTGTTCGAGGTTGAGGTCTTTGGCCTGACCCTTGCCCTGCGCTGGTACGCGCTTGCCTATATCGCGGGAATTCTCTTCGCCTGGTGGATCGTCGTCCGCGCCATCCGAATCCCGGCGCTGTGGTCCGGCACGCCCCCTCTGAAGGCGGAACAAGCCGAACGCTTTCTGACCTGGGCCGTCGTCGGCATCATACTGGGCGGGCGGCTGGGCTATGTGATCTTCTACGACCCCGTCACCTATCTGGCCGAGCCGTGGAAGATCCCGCAGGTCTGGGAAGGCGGCATGGCATTCCATGGCGGCTTTGCCGGGGTGGCCGTGGCCGGCATCTGGTTCTGCCGGCGCGAGAAGATCCCGATGCTGCCGATGGGCGACCTGCTGGCAATGGCAGTGCCGGTCGGCCTCATGCTGGGCCGCCTTGCCAACTTCATCAACGCCGAGCTTTGGGGCCGACCAACCAACCTGCCCTGGGGCGTGATCTTCCCGGGTGAGGCGGCACAGGCCTGCGAAGGCGTCGTGGGCCTGTGCGCCCGCCACCCCAGCCAGCTTTATCAGGCGGCGCTGGAAGGGCTGTTGCTGACCGTGGTGCTGATCTGGCTTGGCTTCCGGCGCGGCTGGCTGAAGTGGCCTGGTGCGTTGATGGGCCTGTTCCTTTTGGGCTACGGGCTTGCCCGTTTCAGTGTCGAATTTGTCCGCCAACCTGACGCGCAGTTCATCAGCGAGGGCAACCCGGTCGGCCTCGCGCTGCACTTCGGCGGCTATGGTCTGACCATGGGTCAGTTGCTGTCGCTGCCGATGATCGCGGCGGGCCTGTGGTTCCTTAGCCGCGCCAGGGCGCGCTGATCGGGGGCCGCATGACGCCACTGGCGCAGCTTCTGGTTGAACGCATCCGCGAAGGCGGGCCGATCACCGTTGCCGACTACATGGCCGAATGTCTGCTGCACCCGACGCATGGCTATTACACCACGCGGGATCCCTTTGGCGCTGCCGGTGATTTCACCACCGCCCCCGAAATCAGCCAGATGTTTGGCGAGCTTGTCGGCCTGGCGCTGGCGCAGGCCTGGCTGGATCAGGGCGCGCCCGCACCCTTTACCCTTGCCGAGCTTGGTCCGGGCCGTGGCACCCTGATGACCGACATTTTTCGCGCGACCAAGGGTGTGCCAGGCTTTCATGCTGCCGCACAAGTGGTGCTGGTCGAAGCCTCGCCCGTGTTGCGTGCAGTTCAGGAAAAAACGGTCAGCCAGGGCCAAAATCTTGGCCTGCGCTGGATCGAGGCGGCAGGCGATCTGCCCGAGCGGCCCTTGTTTCTGGTGGCCAACGAGTTCTTCGATGCCTTGCCAATCCACCAGTATCAATGCGTGGGCGGGCAATGGCATGAAAGGTTGGTGGGTCTGAAAGAGCGCGCGTTGGCCTTCGGTCTTGCGGAACGCGGCAGCAACACAGCCTTTTCGCCTGCCTTTGCCCAGCGAGACGACGGCATCATCGTCGAAGAGGCGCGGATTGGCCTGTTTGTCATGCGGCAGGTCGTCCATCGGCTGGCGCAGCATGGCGGTCTTGCCCTTGTCATCGACTATGGCGACTGGCGGTCACGCGGCGACACGCTGCAGGCCTTGCGCGCCCATGCATTTGACGATCCCCTTGCCCATCCCGGCGAAGCGGATCTGACAGCCCATGTCGATTTCGAGGCCCTTGCCGGGTTGGCGCGACATTTCTACACCACGCAAGGCGCCTTTCTTTTGCGTCTGGGAATTCAGGCACGTGCTGCCCAACTGGCCCGAAACCTGACCGGAGCAGCGCTTGAAAGCCACCTGGCCGCGCTTCGCCGCTTGACCCACCCGGAAGAAATGGGTTCGTTGTTCAAAGTGCTGGCGCTCACCGGCGCCAATGCCCCCCTGCCGCCCGGATTTGCACCGTGATGCCGTCGATGCTCGAGATCATCACCTCACCCGCCCTCACCTGCCGCCACGGGTTTTTTACCCGCAAGGGTGGGGCATCATCGGGGATTTTCGCGGGGCTGAACTGCGGTACCGGGTCGTCAGACCAGGCCGAGATTGTCGCCATCAACCGCACCCGCGTAGCCGAGGCGATGGGTGTTGCCCCGACGGCGCTTGTCGCCGTGCATCAGGTCCATTCGGCGCGGGCCATTGCCGTGACCGGCCCGCTGATTGCGCGACCAGAGGCGGATGCGCTGGTCACCGCAACTCCGGGTGTCTTGTTGTCGGTGTTGACCGCCGATTGCCAGCCCGTACTGTTTCACGATGCAAGGGCCGGGGTGATTGGTGCTGCCCATGCCGGTTGGCGCGGTGCAGCAGGTGGGGTGCTTGAGGCGACCCTTGACGCGATGGAGGCGCTTGGGGCCCGCCGCAGTGCCACCCATGCCGTTATTGGCCCATCCATCAGCCAATCCGCCTATGAGGTGGGACCAGAATTTCTGGACCGTTTCCGCGCCGACGACCCGAACTCCTTGCGCTTTTTCGCAAATGGGGCGGGTGACCGGATGTTGTTTGACCTGCCCGGCTACGGGCTTTATCGCTTGCGTGCAGCCGGGGTGGGCCATGCCGAATGGACTGGGCACTGCACCTACGGCGACCCCGCCCGTTTTTACTCCTTCCGCCGCACAACGCATGCACGGGAAGTGGATTATGGGCGCTTGATCTCGACAATAAGGCTTTAATCCGGCGCAGTCGGGCATGAAAATGCACCGTTTGCAGCGCAACTTTTCCCAACCACCGCCGCATTCCAACTGCAAGCCTTAGGGACAGGCAATAACCGGCGGCAAGGGAAGACCATGATCATCGAGATGAGAACAAAGCGCCGCTGGATTGTATCCGTGCTGGAGGCTGTTGCAGAATCGTCCGACACACGCGTCACGGTCAGCGCCACCTTGCGCCGGTCAACCGGTCGCAGCCGGATGAACCCTGGCCAAAAAGGGTTCGCGATGCGCCTGAAGGCCGCGACGCGTCCCCTGGCAGACGCCGCACGCTAACCCGCGTCAGGCGTTCTTGGCCAACCGCGCTTCAAGCACGTCAAACGGCAGGCCGGGCTCGTCCTTGGCACAGCGGATTACCAGGCTGGTTTTCACGTTCGCCACATGATCGGCCTTGAGCAACTGCTCGGTCAGGAAACTTTGAAAGCTGGACAGGTCGGGCGCCACGCATTTCAGGATGAAGTCGATCTCGCCATTCAACATGTGACATTCGCGGACCAGGGGCCAAGCCCGGCAACGCGCCTCGAACGCCGACAGGTCCGCCTCGGCCTGGCTGTTCAGCCGGACCATCGCAAACACCTGCACCTCGAACCCAAGCTCACGCGCGTCGATGTCGGCGTGGTAGCCGCGGATGAACCCGGCTTCTTCAAGCCCGCGCACACGGCGCAGACACGGCGGCGCGGAAATTCCGACGCGGCTGGCCAGTTCGACGTTGGTCATCCGGCCATCGGCCTGAAGCTCGGCCAGAATCTGACGGTCGATAGGGTCAAGTTTATGTCCGGCCATGCTGCCTCCGTTGTCGGCCTTACTTACGTTGCAAGCCTGACCTGCGCAATAATATTTCAACAGCGCGCAAGAAAACGCCTCGCAGGCGGTATTGCCGGGGCTGCAACCCCGCCATGCAGGGGCTTTTCGCCCCCGCAGCACCCGACTATATCGAATGCCGAGGCATTGGGGGCAGTCATGGGCGACACGCGGCACACACGGGTTCTGATCATCGGCTCGGGGCCAGCAGGCTATACGGCTGCGGTCTATTCAGCGCGCGCTATGCTGAACCCGCTTTTGATCCAGGGCCTGCAGCCCGGCGGACAGCTGACCATCACGACCGAGGTCGAGAACTGGCCCGGTGACAGCCATGTGCAGGGGCCAGATCTAATGATCCGGATGGAAGACCACGCCCGCGCGATGGGGGCCGAGATCATCCACGACTACATCACCGCACTCGACCTGTCGAAGCGCCCGTTCACCGCAAGCGCCGACAGCGGCACGACCTACACTGCCGACGCCGTGATCCTGGCCACCGGCGCGCAGGCGAAATGGCTGGGCCTGCCGAGTGAGGAAAAGTTCAAGGGGTTTGGCGTCTCCGCCTGCGCCACCTGCGACGGGTTCTTCTATCGCGGCAAAGAGGTTGTGGTGATCGGCGGCGGCAATACGGCGGTGGAAGAGGCGCTGTTCCTGACCAACTTCGCCACGAAGGTCACCCTGATCCACCGGCGTGATTTCTTGCGGGCGGAAAAAATCATGCAGGACCGGCTGTTCAAGAACCCCAAGATCGAGGTTCTGTGGAACCATGAGGTGACCGAGGTTCTGGGTGATACGGCCCCGCTTGGCGTGACCGCCGTCCGGGCGCGCGATGTGCAGACCGGGGCCACGCACGACATCCCCTGCGCCGGGTTCTTCGTGGCCATCGGCCATGCCCCGGCGTCGGAACTGGTGAAGGATCAGCTGCCGTTGCACAATGGCGGCTATGTGGTCGTGGAACCGGGCACGACGCGCACCGCCATTCCTGGCGTGTACGCGGCGGGTGACCTGACCGACCATGTCTACCGCCAGGCCGTGACCAGCGCAGGCATGGGCTGCATGGCGGCACTCGACGCGGAAAAGTTCCTCTCCGGCCACTGACGCTGATCAAATGGAGCGCCTTGCGGCGCGAAGACCTGTTCTCTCATCCCTACGCCAAGAGGCGCAGGGATGAGTGCGGGCGAGGGGCCAGCCCCTCGCGCTCCCCGGAGTATTTTTGAAAAGAGCAGATGCGCTTGCTCTTTTTCCAAGTAGTCCCGCCAGAGGCCGCCCCGAGCCGGTTGCGCGCTTGCGCGCGACAGGCGAGACATAGGCGTGCGCGCTTGCGCGCTCAATCCGGCAACCGCTGGATCAGCGCAGACGCTTGCCGGCCTGGTCGAACACCATCGCGTCCTGGGCATCAAAGCTCAGGCCTACCTTCACGCCCGGCTCCAGGCTGATCTGGTCATGCCGTTCGACAATCAGCTTTTCCCCCGTGGGCGCGGTCAGGTGTACGTAGGACACCCCGCCCAGCGCCTCGGTCAACTCCACCCGGTGAGTGGTGCCGGTCGGGTCGATCTTCAGGTGTTGCGGTCGCAGACCGACCGACACTTCCGCCCCTGAGCCCGGCAGGGCAACCGAGGTCGCCACGGGGTGCGCCAGCCCCTTTGCCACCACAGACCCCGCCTTTTCCACCACCCCCGCAACAAAGTTCATCGCCGGGCTGCCGATGAACCCTGCCACGAACCTGTTGTCAGGGTCGTTATACAGGTCCAGTGGCTTGCCGACCTGTTCGACCCGCCCCGCGCGCAGGACGACAATCTTGTCGGCAAGGGTCATCGCCTCGACCTGATCATGCGTCACATAGATCATCGTGGCACCGATCTCGCGGTGCAGGCGGGCGATCTCGACCCGCATTTCCACCCGCAACTCGGCGTCAAGGTTCGACAGCGGTTCATCGAACAGGAACACCTCGGGCCCGCGCACGATGGCCCGGCCGATGGCCACGCGCTGGCGTTGGCCGCCGGACAGGGCCTTGGGCTTGCGCGCGAGGTAATCGTCCAGCTTCAGGATGCGGCTTGCCTCACTGACCTTCCGCTCAATCTCGGCCTTGGGGTGGCCGGTCATCTTCAACCCGAAGCCCATGTTTTCGGCCACCGTCATGTGCGGGTACAAGGCGTAGGTCTGGAACACCATCGCCACGCCACGCTCGCTTGGGTCTGCCTGCGTCACATCCCGGTTGCCGATCTGGATCTTGCCGGCCGTGGTTTCCTCCAGCCCGGCCACCATTCGCAGCAAGGTGGATTTCCCGCAGCCCGAGGGGCCGACGAAAACGCAGAATTCGCCATCCTCCACCCGCAGGTCGACCCCGTGGATCACCTGCACATCGCCGTATTTCTTGGTCACTTTGTCCAGCGTCACGCCTGTCATGTCCGTATCCCTCCCCCTAATGCTGTTCCGGAAAGCGCCAGCTTTCCGCTTCGGCCGCGATGCGTGCCGCAATGTCCTTGGTCAGCCCGGACTGCGCCTCAAGCGCATCCAATGTCGTGCGAGCGGTGGTCGAGGTGACCGACAGGGCCCCCAACACCCGGCCAGACCGTGACAGAATCGGCACCGCGCAACAGATGATTCCCGCTTCATGTTCTTCGCGGTCGAAGGCATGGCCCCGGGCGCGAATCGCTTGCAGTTCGGCCAGCAGCTTTTCCGGCGTATCCAGCGTGTGCGCGGTATGGCGGTGAAACGATTGCCGGGCGATTGCCTGCTCCAACGCCTCGGGCGCGGCCCAGGCCAGCATCGCTTTGCCCACCCCGGTACAGTAGGCGGGGCCCACCTTGCCCGCCTGCGCGAACATCTCAACCGGGCGGGCGGCATTGCGTTTGTCGACGTAAAGGACCTGCCCCAGATCCATCTGCGCGAGGTGGATCGTCTCGCCGGTTTTCGCTGCCAGTTCATCCAGATAGGGCCGCGCGATCGGGGCCAATGAGGATTGCGCCCAGGCCGCATGGGCCAGCCGCACCAACCGCACGCCCAGCGCGTAAGTTCCCTGATCTGGGTCCAGCGCCAGCATCCCCTGATGCGTCAGGGTTTGCAGCAGCCGGTACAACGTGGCCTTGGGGTATTCCGACTGCGCCAGCAGGTCGGAAAAGCGGACAGGGCGGCCATGGCGTGCAACCATGTCCAGCACATCCAGCGCCTTGCCGACCGTCCCGTCCGCGTGTCCCTCAGCCCCCATGACCCCTCCGCCGCAAGGTTGTTGACAGGTTAGACGATAGCCGACATAGTTTTCAATATTCAAGACTAAGTTTCAAATAATGGAACCAAACGGGAGGAAACCATGGTCCATAAGAAAACGGGCGCGCTTGCCCTTGTGGCAGCGTTGCTGTTGTCCACATCGGCCTTCGCGCAAGACAAGCGCGTTGTCACCTGGAATGCGGATTATGATCCGATTCCGCTGGCAGCCGCCGAAACCCTGATCGCCGACTTCGAGGCCGCGAACCCCGAGATCGACGTCGTTCTGACCAACTTCGACCATGAGGCGTACAAGAACGCGATCCGCAACTTCCTGACCGCCGATCCGCCGGATCTGGCCAACTGGTATGCCGCAAATCGGATGCGCCCCTTCGTTGAGGCCGGCCTTTTCGCCGACATCTCGGACGTCTGGGCCGCCAATGGCCTGATGGAGTCGCTGGCCGCGTCGGTGCCGTCGTCCACGATTGACGGCAAGCAGTATGCGATCCCCTACACCTACTATCAGTGGGGCATCTACTATAACCGCGACGCCTACACCGCTGCGGGTGTCACACCGCCCGGTCCTGAAGGCGTGAACTGGGCCGACTTCCTGGCCAACTGCGAAAAGTTCAAAGCCGCCGGAATTGATTGCGTGACCACCGGCTCCAGCGCCTTGTGGCCAGTTGCGGGGATCTTCGACTACCTGTCGCTGCGCACCAATGGCTACCAGTTCCACAGCGATCTGGCTGGCGGCAAGGTTTCCTGGACCTCGCCCGAAGCCCGCGCCGTATTTGCCGAGTTTGCCAAGCTGCAACCCTTCGTCACCGAAAATCATGCCGCCATCGACTGGCAGGATGCGGCGGCGATCTTCGTGCAGGGCAAGGCGGCCAACTATGTCATGGGCAACTTCGCCGTCGGCGTCTTCAAGGAAGGCGGGATGACGAACGACAACCTCGGCTTCATGGTGTTCCCGGAAATCACCGCTGGCCTGGCCCGCGCCGAAGAAGCGCCGACCGACACGATCCACCTGACCAGCGGCGCCAAGAACCCCGACGATGCCAAGCTGTTCCTGGCCTACATGGCCAGCGCAGAGGCGCAGTCCAAGTGGAACGCGACGATGGGCCAGCTGCCCACCAACAAGAACGCGACCGTCCCGCAGGATGACCCGTTCCTGGTGGCCGGGTTTGAGGCGCTGTCGACGGCAACCGGTGGCATCGCCCAGTTCTGGGACCGTGACGCCGACGCCGAATACGCCAAGGCCGGGATGGAGGGGTTCCAGCAGTTCCTCGTCCAGCCGGAAGAGCTTGAGGCGATCCTTGAGCGTCTTGAAACGACGCGCGTGCGCCTCTTCCCGCAATGATCTGACACCGCGGGCGTCCCCTTTCCTTGGGGGCGCCCGTTTTCTGTTTCGGGGGGTGATACATGGCAAATGCATCAGACACGGTCACGGCGGCCCCGGTTCTGCGGGCCAAAGGGCGCTGGAACCAGCGGACCCTTGCACCCTGGCTGTTCCTTGCCCCGGGCCTGTTCATGTTCACCGTCTATGTGCTGTGGCCAATCATCCAGAGCATCACCCTGTCGTTCTATGACTGGAACGGCCTTTACAATCAGGATGGCGCGTTCACTGGCACCTTCGTGGGCACGGCCAACTACCGGGAGCTGATGAGCGACCCGAACTTCGAGACCTCGCTCTGGAACAACTTCTACTGGCTTGCGCTTTATTTGCTCGCCCTTCCGGCGGGGCTATTCATCGCGATTTTCCTGAACCAGACCGTGACCGGCATCCGCCTGTACAAGTCGCTGTTCTTCTTTCCCTTTGTCATCAGCCAGGTCGTCGTCGGCCTGATCTTCGCTTGGTTCTATGCCCCGAATTTCGGGCTGTTCTATCTTCTCACAGAGGCGATCACCGGCAAGGGCACCGCCATCCTGGCTGACCCCGAACTTGTCACGTTCGGCATCATTGCGGCCGGGCTTTGGCCGCAGATCGCCTATGTGATGATCCTGTATCTGACCGGCCTGAACAACGTCGCCCCCGACCAGATCGAGGCCGCACGGCTGGACGGCGCGAAGGGCTGGAAGATGCTGTGGTATGTCGTCTTGCCGCAACTGCGCCCAGCGACGTTCATCGCCGTTATCGTCACCGTCATCGGCGCGCTGCGGTCCTTCGACCTTGTGTCGATCATGACCAACGGCGGGCCGTTCGGGTCAAGCCGCGTCCTGTCCTATTACATGTATGAAATGGCCCTGGGCGAGTTCGGCTTCCGCATGGGCTATGGCGCGGCCATCGCCGTGGTGCTGTTTGCGATCATGATGATCTTCATCTCGGGCTTCATCTGGAAGATGTGGCGCGACGAAACCCAACGGTAAAGGAAGGGGCGACCCCATGTTCCCACGTCCCATCCAGCAATCCGGCACCGGCGCGCAGTGGCTTTATGCCATTGCCTTGCCGGTCGTGCTGATCCTTTGGCTGTTCCCCCTTCTTGGCGTGGCGCTTACCTCGTTGCGGCCCGCGTCTGACCTCGCGCAGGGCAACTACTTTGGGATGCCATCGGGCATCGCGTGGGAGAATTACGTCTTCATCTTCACCGAAACGCCCATCGGGCAATACATGGTGAACTCGCTTTGGGTGACGATCCCAACGGTGATTGGCGCGGTCAGCCTGTCGTTGATGACGGGGTTTGCACTTGCGGTCTACGGGTTCCGCGCGAACATTCTGGTGTTCTTCATGTTCGTGGCCGGCAACTTCGTGCCGTTCCAGATCCTGATGGTCCCGGTCCGCGACATGACGCTGCAACTGGGGATGTATGACACCTGGTATGGACTGGCGCTGTTCCACATCGCCTTCCAGACCGGGTTCTGCACCCTTTTCATGCGCAACTTCATCAAGGCCCTGCCCTTTGAACTGATCGAGGCTGCGCGGGTCGAAGGCGTCAAGGAATGGCGGATCTTCTGGTATATCGTGCTGCCCCTGATGCGGCCCGCCATTGCCGCCCTTTCCGTGCTGGTCTTCACCTTCATCTGGAATGATTTCTTTTGGGCCACCGTCCTGACCCAGGGCGTCGACAGCCAGCCGATCACCGCGGGCCTGTCATCCCTCAACGGCCAGTGGATCGCGCAGTGGCATCTGGTCAGTGCGGGCTCAATCCTCGCAGCACTGCCGCCCGTGGTCATGTTCTTTGCGATGCAGAAGCACTTCATCGCGGGTCTCACCCTTGGGGCCGTGAAGTAATGCAGTGGCGGATTGATGCGGGCGGGCAGACGATTGCCCTGGCCACCACGGGCGGCATTCCGTCGGTCATCTGGTGGGGGCCTTCCCTGCCTGCGGATGAAGACCTTGCCCAACTGGCGCTGGCGCAGGTCAACGACATCACCGGCGGGATGCTGGACCGCTTGCCCGCGCTGTCCCTGTCCCCCGAACCGGGCCGCGCGTTTCAGGGCCAGCCGGGGCATTTGCTGGCAATGGAAGATGGCACCCCCCTGAACCCCGCCTTCAGCTTCAGCCACGCCACGGAAACCCCCGGCCACCTGACCCTGATCAGCCGCGCCAAAGGCCTGACCCTGTCGCACCACCTGACGGCCCACCCCACCGGCACGATCACCCTGCGCACCACGCTGCAATCGGACCAGCCGATCCGCGTTCACTGGCTGGCCGCCCCGGTGCTGCCCGCGCCCCAGTCGGGCGAAATGATCGAAGTTCACGGCAAATGGATCGGTGAGTTTCACCTGATCCGCACCCCATGGACCCCCGGCATCCGCCTGCGAGAGTCTCGCACCGGACGCTCCGGCCACGAACACCCACCCTACCTGATCCTGGCCGGTCAGGGCTGCACCAACACCCAAGGCCACGCTCTTGCGTTGCACTACGCCTGGTCCGGCGGGCACCGCATGGTGGCCGAAGAGCTACCCGACGGCCGCCGCCAAATCCAGTTCGGCGCGCCCATCGGCGCCGAAACCACCCCCGGCACGCAGTTTGAAAGCGCCGAACTGATTGCCGCCGCCTCCACCACCGGCCTGAACGGTATCGCCA
>JANPJU010000105.1:0-39240 GCA_031425675.1 Paracoccaceae bacterium | reverse complement strand
TCCAGATTCCTGCTTTGCCCGATGCCTGGCCTTGTGGTCAGGATCAACGTCGCGGTTGGCGATGAGGTGCAGGAAGGTCAGGCCCTTGCCACGGTCGAAGCGATGAAGATGGAAAACATCCTCAAGGCCGAACGCAATGGTGTGGTCAAGGCGGTCAAGGCCAGCGCCGGGGCCAGCCTGCGGGTGGATGACGTGATCCTGGAGTTCGAATGATGGGGCGTGCCTCCTCGTGCGACTTAGTCTTCTCGTCGGTAGAACCAGAGCGAGGAGTGACGCCGTCATCGACGAGCGGCCGTCGCCTAGCGCCCAGCCGGGTTCCGCTCCAGCACTTCCTGACGGCGCAGGGGAAGTTTGTCGATGGCGGCGGTGATTTCGCGCACGGTCCAGGGGTTGGGCTTGCGGATCACGGGTGCAAGATCCTTGTCCATGATGACCAGCGAAAAGCCGCGCGGGCGCAACTTGTGACGCCATTCGCTGTCAGCGGCTGGGTCGGTATCGGTGACCAGGATCACATCCCTTTCCTCAAGATCAGGATAGGCGCGGGACAAAAGCTCCATCTGCCGCAGGAAGTTCGGGTCGTTCGGGCTGTCGGCAAAGACGACGACGGGGCGCTTGACGAACAACTGCGCGTCAAGGCCGGCATCAGCCGCCGCCACCGGGCCAAAGGCGGGCGGTTCGGTGCCTGTGTCCTGGGCCAAGGCGGTCAGGGGCAGAAGGGCTGTGAAAAGCAGTGCGTGCAGGGTTCTGGTCAGGGGTCTCATCGGGCCTCTCTTTCCATCCGATATAGGCGCAGGTTTGGTATTTCAAAAGGGACGATGCGACGCATCGGTCAGGGGACAGCATGAGCGATGATCTGAAGGCGTGGGAAGCGCTGGCCGCCAAGGACCTGAAAGGTGCAGGCCCCGACAGCCTGACATGGGCGACGCTGGAAGGTATCGCCGTCAAACCGCTGTACACCGCCGCCGATACCGACGGCCTGCCCCATATGCACAGCCTGCCAGGCCTTGCCCCGTTCACCCGCGGCGTGCGCGCAACCATGTATGCCGGACGCCCCTGGACCATCCGCCAATACGCTGGTTTTTCCACCGCTGAAGCATCCAATGCGTTCTACCGCAACGCGCTGGCAGGCGGGCAGCAGGGCGTGTCGGTAGCCTTCGATCTGGCCACCCACCGTGGCTATGACAGTGACCACCCGCGCGTGGTGGGCGATGTCGGCAAGGCGGGCGTGGCGATTGATTCAGTTGAGGACATGAAGATCCTTTTCGATGGCATCCCCCTGGAAAAGATCAGCGTTTCCATGACGATGAACGGCGCGGTGATCCCGGTGCTGGCGTCGTTCATCGTGGCGGGCGAAGAACAGGGCGTACCCCGCGCGGCCCTGTCTGGCACCATCCAGAACGACATCCTGAAAGAGTTCATGGTGCGGAACACCTATATCTACCCGCCCGAACCTTCGATGCGGATCGTGGCCGACATCATCGAATACACGGCGCGGGAGATGCCCAAGTTCAACTCCATCTCGATCTCCGGCTACCACATGCAAGAGGCCGGGGCGAACCTGGTGCAGGAACTGGCCTTCACCCTTGCCGACGGGCGCGAATATGTGCGCACCGCCATTGCGCGCGGCATGGATGTGGATGATTTCGCGGGGCGGCTGTCGTTCTTCTTCGCCATCGGCATGAACTTCTTTATGGAAACCGCCAAACTGCGCGCCGCGCGCCTGCTGTGGCACCGCATCATGGCCGAGTTTGGGGCCAAGAACCCCGCCTCCCTCATGCTGCGCACCCATTGCCAGACCAGCGGCGTCAGCTTGCAGGAACAAGATCCCTACAACAACGTCGTCCGCACCGCGTATGAGGCGATGGCGGCGGTCCTTGGCGGCACACAATCGCTGCACACCAATGCCCTGGATGAGGCGATTGCCCTGCCGTCCGACTTTGCCGCCCGCATCGCGCGCAACACCCAGCTGATCTTGCAGGAAGAAACCGGGGTGACGCGGGTGATCGACCCCCTTGCCGGGTCCTACTATGTGGAATCCCTGACCGACCAGATGGCAACCGAGGCGTGGAAGATCATCGAAGAGGTCGAAGCGATGGGCGGCATGACAAAAGCCGTCGCCAGCGGCATGCCCAAGCTGCGGATCGAGGAATCGGCAGCGAAACGCCAGGCAATGATCGACCGTGGGGAGGAAGTCATCGTCGGCGTCAACAAATACCGTCTGGCGAAAGAAGACGCGATCAGCATCCGCGACATCGACAACGTGGCGGTGCGTGAGGCGCAGGTGGCGAAACTCGCCAAGATCCGCGCCAGCCGTGATCCGGCACAGGTCAAGGCTGCATTGGCCGAAGTGACCTTCCGCGCCGGGCACGGTGGCAACCTGCTTGAGGCGGCCGTAGATGCCGCGCGGGCGCGCGCTACAGTGGGGGAAATCAGCATGGCGATGGAAGAGGTGTTCGGCCGCCACCGGGCCGAGGTGAAGACCCTCGCCGGAGTTTACGGCGCCGCCTATGACGGCGATGCCGGGTTCGAGGCGATCCAGAAGGATGTCGAGGATTTCGCCGAAGCCGAAGGCCGCCGCCCGCGGATGCTGGTCGTCAAGATGGGGCAGGACGGGCACGACCGCGGGGCCAAAGTGATTGCGACCGCCTTTGCCGACATCGGCTTTGATGTGGATGTAGGCCCCCTCTTCCAGACGCCCGAGGAAGCTGCGCAGGACGCCGTTGACAATGACGTGCATGTCATCGGCATCTCCAGTCAGGCGGCGGGTCACAAGACCCTTGCGCCAAAACTGGTCGAAGCACTCAAAGCCGCCGGGGCGGGTGATATTCTGGTGATCTGCGGCGGCGTGATCCCGCAACAGGATTACCCGTTTCTGTTTGATGCCGGGGTCAAGGCGATCTTCGGACCGGGCACCAACATCCCGGCGGCTGCCAAGGAGATCCTCGATTTGATCCGCGCCGCGCGCGCCTGACACCCCCGCCGGGGGGCCGTCTGCCCCCCGCACCCCCCGAGAGTATTTGGAAAAAGAGCAACTGCATTTGCTCTTTTCAAAAATACTCCCGCCGGAGGCACCGACCGCCCACGCGTGCCACGCGGTCAGAGATCGATTTCGCCGTTCGGGCCGGGGGCAAACTCGGGGTTCGGCACGAGGGGCGCGTTGCGGCGAATGATGATGTCGCCATTCGGCAGCATCACGGGCGCATCGTAGTTCTTGAAATCGTCGATCATCCCGACCAGCTGGCGCAATTTCGGACCGACCTCTTGCCCAAAGCTTTCCAACGCGGGGCCGATCTCATCCAGCGCCTTGCCCATTTCGTCCAGCGCGGGTTCCATCTCGGTCATCAGCCCGCGCAGGACCAGCTTGGCGCCTTCCTCCATCAGGCTGAAGCCGTCATCCTCGGCCTTGGGCACAAGGGGAGTGTCCTGCGCAAGCGCGGGCAGGGCGGTCAGGCAAAGAAGCAGGGCAAGTTTCATGCCATCAAGTATGGGGATCGGGGGGGCTGAATTCAAATCACATCTGGCAAGTCGACTGTCACCGGAAAATGGTCCGAGGCTTGCAAGAGCGCAGCGCTCAGGTCCGGGATGGCCGCGACCCCGGGATCGTTGAACGGGTGCCAGATGCGCCAGGCAGGGGCGCGGGCGGCCAGGTCGGGTGAGACCATGATGAAATCCAGCAGGGCTTCGAAAAACCGCTTCTGCGGTGCGATGTAGAAACGCGCAGTCGTCGGGGCGAACCCCACCTTGCTTTGCAATGCCATCGCGGCATGTGGGTCGGTCAGTTGCAGCGCTGGGTCGGGCGTTGTGCCAAGCACGATTTCCACTCCGGAATGGCCAAAGAGCTTTTCGAACTCATCAATCCCCGGCCCATCGTTGAAATCGCCCATGACCACCAGACTTTCGCCCGCGCGCAAGTGCGCCTCGACACGCTGCCGGAGCCAAAGACACTGGGCAAGCTGCTTTCGGCGGTTCTCGATCGACAAGCGAACCTGCGCCTCGCGTCCCACGGCGCCATAGGGGTTCTTTGATTTGGCATGGACGCCGATCAGCCGCAGCCGCGTGCCTGAAGCGGTGGTGACAGCCAGTTCCAACGGTGGTTTTGAGAACCGGATGCTGTCAAAAACCATATCTGCGTCAAGATCATAGCGGAAGGTGCCGTCAAAGCGCGGCGCATCAGGCGATCCGTGACTGGAAGAGGGTGCGCCTTGCGGATCATGGGTGACGGTCAGGCGATCGGGGTCATAAAGGCAGGCGATCTCTTGCTCGGTGTCAGAGGCAAACCCGATCAGGGACTTGCGGGCGCGAAGGCCGAAGTGGCGTGCAAAGGTTTCCAGCGCTGTTGCCGTGGACCGGTGGCCGTTGGTGTCGGGCGCTTCGATGATCGTGATCAGGTCGGCGTCCAGCGCGTCGAACACCACCCCCAGCGCGCCAAGCTGTTCGGCACGGCTGGTCTTGTATCGGGCCGAGGGGCCAGCGTCCGCCAGCATCCGGCCCCGGTCATCAAAGAGGGTGTTGAACCATTCGACATTATACGTCGCCAGCCGCAACGGGTGCGAAGCTTCGGTCATGCCGCTTCCCGCGCGCTGATCTTGCGCCAGGCCTCGTTGATCAGTTGCATGCGGCGCATCGCCAGCTGCATCGCCTCGGGTGGGACGCCACGGGCCTGCATGACATCGGGGTGGGTGTCACGGACCAGATCCTTCCAGGCGCGGCGGGCATCGGCCTTGGAGGCATCGCGCGGCAGGCCCAGCACGTCATAGGGGTCACGCGGGGCACCTTCCACAAGACGAGAGCGGACAATGTTGAAACAATGTTCGTCCAGACCGAATTCATCGGCAACACGGGTCAGGAAGACATCTTCGCCGGCGTGATAGGACCCGTCGGCGATGGCGATCTGAAACAGCGCCTCAAGAATGTCGACCAGAACGTGGTGGTCATCGGCGCAGATGCGCTGGCCATTGGGGTTGAACAGCCGCGCGATCTTGCGGGCGTAAGCATCAAACCCGGCCACATCTTGCCGGGCCAGGTTGAAGACATGGGCCGCGTGTTCCTCCTCGCCCTCGGGGAAGGTGAAGATGCGGCGAAAGGCGGTCACCTCATCGCGGGTGACGGTGCCATCGGCCTTGGCCATCTTGGCCCCAAGCGCCAGAACAGCGATGGTAAAGCCAACCGACTGGTCCGGCGCGGATGCGCCGCGCAGCCGGTCAAACACCACCGACAATGGTTCGCCCAGGGCAAGGGCAGAAAGAGCGTCGGCGATGCGGGTCCAGATTGACATGATAGCGCGATCTTATCCGCCCCGCCGCAGGATGTCAGAGGAATTTCTGCATCAGCACAAGGTCGATGAAACGGCCAAACTTGTAGCCCGCTTCGGGCACGCGGGCCAGCGTGGCAAAGCCCATCCGCGCGTGGAACGCCAGCCCGTCCGGGTTCTCGGCTGACACGCCGGCAATCAATTGATGCGCCCCTGCGGCAGTCGCGTGGCGGCAAAGCACCGTGATCAGCCCGCGCCCCACGCCATGTCCGCGCGCCCGTGGAGCCAGAAGGATGGAATGTTCCATGCAGGTCGCGTAGCCTGCCCCGCCGCGAAACTGCGCATAACTTGCAAACCCCAGAAGCCCATCGTCCACGGCAACGAAGGTGGCATGGCCCAGACGGTCCCGGTCAATGATCATGTGGGCGACATCATCGGGTGATTTTTCGACCGGATTGAAGGTCACGGCGGTGTCGCGGATATAGGGGTTCCAGAGCGCGGCGATGGCCGAGGCATCGTCCAGCACAGCGTGGCGGATCAGCATAAGCGCCGCGGTCCCTGCGGTGTGTCGATTGTTGCACGCAGCGCGATCACCGGGGCATCGAGGATTACGATGCGGGGGTCATCAATCCGCCCGGCAAGCGACGCGCGCAGGGCTGCGGCCATGGGGTGGGCAATCTCCAGCCGGGTCAGGCGCAGGCCATGGTCGGGCAGCGCGCGGGCGGGGTGGGCGGCGCCCTGCCACTGCATCAGCGCGGGAAAGGCACCGTCAAACGGCAGTTTCCCATCGACCGGCACGGCCATCTGCCAGCGATAATCGCCGCGCTGCAGCGAAAGCGGTTGGCCGATTCCGACCGGACCCAGCGCCACCTCGGCCATCAGATCGTCACAGCCAGCGACCCAGTTTGCCAGGCGTGGCGGGCCGCGGAAATGGTCGATGTCAAACCAGCGCGGGCGGGTAGGGGCCAGGGCGGCCGGATCCACCGCAATCACCTCAAGGTAAAGATCGCCCAATCCCAGCAGCCGATTGTGCGTGCCCATCAGCGGGTGCTTGCCGCCTGCTGCCATGGTCACGCCAAGGCTGCGCTCTACCTCAGCCACGCCATCTTCCAGCCGCCCGGCCACCACAGCCAGATGATCCAGACGCAGCATCAGGCGGCCTTGCCGACAAGCGTCTGCGCCTTCAGCGCAAGCGCCAGCGACTGGAAGCGCGCCTGAGCAACCTCACCGAACAGCCCTTCGCCGGACTTTGTCAGCTCAAGCTCCAGAGTTCGCTTTTTCGGCTGCCAGATCAGCCGCCCGGCCTTGGCCGGATCACCGATGGAAAACATCGCGCCAAAACGCATGGCCTTGCCCAACACCTCGGCTGCCTGAATCTGATCTTCGTCCAGCAGGCGGAACATCGGTTCGAGGCGTGACCCAGAGCGGCTGTTCTTGTAGCGGTGCAGCAGCGCAAGCCCCAGGAAAACCCGTCCCGGATGATCCAGCCCGCCCAAGTTGGCGCGCGTTGCGTTGTCAAAGCAGGCTTCGGCGCGGAAATCGGGGTGCGCGCGCCAGGTGGTATCATGCAACAGGCAAGCGGCCTTGGTCAGGCGCAGTTGGTCTTTTGACGCGTCTGGAAACAGCGGCAGTAGGAAATCGTAGAGTTTTCGGCCAAAACCCGGGATGCGGGCCTGCACCATTTCTGCCATGCGCGCGGCCTCGATCAACGGGTCGCGCGCGCGCAGGCGTTCGGGCATGTGCTCGTACAACAACCCCTCACGGATGCCATAGGCGGACACGTCGATTTCCGACGGCTTGAACACCGCGACGACCTCGCGCAGCACCTCGCAGGCCAGGGGGACCAGTTCCATCCGTTCAGCACTGGTGCCCGTGCGACCGCGCAACACCGCAAGGTCGGAAACCGCCAGCCAATCGAGGGTGTCATCCAGACTGCGGGGCGTCATGCGGTATTCATGCAGGACGGTCAGGGGATAATTCCGGCGCTCCATGTCCAGCCTGGCGATCACGCGCCAACTTCCGCCGACCAGATAGATCCGTTCTCCGGTGGATTTCAGCAAGGACTGCGCATCGCGCAGCACTTTGGCAATATGGGCGCATCGCATGCCCGGATTGGCCGAAAGCTGCTGCAAGCGGAACGGGCCAAGCGGGGTGGATACGCGCTTGCCCACTTTGCCATCGCCAATCCGCGCCAGTTCCATGGAGTTTCCGCCAATGTCGCAGACGATCCCCTTGGCGTCGGGCCAGCCCAGAAGCACGCCTTGCGCCGAAAGCCGCGCCTCTTCGTCGCCGTCGACGACATGCAGGCGCAGGCCGGTTTCGCGCAAAACCTCCGCCTGGAATTCTGCCCCGTCCGCCGCTTCCCGCGTGGCAGCGGTGGCGACAACGGTCAGGGGGGCGATCTCCATCCCTTCGGCCAGAAGCGCAAATCGACGCAATGCGGAAAGCGCGCGGATGCGGCCCTGCGGGTTCAGCCGACCGGTTTCGGCAAGGCCCTTGCCGAGGCCGCACATGATCTTTTCGTTGTAGAAATAGGCCGGTGACCGCGCAGCGCCGTCAAACACCACCATCCGGACCGAGTTTGACCCCACATCCACCACACCCACCCGGCTAAGAGCGCGGGCCGAAGGATCATCGAACAGCGGGCGGCCAAAGGGGCCGTCTTCATCCTCATCGCTTGCGGGGGTCTGTCCGTCGGCCGCCATGGCGGGAATCCCTTTATCTCTTGCGCGTATCGTGACGGTCAGCCTGCGCAGGGTCAACCATAAGGCCCGGCGCAATTTTCTTCAGCAAGAAAATTGGCAAACCCCTTGCACGATGACGGAGGTCCCGGCCGCGTTGCTGCGGCCTATTCGGCTGCAGCCCCCGGCGCGTCATCGTCTTTCACCGACACCAGACGCGGTGCATCCTTTGCCCCGGCAGTTCCCCGGCCCGAAAGGGACGGGTTCTCCATGAAAAACTGGTGGCAATTGAACAGCTTGCCATCACCGGGTGATAGGTCGCGGGTATAGGTGCCGTCGGGGGCAAGGACCCAGCTTTGCGCTTCGTCCGCCAGATTTGCCGCCATGATCTGGCTTAGGATCTGGCTTTTGACCGTCGGGTTATGCACCTCGACCAGCGTTTCCACCCGGCGGGTCAGGTTGCGGCCCATCCAGTCGGCGCTTGAGAAGAACACCCGCGCCTTGCGGGATGGAAGGCCGTGCCCGTTGCCAAAACAGACGATGCGGCTGTGTTCAAGGAACCGACCTACGATGGACTTGACGCGGATATTCTCGCTAAGGCCCTTCACGCCGGGCCGCAGGCCGCAGATGCCGCGGATGACCAGGTTGATTTTCACCCCCGCCTGCGAGGCTGCATACAGCGCGTCAATCACGTCCGGTTCGATGACCGAGTTCATCTTGGCCCAGATCTCGGCGGGGCGACCCGCGCGCGCGAAGTCGGCTTCGGCGGCAATAAGCTCCAGAAGGCGGAGCTTTAGGGTGATGGGCGAAATCGCCAGATTTTCAAGTCCCTCAGGCTGCACATAGCCGGAGAGGTAGTTGAAAACCTTGGTTGCGTCGCGGCCAAGGGCGGCGTCGCAGGTAAAGAACGACAGGTCCGTGTAGATGCGCGCGGTGATCGGGTGGTAATTGCCGGTGCCGTAGTGGGTATAGGTCACCAGATGGTCACCTTCGCGCCGGACCACGGTGCTGATCTTGGCATGGGTCTTGTAGTTCACGAACCCGTACACGACATGCGCCCCGGCCCGTTCGAGACGGCGGCTTTGCCGGATGTTCGCAGCCTCATCAAACCGCGCTCTCAGTTCGACAAGGGCGGTGACGGATTTTCCGGCCTCGGCGGCCTCACACAAGGCGCTGACGATCGGGCTGTCCCAGCTGGTGCGGTAAAGCGTCTGCTTGATGGCCAGCACGTTCGGGTCACGCGCCGCCTGTTCCAGAAAGCGGATCACCATATCGAAGGTTTCGTACGGGTGATGCAGCAGCATGTCCTTTTGCCGGATCGCGGCGAAAAGGTCATCATCGTGGTCCTGCACCCGTTCCGGAACGCGGGGGATGAACGGGGGCCACATCAGGTCTTTCCGGCTGGAAAGGATCAGTTCTTTCAGGTCGGCCACCCCCAACAAACCCTTTACCTCTACCACCTCATCTTCGGTGACGGCCAGTTCTTCCATGATCAGGGCGCGCAGGGTTTCGGGGGCACCTGCGGACATCTTCAGGCGGATCACTTCGCCCCGGCGACGGCGTTTCAGCGCGGTCTCAAACTCACGCACCAGATCTTCGGCCTCATCCTCGACCTCAAGGTCGCTGTCGCGCAGAACCCGGAAGGTGCAGTGGCCCTGGTCGCTGTAGCCGGGGAACAGCATGCCAAGATGCAAAAGCAGCAGTTCTTCCAGCGGCAGGAACCGGTGTTCGCCGGGTTTTCCCGGCAAGGGCACAAAGCGCGCAATCTGCTGCGGGATTGGCAGCAACGCCTTCAGGCTGCGCTGATCGTGCTTGCGCTCAAGCTCCAGCGCCAGCGAAAAGCCGGTGTTGGGGATGAACGGGAACGGGTGTGCCGGGTCAATCGCCAGCGGGGACAGCACGGGAAATACGTTGTTCAGAAAATGCGCCTCAAGGTGCTTGAGGTCGCGCGCCGTCAGCTTTGACCGCTGGACGATGCTGATCCCCTCACCCTCCATCTCGCGCCTGAGGCGGTTGAAGGTGGTTTGCTGGGTCTGCATCAGGCGACGGGCATCGGCATTGATCAGATGCAGCTGTTCGGCCGGGCTGCGGCCATCTTCGGACAGGGTGGCATTGCCGGTGCGCACCAGCGCACGCAGGCCAGCCACCCGGACGGTGTAGAATTCATCCAGGTTGGTGGCGCTGATCGACAAAAAGCGCAGCCGTTCCAGCAGGGGAACGGCGGGGTTCGCCGCCTCTTCCAGCACACGCCAGTTGAACGCCAGCCACGAAAGCTCGCGGTTGAAATAGCGCGCAGGGCCTGCGGTTTCAGCGAAGGGAAGTTCCACCGGGGCGGGGAACGGCGACTTGAGGAAATCTGCTTGGGTCATGGCCGCGTTATGCCGTGCGCTTCGTGACAGGATCGTGACACTTTTTCATCCGTTCCCCATGCTGTCCAGCACCCCGCCCGCCAGCGCGCGCGTCACGGCCCGTCCCTTGGCCAGGGCTGCGGCGTCCAGCGCCGCGACAAGTGCCCTCGCCGCCCCGATGGAGCGTGGCATCCGGCTGACCAGATAGGAAATCAGGTTCGGTGCCACCGCCAGTTGGCGGTCTGCGAAAAGCTTGATCAGGACGGCGGACAAAAGCCCTTCATCCGGCGGATCCAGCCGGGCGACGGGAGCTGTCTGCAGGCGGCTTAGAAGGTCCGGCAGAGCCAACCCCCAATCCCGTGGCGGGGCGTCGGCGGTCAAAAGAAGGGCGCCGCCTGTGGTGGTGACCAGATTGTGCAGATGGAAAAGCTGCGCCTCGGCGGCCCCGATCCGGTCGGCATCTTCGACCGCGATGTGGGCGCCCGACAGAGCCGCGATGTCCTGCCCGGCCAGCGCGTCGGCCTGCAGGATGATTGCGCCGGAAGCCGCAGCCCAGACATGTGTCAGATGGGTCTTCCCCGACCCCTCCGGCCCCAGAAGCAAAAGTTTGCCACCCGGCCAATCCTGCCAGCTTTCAACCGTCTGCAGCGCCAGCGTGTTGGAGGGAGCGACAAAGAAGTCGTCCCGGGTCAACGCCTCGGCCCTCGTCAGATCAAAGGTCAGCTGCCCCGTCACGCGTCCCTACCGCCCGGATCGGCAGGTTTGCGGCTGCGGCGGCTGGCTCTTGGCGGCAGTGGAGCCGCCTCCAGTTCCGGGATCACCGGTGCTTCGGTCCCGCGATACAGCAGGCTGGCCTGATATTGTTCGACGCCAAAGCGGGTCAGTACACCAATTGCCGCAGCGACCGGCACCGCGATCAGCAGACCCGCAAAGCCGAACACGGACCCGAAGGCCGACAGCGCGAACAAAAGCCACACCGGATGCAGGCCTACCGATTTGCCCACCAGTTTTGGCGTCAGCACGTTGCCTTCTACAAACTGGCCGACGGCAAAGATTGCGGCGATGATGCCGATCTGCACCCAATCGCCCCAGAACTGAAACAACGCCAGCCCGACCGCGAGCGTGCCGCCAATGATCGACCCGACGTAGGGGATAAAGGTGACCGCCCCGGCGATCGCGCCGACGATCAGGCCAAATTGCAGGCCCGCCACCATCAGCGCCACCGCGTAGAACGACCCCAGCGCCAGGCACACCGACACCTGCCCGCGCACGAAGCCGGCCAACACGGCATCAATTTCAAGCGCAAGGCGGCGGACGGTGGGGGCATGGTCACGCGGCAACATCGCGTCGATCCGGCCCAGCATGTTGTCCCAGTCCAACAGCAGGTAAAAAGCGACCACCGGCACGACCACAATGAAGACAATCGCCGATATCACCCCAAGCGCCGAAGACAGGATGCCATTCGCAAGCTCTGCCCCCTGCGCCTGGATGGTGGTGCCGATTTCGGCGAGGGTCTGGCGGATGGTCGACGTGCTGTCGGCCAGATCCGGGAACCGCTCCAACAAAAACCCCTGCAGACGTTTGGCGATGTCGGGGGCAGCATTGATCAGGGCGGTAAGCTGGTTCACCAGCGTCGGGATCACCGCAAGGACCAGCAGGATCACCAGCAAGAGCGCGACGAGAGAGATGACGGTGGTTGCCGCAACCCGACTGAGGCCTGCACGTTCCAGCCGGTCGGCAACCGGATCCAGAAAATAGGCGAGCGCCCCGCCGACAAGAAACGGCAAAAGAACATTGCCAAGGAACCACAGCAGCACAAGGAACAGAACGGCGGCGATGGCCCAGCTTCGAAATTGGTCGCGGATCGGCAGGGCCATGGCGGTTTCCTGAAGGGGGGCTGGCGGAAAGGCTGTTCACATATCGCCCCTGCGGTCGCCTGACGCAAGGGGAGGAGCAGGCGAACACCCGCCGTCAGCGTCCGCTTATCCTGGGGCCGGTAAGCAGCCCGGCGATAGAGCTGGTGGCGATAGTGCGGCAGAAGGGCGGTGTCCGGGGCACGGTGCCCGGGGCGAAAGAGACTGCGTCCACGGGGCCAGACGGTGCCCCATCCTGAAAGGTTACGACATGCAAACGAAGTTCCTGTCCATCCTGGCGATTGCAAGCCTGCCCCTCATCGCACCGCTGGCGGCCTTTGCCATGCCCGTCGTGGGCGATATCGTCGGCACCGATCCGGTCGCCGCCAAAGCCGCGCTGGAAACGGCGGGCTGCATGGTTGACGACTTTGAGGCCGAAGACGGAAAGATCGAAGCCAAGTGCAAAGACAGCGCGACCGGAGCAATGATGGAGGTCTATATCGACCCTGCCTCGGGTGCAGTGGTCGAAATCAAGTCGGAAGACTGACATGGCACCCCCCCGGACCATACCCGCACCGGCAACCGACGTCTTGACCGCAGAAGCGGCGACCACTGCCCCGCCCGCCTTGTGGGACCCGGTGGTTCGTCTGTCGCATTGGGGCATCGCTGCGGCGGTGGTCCTGAATGCGTTGGTCAATCAAGGCGGCAGCGTTGCGCATGTCTCGATCGGTTGGGCAGCCATGGCGCTGTTGCTGATGCGGCTGGTCTGGGGGGTGCTTGGTCCGGCAGAGGCGCGCTTCAGCGCGTTTCCCCCGAACCCAAGGACGGGACTGGCCCATTTGCGCGGGATGTTCAGCGGCGAAAGGCCGCGCAGCTATCCCTCGCACAACCCGGCGGGGGCGCTTATGGTTTACTTGTTCTGGGGCGCGCTGGTGGTGGTCGTCGGGACCGGTCTGGTCATGACCGGCGGTGCCACGCCGATGCAGATCGCCGCGGACAAGGCAGCGGTTGCATCGGGGGACTGGTCGGCGTTGATTAGGGACGACGGCACGGACCGTGATGTACGGTCGGACTTTGGCAAAGGGGCTGAAGAAATGCATGAAGTTGCTGCTAACTTGCTGCTGATCCTTGCGGCGCTGCATATCGCGGGGGTCTTCGTGGAAGGCCGTCTGATGCGGCGGAATCTGCTTGCTCCCATGCTGTTGGGGTCCAAACCAGACGCACGGACGCCACGCCGCAAATGACCATGATGCATGCAGACGCGTCCGGCAACCACGCTGACGCTTCCATGACCCTGGGCGAAAGGCGTCCGGGCATGACGCGCAAGGCCCCGCGCGATGCGGCGCGGCACCAAACCGCAGCCCTTTCGGCGTTCCTGCTGGTTCAGACCGTGGCGGCGGTGTTTTTCGTCGGCGACGTGATCGGCGATTTGCGCGAAGATCCAACGTCGATCCATTTCCTGTTTGAGGCGACGGTGACTGTCGCGCTTGTGCTGGGCGTCTTGTTCGGCGCCTTCACCTTGCGGCGCACCATCGAATTCCTGCGCAGTCAGGAGGCAGCGCTGGATGTTGCCCGTGGCGCGTTGTCGGATGTGATTGCCCGCCAGTTTCTGGACTGGGCCTTGACCCCGGCAGAACGTGACGTGGCGTTTCTGGCCCTGAAGGGCCTTGATGTGGCCGAGATCGCCGAACTGCGCGGCGCGGCCCAAGGCACCGTGCGTGCGCAGTTGACGCGGATCTATGCCAAGGCCGGGGTGTCGGGCCGGGCCCAGTTTGCAGCCTTCTTCGTCGAGGATCTGCTTGGTGCGGGCGTCGCCCCGGCACCCTGAACGGCGCGGAGATGCCTGCGTTACGGCGCAAGGATCAGACGACGTCCTCGTGCACCTCGACCGAGACGTTCAACGCAAGGCACGTCGCCCGAAACCCCTCGAAACTGCCCGAAATGGGCGAAGCTTGCGCCGGAGTGCGGGTGGTCGCGACCCGGATCAGAGCGCTGCCGGCGGTGATGCGGTTGGTGGGGTCAAACTCGATCCAGCCTTCGCCGGGCACGAAGACATCGGCCCAGGCATGGGTGGCCCCACCGCCCACCGGCGCGCCCGCCATGGCCCCGCTGACCGAGGGTCTGTCGTTCAGATAGCCGGTCACGAACCGGGCGGCAAAGCCGAAGCGTCGGGCCGCCTCCATGAACAGGAACGCGAAATCCCTGCAGGTGCCAACCCCGGCAGCAATGGTTTCAGCGGCGGTCTGAGTGCCCATTTCTTCACGGGCGGAGTAGCGCAGGTTCAGATGGACCGCATCACTCAGGCCGCGGAGAAAGGTCACTGCGTCATTGGCGCGGTAAGGAAAGGCATCATGCAACCAACCCTCAAGTGCCTCGCCGTCTTGCGTGTGGTGCAGGCCCAGAAAAGGCTGCAGGTCGCGCATGTCATCTTCGGTGTAGACAAAGGGATAGGGGCAGACATGCCCGCCGTCGCCCACGTCCAGCCGGTCGGACACATAGCGGCGCAAGATCAGTTGGCTTTCGATAAGCAGATGGTCGGTCGGGCTGTCAAAGCTGGCCTCGGCCACTGAATTGCCGAAAGTGTCGAAGTACCAGCGCAAGGTCGCACGGGGGCGAATGGTCAGGAAAGCATCATCCACCCACAGATCATGCCCATCCCGCGGGCGCAGCATCAATCGATGCGTGTTCAGAATGACTGGCTGGTCATAAATGTATTCCGTCCGGTGCAGAATAGTGATGATGCTGGCCATGGGAACCTTTCCAGGGGTCGCGCGTTTTTTGCCTGTCGCAGCGATCACCCCGCATCTGCCTGTGTCCCGCTGGCGTGCATGGGAAGGCTGAGGAAGAAGACCGGCGCACTTGTGGCCCGGGGCGGAGATCAAGTCAGACGGTAAGGATAAGGTCGAACAATATGCTCATCCGCTTTGGTTTCGAGATCAATCTTGAAAGCACCGTTTCGGTTCCCATGCTGCTGGCACTTTCGACCCACAGTGACCTTGTGGCCGGGCTTGGCGGGCGTCTGATCGGGTCGGATGAGGTGCAGGTTTCACCCGCCACGCCGACCCACCGCTACAAGGACCGCTTCGGCAACTGGATCACCCGGGTTGTGGCCCCAGTCGGTCAAACGCGGTTCTGGGCTGATTGCGTGGTTGAGTTTCAGGGTCTGGCCGACCCCCAGCACCCCGGCGCACGGCAGCACCCGATCCCCGAGCTGCCCGATGACGTGCTGCAGTTTCTGATCCCCAGCCGCTATTGCGACAGCGATATCCTGACGCAGGATGCGTGGCGGCTGTTCGCAGGCGTGCCGGAAGGCTGGGAGCGGGTGCAGGCGATCACCACTTTTGTCCACAAGCATGTCACCTTCGGCTATCAGTTCGGCCGCGCCAGCAAGACCGCATCCGAAGTGTTTCGCGAAAAGACCGGCGTCTGCCGCGACTTCGCCCATCTGGCGATTGCGCTGTGCCGGGCAATGAACATCCCCGCCCGCTATGCCAGCGGCTATCTGGGTGACATCGGCGTGCCCTATTCGGGCCCCGGCGATTTCTGCGCCTGGTATGAAGTGTTTCTTGACAACGCCTGGCACACGTTTGACGCCCGCTACAACGTGCCCCGCGCAGGCCGGGTGCTGATGGTGCGGGGAACGGATGCGTCGGACGTGGCGATGATCACGTCGTTCGGCGGCTACCGGCTGGATCTTTTCCGCGTCTGGGCGGACCAGCTGGATGACCGGCTGAGTGATGGAGAGGTGCTTGCGCTGTTGCAAACACTGCCCGATGCGGCACCCTTGGTCTTCCCGTCCTCAGCCCGCGCGGCGTAGGGGGCGGGCCTTTCGGGGGCGTTACTCCCCCGCGAGATAGGTCTGAACCGTCTGCGCTGTGCCCAGTTTCCACAGGCTGGCCAGCTGCCTTGTGAAGGTTTCGGCGAAACGTGGATTTTGACCCAGATCGCCGTAAACCTCAGCCATGCCCAGCCATAGCGCAGGGTCGTGCCGCGCCACCTTGGCAAGTGCTGTCAGCCGGTCCCAGTTCGGGTCATTCGGCGGGATCACCGTGCCGCGGTCCGTCGTGCCCGCGCAATACCGGCACCACAGCGCCGAGGCGAGGGCCAACCCCTCGATCCGCCCCCCCGCGCCAAGCGCGTCGCGCAGGCTGGGAACGATGAACTTTGGCTGCCGGTTCGATCCGTCAAGGCAGAGGCGCTGGACGGTATCGGCCACCTCGGGGTTGGAAAACCGGTCGCGGATCAAGGTGCAGTAGGCGGCCAGATCGGTGCCGGGGACGGGGGCGACATAGGGCACAATCTCATCCCGCGTGACCTTTTCCAGAAAGCCCAGCACCAGAGGATGCGCCATGGCCTGATGGACGTATTCAATGTCCAGCATCCCCCCCGGATAGGCGATCAGCGCATGGCCGCCGTTCAGGATGCGGATCTTCATCGCCTCAAACGCGTGCACGTCGTTGGTGAAGGTAACGCCGACGGCTTCCAAGGGCGGGCGGCCGGTGGTGAAGTGATCCTGCAACACCCATTGGCGGAACGGTTCACAGGTCACGGGGATGGGGTCATCGCCCAGGCCAAAGCTTGCGGCCAGTTCACGTTCGCGGGGGCCGGTGGCCGGGGTGATCCGGTCCACCATGCCGTTCGGGAAGGCGACGTTCGCGTCGATCCAGTCGGCCAGCTCCGGGTCCGACAGCCGCGCAAGACCGGTGACGGCGGCATGGGTGACATGGCCGTTACCCGGCAGGTTGTCGCAAGACATGACGGTGAAGGGCGGGGTCCCAGCCGCGCGGCGGGCCTTGAGGGCGGCGACAATCGCCCCGAACGCGGTGGCGGGGCGGTCGGGGGTACTGGCATCGGCCAGCACCGCCGGGGCGGTGGTGTCGAATGCGCCCGTGTCGGCATTGGTGAAATAGCCGCCTTCGGTGACCGTCAGACTGACGATCCTGATCCTTGGGTCGGTCATCGCGGCGATCAGGGGGGCGTTGTCGGCGGCCACCTCGACAAATCCCACCATTGCGCCGACGCGGCGGGCGGTCTTGCCGGCGGGGTCAAGCTCGATCACGGTGGAAAGGCAATCCTGCGCCAGCATCGCGCTGCGCATCGCGGCATCGGCGGGGCGGACGCCCGCGCCAAGGATCCCCCAATCCAGCGCAAGGCCCTGGTTCATCAGGTCATCCAGATAAACCGCCATGTGCGCGCGGTGAAAGTTGCCCAAGCCGATGTGGACGATGCCGGGGGTCACTTTCGCACGGTCATAGGTGGGCAGGGCGACGGGGGGGAGAGGTGCGTTCATAGTCAGGCCATCCAGTTGCCGCCGTCCACGCCGAAGCATTGGGCGACGATGTATTTCGCTTCATCGGTGGCCAGAAAGATCGCCATCCCGGTCAGGTCTGCGGCGGTGCCCATCCGGCCAAAGGGGACGGCGGCGCCAACTTCACGCTTTTTCTGGCCGGGGGCCTTGGCCTCATACTTGGCAAAGAAGGCATCGACCCCGTCCCAATGTTCGCCGTCCACCACGCCGGGCGCGATGGCGTTGACGTTGATTCCGTGCCGGATCAGGTCCAGCCCGGCGGATTGCGTCAGGCTGATGACCGCGGCCTTGGTCGCGCAATAGACGGCGACCAAACCTTCGCCCCTGCGTCCGGCCTGGCTGGCCATGTTGATGATGGTGCCCCGCCCGCGCGGAATCATTTGGCGTGCGGCAGCCTGCGTGCAGAAGAGCGTACCCGCCACGTTGACGGCCATCAGCTTGTCATGGTCGGCGCGGGTGATGTCGACGATGGGGGCGGCGCTGAACAGGGCCGCGTTGTTGATCAGGATATCCAGATGTCCCATCCGGGCGATGGCTTCTGCAAAACCCGCGTCGATGCTGTCTTGCCGCGTCACATCCAGCGCAATCGCATGGGCCTGCGGGCCAAGACCGTCCGCCGCTTTTTGCGCGGCGGCAAGGTTGATGTCCGCGATGGCCACGCTGGCCCCTTCGGCAGTGTAGGCGCGGGCAAACTCCAGCCCGATGCCGCGCGCGGCCCCGGTGATCAGCGCGGTTTTGCCCTGCAACCTCACAGTGCCAGACCTTCGGCGTCAAAGCGGTGGATCTTGCCCGCAGGGGCAAGTTTCACCCGGTCGCCGTGATGCACGCCCAACTCACCCGGGCCACGCACGTTCAGGGTGCCAAGGCCGGGCACGTCAACCTTGATGAAACTGTCCGACCCCAGATGTTCCGACAGGCCCACCACACCTTCCCACGGGCCATCGCCCACGGTGATGTGTTCGGGGCGGATGCCGATGGTGTGGGCGTTGTGCTTGGCGGCCTCGGCCCCGTCGATGAAGTTCATTCGGGGTGACCCGATGAAGCCCGCGACAAACTTGTTGCGCGGTTCGTGATATAGCGTCAGGGGCGATCCGACCTGTTCGATCCTCCCTGCGTTCAGCACCACGATCTTGTCGGCCATGGTCATCGCCTCGACCTGATCATGGGTCACATAGACCATCGTGGTCTTCAGGGTCTGGTGCAACTCGCTGATTTCCTGCCGCATGCCCACGCGCAAAGCCGCGTCAAGGTTGGAGAGGGGTTCATCAAACAGGAACGCCGCCGGTTCGCGCACGATGGCCCGGCCGATGGCGACGCGCTGGCGCTGGCCGCCCGAAAGCTGGCCGGGGCGGCGGTCAAGGTAGTTGGTCAGGTTCAGGACTGACGCTGCCTTTTCCACCCGGCGGGTCTGTTCGGCGGGGTCCATGCCAGCCATTTTCAACGGAAACTGGATGTTCTTGCGCACCGTCATATGCGGGTAAAGCGCATAGCTTTGGAACACCATCGCCAGGCCGCGCTTGGCGGGGGGCAGGTTGGTGGCGTCCTTGCCATCAATGTCGATCACGCCGCTGGTGGTATCCTCCAGCCCCGCGATCAGCCGCAGAAGCGTGGACTTGCCACAGCCCGAGGGGCCGACGAACACCACGAACTCGCCATCCTCGATGGTCAGGTCGATGCCGGGAATGACATCCACCTCACCGAACGATTTCCGAACCTTGGTCAGTTGAATCTTGCCCATGTCTTCCTCACTTCACCGCGCCAAAGGTCAGGCCGCGGACGAGTTGTTTCTGGCTGAACCAGCCAAGGATCAGGATCGGCAGGATGGCCATGGCCGATGCCGCCGAAAGTTTTGCGTAGAACAGGCCCTGCGGCGCCGAGAAGCTGGCAATGAACGCCGACAGGGGCGCCGCCTTGGTGGTGGTCAGCACGATGGTCCAGAACGCCTCATTCCAGGCCAGGATGATGTTGAGAAGCATGGTTGATGCGATGCCGGGGATGGCCATCGGCGTCAGGACATAGACGATCTCGTTCCAGAGGGATGCGCCATCCATCCGCGCGGCCTCAAGGATCTCGCCGGGGATTTCCTTGAAGTAGGTGTAAAGCATCCAGATGATGATCGGCAGGTTCATCAGCATCAGAACCAGAACCAGCCCGATCCGCGTGTCCAGAAGGCCCAGTTGCAGGAACAGCAGGTAGATCGGCACCATCACCGCGACGGCAGGCATCATCTTGGTGGAGAGCATCCACATCAACAGGTCCTTGGTCCGCTTGCCGGGCACAAAGGCCATGGCCCAGGCCGACGGGATCGCGATGGCCAGCCCCAGCAGAGTGGAGCCGACCGCGATGACGACGGAGTTCCAGAAGAAGCGCGGATAATCCGAACGCGCCCAGACCTCGACATAGTTCTCGAACGTCCAGCTTGCGCCCAGCAGTTCGGGCGGCGAGGCGACGGCGCTGGCTTCGGTCTTGAAGCTGGTCAGGATCATCCAGAGAACCGGGAAGAAGATGATCAGCGCTACCGTCCAGGCGGCGATGGTGGTTATCAGGATACGGCGGGGGGATTGGGCACGGGCCATGGGGTTTCCTTACGCGTCCAGATGCCGGCCGATGCCGCGCATAAGGAAAAAGGCGACGATATTGGCAAGGATCACCGCGATCATGCCCCCCGCCGCAGCCCGGCCAATATCCTTGGCCACGATCGCCTGTTTGAAGATCAGATAGGGCAGGGTGGTTGATGCCGACCCCGGCCCGCCTTGGGTGGTTGTGAAAATCTCACCGAAGATACCCAGAAGGAAGATCGTCTGGATCAGGATCACCACCGTCACCGCGCGGGTCATGTGCGGCAGGATGATATAGCGAAAGCGGTTGACGGCCCCCGCGCCATCCATTTCGGACGCCTCAAGCTGTTCGGAAGACAGCGATTGCAGGGCGGTCACGAAGATCAGCGTGGCGAAGGGCAGCCATTCCCAGGCCACGATCCCGATGACCGAGGGCAGGGGGTATTGCTCCAGAAACAGGATCGGTTGCGCGCCAAGGCCACGGGCAAGGGCCGCAAACAGGCCGTTCTGCGGATGCATCAACAGATTTTCCCAGATCGACGCGGCCACCGGGGGCATGACGAAGAAAGGCGCGATGACCAGGATGCGCAGCACGCCCTGACCCTTGACGGGCTGGTCGATCAGCAGCGCGATCAGGATGCCCAGAACCACGGTGATGATCAGCACACCGCCGACCAGCAGCAGCGTGTTGGTCAGCGCCAGCCAAAAATCGGGCGAATTGAGAAACCACGCATAGTTGTTGAAACCCACCCAGCCAGTGCGTTCCGGCGACAACAGCCGATACAGGCGGAATGAGAAATACGCCGTCATCGCCAAAGGCACGATCATCCAGACAAACAGGACAAGGACCGAGGGCGCGACCATGAACCGGGCCGCCAGGCGGGTGGATTGCGTGGACATCGGGCACGTCTCCAGAAAGGGCGGGGCACAGGCCTTGGCCGGTTCGAAACCAGAGGGAATTGCAGGAGCGTTTGGAAAATGCTCGGGCGGTCTTGCCGCCCGAAGCAGGTGTCCGGGGCCGCCGATGTGGCAGCCCCGGCGGGGAGGTTACTTGATGTAGCCTGCGGCCGTCATCTCTTCTGTGACAGCGGTCTGTGCGGCGGCAAGCGCGTCATCCGCGGTTGACTGACCGGCAAGCGCCGCCGAGAAGATCTCGCCCACGGTGGTTGCCATGCCCGAAAACTCGGGGATGGCGACGAACTGCACACCGACATACGGCACCGGCTGCACGGAAGGCGCGGTCGGGTCAGCCGAATTGATGCTGTCCAGCGTCATCTTGGCGAAGGGGACCTTGGCGTATTCCTCGTTCATGTAAAGCGAGGTGCGGGTTCCCGGAGGCACGTTCGCCCAACCTTCCTTGGAGGCGACAAGGGCAAGGTAGTCCTTGTTCGTCGCCCAGTTGATGAAGGTCTTGGCCGCATCCTGCTTGGTCGACGACGCAGGGATGGCCAGCGACCACGCCCAAAGCCAGTTGCCGCGCTTGCCCAGACCATTGTCGGGGGCCAGTGCGAAACCAACCTTGTCGGCAACGGTGCTGTCCTTGCCGGTCACGAAGGACGCCGCAACGGTGGCGTCGATCCACATGCCGCATTTGCCCTGGTTGAACAGCGTCAGGTTTTCGTTGAACCCGTTGTTCGATGCGCCGGGCGGGCCATACTTTGTCATCAGGTTCAGATAGAAGTCGAGCGTCGCCTTCCATTCCGGGCTGTCGAACTGGGGATTCCAAGCCTCATCAAACCAGCGCGCGCCAAAGCTGTTGGACATGGCGGTCAGGAAGGCCATGTTTTCGCCCCAGCCGGCCTTGCCACGCAGGCAAACGCCGTAGACGCCGGTTTCAGTGTTGGTCATCGCGGCGGCGGCGGTTTCGATATCGGCCCAGGTCGGGGCTTCGGGCATGGTCAGGCCCGCGGCTTCCATCAGGTCAGTACGGTACATGACCATCGAGCTTTCGCCATAGAACGGCGAGGCCATCAGGTTGCCGTCCACCGTCAGGCCACCGCGGATCGCGGGCAGCAGGTCGTCGATGTCATAGTCGGCGGGCAGGTCGTTCAGCGGCACGAGCCAACCCTGCTTGCCCCAGATCGGAACCTCATAGGTGCCGATCGTCAGCACGTCATACTGACCGCCGCCGGTGGCGATGTCGGTCGTCACGTTCTGGCGCAGGACGTTTTCTTCCAGCGTCACCCATTCGACGGTGATGTCGGGGTGCTTGGCGTTGAAGTCATCCATCAGGCCTTGCATGCGGATCATGTCGCCGTTGTTCACGGTGGCGACGGTGATGGTGGTCTGGGCCAGCGCCGAACCGGCAAGGGTCAGCGCAACCGTCGCGCCCAAAAGCGCGCGATACGAAAGTGTCATTGATATTCCTCCCTCAAGCAGATGAGCAAATCATCGCTGTGTGAATTATTGCTCACATCAAGCCATGAGTCGTCAAGCCCCCTCTTCCGCCGCAACTGCAGCCTTCAGGCCTGCGACAGAAGGGCGGCCGCTGTTGCCTCGTCAGTGACCAAGCCGTTGATAATACGTGATTTCAACGCGCCAAAGATTGCGGGCACCTTGGCTGCACCTGCAGCAACGCCAACTGATGTCCGGTCCAATCCGGGGGCGACCCGCACACCACCGGTCCGGCGGTTTGTGCCAAAGTCCAGGTAGCGGCCCTCGGCGTCAAACACCCAGCCCGCAACCTCGCCCGTTGCGCCGGCCGCTTGCATTTCGTCCAGTTCGGCGCGAGACACGAACCCGTCTTTCAAGAGCGGCGCGTCGTCCGACATCTGCCCGACGCCGACAAAGACCACATCGGCATTCTGCGCAAGTTCCACCACCCGGCGCACCGGGGGCAGCGCGTGAAACGCGGCGTTCTCTTCGGCGGTCGGCGAAATCACCGGGACGGGCATCGGGTAATGCGGCGCGTTGACCTTGTCCGCGATCCGCATGACCACATCGAAAAAGCTGGCCGAGCCATCAGGGGCGATGTTGCCGATAAGGCTGACCAGCCGATGCTGTGGCGCTTCCATCCGTTCCATCGCATCGACCATCCCGCGCATCGCGCGCCCGGTGCCAAGCCCGATGGTCAACGGGTCGGACATCCCCAGAAACCGCTCCAGCTCTTCCGCCGCTGCCGGGGCAATCGCGCGAACGGGGTCCGCACCGGGGCCAAGCGACGGCATCACGCGGACGCGGCCAAGCCCGAAACGGCCCTTCAGCGCGGCCTCAAGATTCATGCAGGTTGCGATGCGGTGATGCAGGCGGACGTGGATCAGCCCTTCGGCCATTGCCCGGCTGATCAGCCGCTGCGCGCGCTGTCGGGAAATCCCCAGTTCCGCGGCGATTTCGTCCTGTGTCAGCCCGCCGACATAGGACAGCCACCCGGCACGGGCGGCTTCATCCTGAGGCGTGGAGTCTGGGTCTGCGCGGCTCATGCGGGCTTTCTAAGCTGGGGGAAACTGGCGAACACATCGGCAAAGTCTGCAAAGCGGTGGTGTGGGGCAAGGTGCTGAGGAACGTCTGGAAAGGCCGGTTTCATATGACTTCCACCGACAAAGTGCCAAACCTGCATCCCCGCTGCCAAGCCCGCCTGCAAGCCGGGCAGACTGTCTTCGATCACCACGCAGTCGTGGGCGGCTACCTGCAGCGCGTGAGCCACATGCAGGAACAGATCGGGCGCTGGTTTTCCCTGCGCGACAAGACTGGCGGTGAAAGTCACCGGCCCCAGCCTTTGCCAAAGACCGACACGTCGCAGCGACATTTCAACCCGGCGCGGCGAGGATGAGGTGGCCACGGCAACCGGCAGGGCAAGGCTCTCAAGGAAGTCCGCGACGCCCGGCATGATGGCAAGGTGATCTTCAAAAGCCGCCAGCAGCCGGTTGCGATACTCTTCCTCAAAATCGGGCGTGAGGTCGAGCTGAAAGTCCTTGCGGATGGTTTGCATCACGGTGGGATAGCTGCGGCCAAGAAAATGCCGGGCCACATAAGCCATGTCGATCTTGACCCCAAGACGGGCCAGCTGGTCGATCAGCATCCGTGCGCTGATCACCTCGCTGTCGATCAGGACGCCGTCACAATCAAGGATCACAAGTTTCATGCGCCGCCTATAGCGCAGAACGCCGATTTGCACGAGGGTGTGCGTGTGCCCCTTGCGGCCCCTTTTGCAGGGCGCTGGATGGATCAGGCAGGAAACCCATAGCGCGCGATGGCCTGCCAGATATCAAGGTTCAGCGCCTGGATCCGCGCGATTGAGGCGTCAATCGCGGCCAGCTCATGCGCATCCGCCCGATCCGCGCGGCCGATTTGCAAAGCATCCTTGCGGTCAGCAATGCGCATCAGAATTGTGCTGACAGTGCCTTGCGCGGCATCGAAGCTGTAGATGCAATGGTTGTACTTGTTGCGCAGCGGTGCCTCTTTCTGAAACCGCTGCGTCAGCGCCAGAATGGCCTTGCGCTGATCTGGCGGAATTCCGGGCATCTTGGACAGCCGATCCACCAGTTCCAGCCGGGCGCGCGTGGTGTTCACGGTCAGAAAGATCACCATGGCCACGTCCTTGCTCATCCGGCCAAGGCCGGCAATGAGGTGGATCAGCAGGCTTTCGGTATTGGTCCACACATAGTTAAGCGTGCCGGTCCGCAACAAAAGCGCCTGCAGCAACGCATCGGCAGGGGCAGGGGATGCAGAATGTTGAAACGACATCGCGTTCAGCCCCCTTCGCCAGGTCGGTAGCGACGTGCAGCATCCGTACGGTTGCGGGCGCCCAGCTTGGCGATGACGTGGTGCACGTGCAGCTTGACCGTATGTTCCGACAGCGCCAGTCGGTCGGCGATATGCTTGTTCTGCAGCCCTTGGGCGATCAGGGCCAGTACCTCGGTTTCGCGTCGGGTCAGGCGATCCTGGCCGCTGTCCTGTCCGCTTGCGGAAGTGCCGGTTGCGGCAGGTGACGGATCGACTGGCGCGGGGCGCGACGTGCCATCCGCCAGCAACCGCAGTTCGGACGGGATGAACGGATAGCCGGTCAAAAGCAGGCGCAGGATCGTAAGCCAGGCTTCGACGTTCAAATCCATCGGCAGGAAACTGAGGCCCCTGGCCAGGTCTGATCGGCTTGCAACCAATTGCGTGACGCGCGCGGCATCACGAAAGGCGATGGCCACGGTCGCACCCAGACCCAGTCGAAGACGGTTCAGGATGGCCGCATCAATCAGGTCCATAATCTGGTCATCGAGAATGACCAGACGCGGGCGCAAACCGTCGTCTTCGATCGCCAGGGCAAGGTCGGACAGGGAGGGCAGCCTGATGCAGTTGCCCCCCTCGATCTCGAAGGCCATCAGTCGGAAAAGACAGTCCGGAAACTGAAGCCGCGAGCCGACGAAGAAGACAAGGCTTTGTGTCGAGTCCGACAGGACGGAAAGGTCTTCAGCAGTTCTGAAATGCGATTTGGCGTGCATTACATACCCTCGACGACATGGTCACACTAACATCTGCAGGCGCGAAGCGTGCTGGCAAAGCCGGCAAGCACAGAAATGTCTTTATGGAAATCAGTATGCCTTCAAAGCGACATTCATACCCCACTTTCGCCCCATTCGAAATAGATCGAAAGATCGGCCTTCTTGCGCGGGTCTATATTCGGACTAGCCCTGCGGTGTTCGGCCTTTCAGATGGTCTAGTCCGTAGGGCGTTGAGGGAATCTCAATCCACCGGCAGGTGGCGGGGTCGATGGCCCGACTATGGATGTCGTCGGTGAAATATTGTCGCCACCTGTTAGAATATGTCCAAATCAAGGCAATGATTCCGCACCGCTATCGCCTTCGGGTTGCAGATGTAGTCACATTTGGCGGCTGGGTCGAAGCGCCTGTCAGGACCATTGTGCAAGGGTCGGCGTTTGTGTCGGCACCAGGTCAAGAGGTTACAGGCCTGGGCGCTGCAAGAGATTTGTAAAGTCGGGTTTTCCGGCGGACAAGATCACGAACAGGCCCATGCCAAGGCGATTTTGAAACCGACCGCGCCGCGGATTCAATGGCAGGTTGCAGAATCGCCCGACCCCTTCGCCCGCGCTGTCGGAAACGTCGATCATCGAAACCTGTCCCGCTGCATGCCACTTGGAATTGATCGGTGGTGATCGGGACCGTCAACACGGAGATCTACCATGAGCAACCGTAACCAAGCGCAGAACCTGATGTGGGCCCCCTTCGATCCCTGGGATCAGGACCAAGACCAGAACCAGGATCAAGATCAGGGTCAAGGTCAGGGGCAGGCGCAGGCCAATCTTCAGGGTCAGGGCCAGGGTCAAGACCAGGGTCAGGGCCAGCACCAGTACAGCAGCAATGAGTCGGAAAATACCAATGGCAACGGCAATGGCAACCTGAACGGCAATGCCAACGGGAATCTGAACGGCAATGCCAATGCGAACGTTAACCACAACGCCGCGAACAATGCTGCCAACAATGCGGCCTCGAACTCGGCGACAAACAGCGCCAACAACACCGCCAACACCAATGTGAATACCACGGTCACCACGACGGTCGATCTTGGCGGCTATATCCCCGAGGACAACGACTTTGCCGATCTGGATCTGAACCACAGCAGCGTCGGCGACATGGTGATGATGCAGGCCGGTGGGGATGCCAGCTATTCCTATGTCTATGATCCCGGCAACGACATCTCGTTCAGCGACGTGATGAACGGGGGCATGGGCGGCGAAGGCAATGACACCGGCATGGTGTTTGGCCAGTCCAACAATCTGGACGACAATGACAAGCTGGAAGACGTGAAGCTGACCAACGATGGCACCTTTACCCAAAGCGGCAGTGCCAGTGCCAGCCACGCCAACGCCGATCCGGGCATTGACGCGGGCGGTTCGGCCAGTGGCCACGGCGGTTACGCCAAAGCCAGCGGCGGCGATTCGGGCCACGCGCTTTCAGCCGGCGGCGACGCGGCCTCGGGGGCGCTGAACCTTGGTCTGGCCGCAGCCGGGTCTGAGGGCGGCGACGGCGACGATGGCGGTGACGCGGGGGCAATTGCGCTTGGCGTCGGTCTTGGGCTGGGCGTCGGTGGCGCAGGCGGCACCTCCGGTGATGCGGGTGACGGTGGCGATGGTGCTGGCGGCGACGCGGGCGCAATCGGCGTTGGCCTTGGTCTGCTGGGCGTTGGCCTTGCAAATGCCGAAGGCGGCAACGGCCCGGGCGGTGACGGCGGCGAGACCGGTGACGGCGGCGACGGCGACATGGGCCTTGGCTGGGGTGGCGGCGATGCATTTGCCGGGGCCATCGGTGGGGCTGGCGGTGCGGGCGGTCATTCCTTCGCGGGGAGCCAGAACCAGGGCTACGCCGACGGTGGTCAAGCGACCGCTGGCGATGCCTGGGCATCCACCGGTGCCGGCGGCGCTGGGGGCTATGCTGACGCTGGTGTGGATGTCTGGGGCGGCGACAGTGGCGCCTGGGGGTCAAACAACGGCGGCGATGGCATCGTGAACGCAAGTTCCGAGGCCTTCAACGACGCCGCTGTCCTGACCTCGGCCTTCAACCAGAACATCACCCTTGGGGCAAACGTACTGGGCAACACGGTCGACATGACCGTGGTTGGCGGCAACCTGACCTCGACACTGACGACGGCAGGGGACGACATCGGGGTCTGAACACCCCTTGGCACTGCCTGACCCCGGTCGGGCAGTGCCGCATCATTTGGCGCGGCTACCTGCGCGGGCAGGTGGCCGCCGCGGACCGACCCGCTGAAGAGCCTACGCGCACCAGCAATCGCGCCGGTTCCGCTTCCAGGGAGGCAGGCTTTGCAGATCGACATCATAACCCAGGAAATCTGGCATTTCATCGGCTCCTTCCAGCAGCTCACCGAAGCCGCGTGCGGTCGCGCAAGTTATGACGCCTACAAGGTGCAGCAGGCGCAAGCGGTCGAAGGCGACCTGAACTTTCTGAACGCACCGTTCAAATTCTCCTACAAGATTGGTGATTTCCAGCCCGGTGTCCGGATTGACCAACCGGTTGAGCAAGCGTCGCCCCTGTTGATCAAGGCCCCGATGCGTCCGATCAATCTTGAGGCACCTGCGGTTCTGCCCCCGTCATCGGCGCCCTCGGTCCAGATTGAGGCTACGGCGGCCAGCGCCCCGCAGGCCGCTCCCTTCGGGTTCAGCTTTGTCTTGCCCCCGCCCGCTTCGGTCGCACTGATCCTTGAGCAGGTGAACGTCCTGTCAGACCAGGACTTCCAGATTCAGCATGACTTTGGCATCACCTTCGCCCCCTTCGCGATTTTTGACGCGCCTTTGGCTGGATTGATTGAGACCGCCGATGACCTCGACCAGCTGGGCGACTACGACCATCCGTCGGATGTGGCGGCGATCAAGTCGATCGGTTGGCAGGTTGCGAAGGACAGCGCCACACTGTCGGCAGGCGATCATGCCACGCTGATCGAAGGCAACGCCGTGGGCGGTGTGCACGTCAACGGTGTCGCCGTCGATGCCCTGCCCATTCTTGCCGATCACCTGCCGGATGTGCCGGAACCGGTTAGCCTGCCGCCGGACGCGACCTGGGAAGAGCAGGTCACCGCCGAGGCAAGCGTCGATGCGGCCCATGTCGCCATCACCGGTGGCAATGCGCTGGTGAATGAGGTTGTGCTGACCGTCTCATGGCTGGATGCGCCGGTCCTTCTTGTGCAGGGCGACGCGCTGGCGGCCAGCGTCATCAGTCAGGTCAACGTTCTGTCCGAATACCTTGATGCCAGCTATGGGACCGCTGCCCAAAGCGCGCTGATCAATGTCGCGCTAAGGGATGTGACCCCAGGCACGTTGCCCGAAGTTCCGGCCGAGGATGCGGGCATTTTCCCGACTGCATGGATCATCACCACGCTTCATGCCGACCTCATCCTTTGCAACTGGGTGTCGCAGCAGAATTTCGTCATCGACCATGACGTTCTCAGCCTGACCTGGTCAGGCGGCGCAAGCTTCCTGCGGCTGGGGGACAACAGCCTGATCAATCTAGCCGACATTTCGGAGCTGGGTCAGGGCTACGACATGATCGTCATTGGCGGCGACATGATGAATGTCACCATGATCCGCCAGACCAATGTCCTTCTCGATGCCGATTGGCTTGCAACGACAGGTGGAAACGCGACGGTGACTGCAGGCGGCAACCTGTTGTGGAACAGCGCCCAGATCACCGGCTCGGGCCAGGACGGCATGATGGCGATGGATGCCTATCACGCCGAACTGGCAGATGCCGTGATGACGGGGAAGACAGGCATGGCGCCGATGGCGGCACAGGATGCCGCGTTCGAAGGCATCGGAACGCTGAACGTGCTGTACATCACCGGGGATTTTCTAACGCTGCACATGGTCGACCAGACCAACATTCTTGGCGACGCCGATCAGGTGGCCGCCCTTGCGACAGAAGCAACCTATGCCGGCGGGGCCGAATTCACGGTGATTTCTGGGGCCAACGCGCTGGTCAATCTTGCAACGATCAACACCATCGGCATTGACAGCGACATCCATGTTGCGGGTGAAATTTATTCAGATGCAGTGATTTATCAGGCCAATTTTATCGAAGACGACGCGGTTGATCCCTATGCCGACCAAGGCTCGGCTGTGCTGGCCTCAGAGGCGGTGCTGTTTCTGGCGGATGGTTTGTTGACGGACGACACCGCTTCGGCAGCGATTTTGCCAGATGCCGCATTGAACTGTGGACAGCTTGACGGGGTGAACGCCGTTCTGGTGTGACGCCACGCCCTGAGGGAGAGAAACCTTGAAAGACTTGCCGAGTGGACAGGCGCTGGCGCCCTTGCTGTTGCGCCACGATCAGCGCGTAACGGACGATGGGGTCCACAAACCCCGGATCACGCTGCAGCAAGGGGCCGTTCCCGAGGTGGAGGATCTTGCGACCGCCCGCCCGCAGGCCCGGACGCAAGGTGACTTGTCGCCCGGCCCGCAAGCGCCGCAAAGGCAGACCCCCGCACGGCGCGAGGACCCCCCGCTGCCAGCCAAGGGCGGCGGCGATGATGGGACCAAACCGCCGCCATTCCACCGCCGTGTCGGGCCTACGGACTTTGGAAAAAGCCTTTCGGCCGGGATCTCGGCCGTGCGCCGCAACTTGATTGCGGTGATGGTCTTCACCCTTGCGACCAACATCCTGATCCTGGCCATCCCGATCTATCTGTTCCAGATTTCGGACCGGGTACTGACCAGCCGGTCGGTCGATACGCTGGTCATGCTGACCGTCGTCATCGTTGGCGCGATCTTCCTTTATGCGCTGCTTGACGCGGTGCGGCGGTTCATCCTGATGCGCACGGCCGTCGAGGTGGCGGTCCAGATGGGTGCCCCGATCCTAAGCGCTGCGGCCCGCGCGGCGCTGCACAGCAACGGGCGCGAATACCAGACCCTTGGTGATCTGCAGACGCTGCGGTCCTTTCTGACGTCGGGCACGCTGATGTCGTTTCTTGACGTTCCCTTTGCGCCTATCTTCGTGGTAGGGGTGTTTCTGGTGCACCCCGACCTTGGGATGATCGTCATTGTCTCGGCACTGACCCTGTTTGCACTGGCGATGCTGAACCAGCGCCTGACCGCGCGACATTTTACCGAGGCGAACGCGCATCAAAGCCGGGCGAACCTGCATCTCGACAGCATGTCGCGCAACAGCCAGATCATCAACGCTTTGGCGATGATCCCCGAAGCGGTGCGGATCTGGGGCAAGGACACGGCGGGTTCGCTGAAATCGCAGGTCCTGGCGCAGGACCGCAACATCATCACGGCAAGCCTCTCGCGGGCGGTGCGGCTTTTGACGCAGGTGGTGATCCTTGGCTGGGGCGCGCATCTGGCAATCAACGGCGAGATTACCGGCGGCATGGTCATCATGGCGTCCATCATCGCCGGTCGGGCCCTGGCCCCTATTGAAGCGGCGATCGAAGGTTGGAACCATTTTGCCATGGCGCAGTCGGCCTATGCGCGGATCTCGACCTTGCTGCGCAATTCACCCCTGAACCTTGAGCGTTTGCGCCTGCCACGCCCCGAAGGCCGGCTTGATGTGGAACGCCTGCTTTATGTGCCGCAGGGGACCAAATCGGTGGTGCTGAATGCCATCAGCTTCAGTCTGAAACCCGGTGAATCGCTGGCCGTGATCGGCAACAGCGGCGCGGGCAAGACCACGCTTGGCAAGATGCTGGTCGGGTCCTTGCTGCCCACGTCAGGCTCGGTGCGGCTGGACCTGATGGACCTGCGCAACTGGGACCAGCGCCAATTCGGCGAAAACGTTGGCTACCTGCCGCAGGACGTGCAGTTGTTCCCCGGCACGATCAAGGAAAACATCGCGCGGATGCGGGCCGATGCGACAGACGCGCAAATCTTCGAGGCGGCACGTCTGGCCGATGTGCATGACATGATCGCCAACCTGCCGCAGGGGTATGAAACCATCGTCGCCTCTGACGGCTCACCGCTGTCGGGCGGGCAGAAACAACGCATCGCCCTTGCCCGCGCGTTCTTTGGTGCGCCGCGGTTTCTGGTGCTGGATGAGCCGAACTCGAACCTCGACACCAGCGGGGATCAGGCACTTGCCCGCGCCATTGAAAGGGCGAAGGCCAGCAGTATCACCGTGGTGGTGATCACGCAGAAGCCCAGCCTTCTGCAGCACGTCGACAAGATCATGCTTTTGGCGAACGGGTCGGTGGCGCTGTTTGGCGTGCGCAATCAGGTCTTGCAGCAGTTGGAAGATCGTCGGCGGAACGGAGGTCCGCGCCTGCCGGGCGCTGCGCAAGGGGGTGCGGCATGACGCTGCCTGTCGTCTATCAGGAACTGGAATGGTACGATGGCGTGCCCCGGTCGGTGCGTTGGCACACGGTCATCGGGCTGACCCTCTTGATCGTGGCGCTGGGCGGGTTCGGCTACTGGTCGACCACGGCCCCCCTGTCCGCAGGGCTGATTTCGCAGGGTAGTTTCGTCGCCACCGGTAAAAACCAGATCGTGCAGCATCTGGAAGGCGGTATCATTGCCGAAATCCTGATCAATGAAGGCGATGAAGTTGTCGCAGGCCAACCCTTGATGCGGCTGGACCAGACCGCAGCTTTCGCCCGCGAGGAAGAGCTGTTCCTGCGTCGTGCCCGCCTGGAAGGCATCACCGCCCGCCTTGCCGCGATGGCAGATGGCCGCAGCGACATGCCGCTGCCAGCCTTTCTGATAGAAAACGCCCATCTCCCCGAGGTAGCGGAAATAATCACAAGCCAGCGCCACGCATTTGACGTGGCACAGCAAAAGCTGGCCATCGACATCACCGTTCTGGAAAACAGCGCCGCGGCTTTGGCAGTGAGGCTTGAGGGGTTCACGCAGCAGGCACGGTCGTCTGCCGAACTGATTGCCATCATCAGCGAAGAACTGGCTGACAAGTCCGCCCTTCTGGACGAAGGTCTGGTGCGGTCAGATGCGGTGAACGGACTGCGCCGCGGCCTGGTGGAAGCGACGGGTCAGTTGGCACGCCTTGATTCCCAGATCGGCGAGACGCGCCTTGTGCTGGAAAAAAGCGTGGACCAGGTCGAACAGGCCCGCGGAGCCTATCTGAACGAAGCGCTGGAAGAGCTGCAGGTCATGCAAGCCGAACTGGATTCTGTGCGCGAACAACACAACAGCGCGCAAAGCGTCAGCGAACGCTCCGACATCGTTGCTCCCGTCGACGGGGTGGTGGTGCAGTTGAAATACAACACCCCCGGCGGTGTGATCGAGCCAGGCAAGCCCATTGCCGAGATCCTGCCCAGGGACGCGCCTTTGATCGTGGAAACCATGGTTCAGCGCGCCGATATCGACAGTATTCACGTCGGGCAGAAAGCGATGATCCGGTTGGTCGCCTTGAACCAGCGGACAACGCCGGTGCTGGAAGGCGAGGTGTTCTATATTTCAGCCGATGCCATCCGGGACACTGCGACCGGACAAGCCACACGCGATGTGTATGTTGCCCGCATTGCGCTGCCCGTCGATGAAGTTGCCCGCGTTCAGGGCGACTTTCAGCCACTGCCCGGAATGCCGGCCGAGGTCATCATCGCCACCTCGGAGCGCACCTTCTTGCAATATGTCATCAAGCCCATCGTCGACTCAATGGCCCGCGCCTTCCGCGAACAGTGACGAAGCGGGCGGAGCGGCTGTCAAAGGCGTTGGTGGGCCTGCCCAGGTCCACCAGCGGACCGAAACCGGACCTCGCCCCAGTTGATCCGGGCCAGCCCTTGCGCCAAAAGCCTGCAACGCAGCCAAACGGGGGCGGCTTCGTTCACCGCAGGAACACCGTAATCAGGCCCGGGACGGTCATTTACCTTTACCGGCAAGCGCGGCATGCCACGGCACGCAGTCGTGCAGAGTACCCTGTGCGGCGGCCTATCCACGCGTCTTCAAGGGCGCCTTTCCTCGACAAACCGTTGCTGGGCGTCACAGCGGAATCAAGGGCTAAGCACTTGATGCACAACGGTTCGGCCAAAGGCCCGGCGAAGGATATTTAAGCGTATCTCGACGGGCGAAAGCACTTGTACTTGATGAATTTAAGTGGTGCCCAGAGACGGAATTGAACCGCCGACACGCGGATTTTCAATCCGCTGCTCTACCAACTGAGCTATCTGGGCACGCTTTGGTGCGGGGGTGATACCCAAGGGGCGCGGGGCTGTCCAGAGGGAAAACGCCCTAGTGCGGGGCTGTGCCGGGTGGGGCCTCGGGATCGTCTTCTGCGGCATCCTCAGCCTCGTCTCCGGTGGCAGGGATGCGGTAGCTTTCGGTCAGCCAGCGGCCAAGATCCACATCTGCGCAGCGGCGTGAACAGAAGGGTCGGTAGTCCGGTGCCGTTGGTTTGGCGCAGATCGGGCAGCTCATGCCGGTGCTCCGGTCTGCAATGCCCTACCTTCCATCGCCCCGGCCAGAAGGTCGGCCAGCGGGAGGCGGTCGCGTTTCCGGGTCAGTTCATAAAGGCCAAGGGTGGTCCAGCCCGCGAGGTTTGTCTCACCCTCTGCCTTGAAGGCGGCTTTCATCACCTGATCGAGGATGTGACGGTCACGTTTCGGCATGGGCGCGAAGTCCACCACGATCTGCCCGCCCAGACCCCGCAGACGCAATTGGCGCGGCAGGTCGCGGGCGGCCGCGATGTTGGCCTTCAGGCTGGCGGCAGGTGACGTATCCGGCCCGGTGTTCACGTCGACCGCCACAAGCGCACGCGTCGGTTCCAGCATCATGTGTCCGCCTGCGTCCAGATCCACCCGCAGCGTGAGCAGCGCGTCAATCGCTTCGGTGACGCTGTGACGTTCAAAACTGCCTTCGTCGCTGTCCGCCTCATCCACCGCCGGCTCAAGCCAGTCGCGGAACGCCAGTTCATGCGCGCCGGCCCCTTCGACCAGCAGCTCCGGCCCGCCGGTCACATCCGCCAGCACCGCCTCGGCCAGACCGCGCATCGCGGCGATGTCTTCGGCAATCGCGTCATCCTCGGCTTCGGCGCAGCCTGACCGCAGGATCAGCCCCAGCGCCGGGCTCGCCCCCGCCATCCCCGCCTCGGCCATTGCTGCAAGGCCTGCGCGCAGGTCTTCATCCTTGATCCGGCGGCTGATGTTCAGCCCTGGCGCATCCGGGGTGATGATCGCAAAGCGCGACTTGAAAAGCAGTCGTGTGGTGACCGGCAGGGCCTTGCCCGCCTCGGCCGGCCCGGAAACCTGCACCAGCAGACGCTGCCCCGGTGCGACGCCGGAAATCTGGCGCAAGAACCCCGATCCCTGCGGCAGCTTCACGAAGATGCCGCCCTGGCCCTTGACCGGCCGGTCGGCCACCGCGCGGTAGATCGCACCGGGCAGGGGGGTGTCATCGACCGGATCAACCGCCAACTCTTCCAGCCGCCCATCCACCATCAGGGCCGCAGCCTGACGGCCCGCGATCTCGTCCAGCACTAAAACGCGGCCGATCATGCTTGCCTCCAGACGGGGTAGCCCACAGCGGTCAGCATCGCGGCGGTCTCGGCCACGGGCAGGCCCATGATCCCAGTGAAACTGCCGGAAATCCACGGGATGAACGCCCCCGCAAGACCCTGGATGCCATAGCCCCCGGCCTTGCCTTGCCAGTCGCCGCTGGCAAGATAGGCATTCAATTCCGCATCCGACAGCCGCTTCATCTTTACCACGCTTTCGCTTGTCCGGGTCAGCACCCGCTCGCCCCGCCGCACGGCCACCGCGGTAATCACCTGATGTCTGCGCCCGCCAAGCGCGGTCAGGAACGCCGCCGCCTCGCCCGCATTGGCGGGCTTGCCCAGGATACGACGTCCCAGCGCCACTGTGGTATCGGCGCAGATCACCACATCTTCGGGGTCGCATGGCACGGCAAGCGCCTTTTCCCGCGCCAGACGCTCGGCGTAGGGGCGGGGCAATTCTGCCTTGCGGGGGTCTTCGTCAATGTCGGGGGGCAGGATCGCATCCGGCACGATCCCAAGCTGCGCCAACAGTTCCTTGCGACGCGGGGAAGCCGATCCCAGGATCAGCCGCATGTGCGTCTTCCGCGCATACAGGCGCTAAAGTTGGTGCCCAGTTTTCGGGATGCGCTCACTTGAAGCGATAGTTGATGCGGCCCTTCGACAGATCGTAGGGGGTCATTTCGACCTGCACCTTGTCACCTGCCAGGACGCGAATCCGGTTCTTGCGCATCTTGCCTGCCATCACCGCGATCAACTCATGGCCGTTCTCGAGTTCGACCCTGAATGTCGCATTTGGCAAGAGTTCCTTGACGACACCGGGGAATTCGAGAATGTCTTCCTTGGCCATGGTCTCTCCATTGTGGGTGGGCCCGCGGATGGTCCGCAGGCTTCCGCCCGGGCGTATGCCTTCGAAAGGGCCGGGTTTCAAGCGAATTCTGGTCACAGGTGCCGGCCGAGAGTCACCCGGGGTCAGAGTTTCCGCATCCAGAACTGCAGAGGCTTTTCTGTTTCGCTGTTGTCGCCAAGATCCTTCCAGCTGAATCTGGCCACCACACCGCCGAGAGGGGCATAGCCCCGACCGCGCCAGAAGACGTCATTGCCGCGATGGGCGGCAGGCCTGGCGGGGTGGTCTTCGGGCCGCATGACGGAACAGAAAGCGACATGGGTGCACCCCAGCGTCCGGGCATGCGCTTCACGCAGGTCGATGAAACGGTGGCCAAGCCCGATCCCCCGATACGGGCGGAGGAGGACAGACTCGGCCCCATAAAGAATTCTTTCCAGCGGTATGCCAAGGGTCTCGAACGGTGCCGCAAACTCGGGCGCGTGGTCTTCCATGGGTGTGGAGGTCGAAGCACCGATCAGCGTCCCGTCATGGAACGCCCCAACCAGAAGCGCGCCAGGATTTTCACGATAAGTGGCAAGGTACTGACGTTCATAGTCAAGGGTACCGTCGTAAAGATAGGGCCAGTCGCGGAAGACCGTGATGCGCAAGTGGGCAACCCGATCCAGCGCAGCCTCAAGATCGGGACCGCGCAGGGCACGGACGGTGAGGTCGTCGATATTCACCGGCTCACCTGGGCGATCCAGTCATTAAGGTTGTAAAAGGTGGTGATGCGGGAAATTCTGCCGCCGCGCACCTCAAAGAAGCCCCCGGCGGGGATGATGTAGGTCTGTCCTTTGGCCTCTGGCAGGCCGGGGTCGGTCTGAAGGTAGGTGCCATGCACCATGAACTCGGCTGCCGCGCGGGTGCCGTCGTCGGTGGCGAAGATCACCATGTCCTGCAACTGCTCGCGGTAGCTGACGCCCATGTAGCTGCAGAATTCAGCAAACATGGCGTGGCCGATCCGGGGTACACCTTCGTTCACGCGGTGCTCGATATCGTCGGTCAGGCAGGAAAGCATGCCGTCCGGGTCACCCGCGTTGAAGGCGGCGTAGTAGCGGGCAATCAGGGCAAGGGTTTCGGTGCGGGTCATTCGGCTCTCCTTTTCGCGGAGAAGAGTAGCGGGGCCTTGCGGGGTTTCCAAGCCGGGGAACGGACGGCGCCCTTCTCCGCATTCGTGCCGGGAGGGAAGGGCGGCCGGGGTCGCCCGCCCTTTGCGCTGTCACAGGGCCGCGGCGATCGTGTCGGCGACCGGAGTGGTCGGGCGACCGATCAGGCGGCTAAGGGTGCGGCTGTCGTCGTAAAGCGCGCCCTTGGCGGCCCAGGCATCGCTGTCGGCAAGAGCTCGGGCCAACACCTGGGGAAGGCCAAACCCTTCCAGCGCCGTGGCATAATCTGCTTCCGGCATGTTCACATAAGCCACCGGCTTGCCCGCCGCCTTGGCTACCGCCGCCGCAAGATCGGCCCCAGTATGGGCGGCATCCCCTGCAAGTTCGTAGACTTTGCCCGAATGGCCTATATCCAGCGCCACTACGGCAATCGCCTCGGCATAGTCCTTGCGGGCCGCCGAAGACACCCGCCCTTCGCCCCCAGCGCCGATGATCGCGCCGTGTTCAATGGCGGCACCCAGGGCACCGGTGTAGTTTTCGGTGTACCAGCCATTACGCAGCACGGTGTGGGCAATGCCACTCTCGATCAGGGCTGCTTCGGTCGGGCCATGGTCCAAAGCCAGAAGCATAGGGTTCACTCCACCCTTCAGAAGCGACGTGTAGACGATCCGCCCCACCCCCGCCGATTTGGCCGCCGCAATCACCGCCCGATGCTGCCCGACACGGTCGTTGAGATCATTGGAGGAGATCAGGACAAGCGTATCCACCCCCCGCAACGCGGCCGGATCGGCGGTGGTGTAGTCGAAGGCGCGGGTTTCCACGCCCAGATCGGCGGCCTTTTCCGGGCTGCGGGCCAGGGCGATGGGGCTGGCCCCGCGCGCCTGAAGGGCGGCGATGGCAAGGCGGCCAAGGTGGCCGGTGGCCCCGGTGATGGCGATGGTCATGGAACTCTCCTTTGGTTGACTTGGGGGGAGAGATATCGGAATACTAACAAAAAGGAAGTACGCATGTTTTTGTTAGTATGGGGCAGGGGCGCACATGACCATGGCAGAAGACGCACAGACGCTGTTTCAGGCTTGGGGACGCGGGAATGTGCTGGCCCCCGATTGCCCATCGCGCCCGATCCTGCAGCACCTGACCAACCGCTGGGGCACGCTGGTGATGGTGGCCCTTGCGACCGGCCCGCACCGCTTTGCCGAGCTGCGCCGGAAGGTCGGCGGGGTGAGCGAGCGGATGCTGTCGCAGACCTTGAAGGACCTGGAGGCGGACGGGTTCGTCCTGCGCACTGCGCATCCGGTGGTGCCGCCGCATGTGGATTATGAGCTGACGGGGTTGGGCCGGGAGGCTGCAGCGCATGTTGTTGCACTGGTCGGGTGGATCGAGGGGGCGCTTCCCGACATACTGGCGGGGCAGGTGGGAGTGGCGGCGGAGTGAGGGCGTCAACCTGGATGCTGCGCTGTAGCGCACCTTACGATAGGGCCAGCGCCACGTCATAGGCCGCAAATTGACGGTCCGCGCTTAGGATCGGCAGATGTTCGACGTGCCCCTGTGCAATCAGCAGGCGATCAAACGGATCAGCATGATGCGGAGGCAAGCGGCCAGCAGCGGCCGCATGATCCCAGGTGATGGCAAGCGGGGCAAAACCGGCGCGGGCGGCGATATCAAGAATGTCGCCACCAACCCATAGCTTGCCAAGCGCGCGCTTTATCTCGATTTCCCAGATGCTGGCGGCGCTGACAAAGCGAAGGTCCTCCTCTTGCATGATCGCGCGCATCCGAGGCGTCAGGCGAGGGTCATCGGCCAGCGCCCAAAGCAGGATGTGGGAATCGACCAGGATCATGCGGGGTCGGTGGGGCTACCCAAGGCATCGGCGAAACCTGCAGGCAGGTCATCAAAATCATCGGCAATCTGGATGCGGCCCTTGAGGGCACCGAAAAGCGGCAGATCTTGGGGACGGGGTGCGCCGGTCAGCCGGGCAACTGGTTTGCCGTGCCGGGTCAGCACAATGCTTTCGCCATTTTCTGCCCGACGGATGAGGTCGGCAAAGCGGGCTTTGGCGTCAGCGATGGCAATTTGCATGGGTCACCTCTGACCTAAAAATAGGTCATATTGTTTGGTGGGTCAAGCCTCCGTCGGCGGGCCGAACCGCTCCAGCATCCGCGTCCTGATCTGGTCACGGGCCTGACGGTAGGCGGCGAGTTTGGCCTCGCGCGTCTCGCCCAATCCAGTCGGGTCAAGGATCGGCCAGTATTCGATCTCCAGGTGGTGGTAGCGCGTCAATTCCAGCGCCATGCGTTGCGAGGCGGGGGAGAGGGCGACGATCAGGTCGAATTGGCTGAGGTCGTCACCCCATTC
>JANPJU010000104.1:0-29149 GCA_031425675.1 Paracoccaceae bacterium | reverse complement strand
CGCGAGTTCCTGACCCATATGATGGAGGACCCGCGCAACATCGGGCCCTGCATGCACCTGCATTTCATCGCCAAGAATATCGAGCGGGTGGGCGATCACGCCACATCCGTCGCGGAGCAGGTGATTTATCTGGTCACCGGGTCGATGCCCGAGGATGACCGGCCGAAGGTGGACAGCACCGGCGCTGTGGCGGCAAGGGGATAAGTGATGGCACGCAGTGGACAACCACGGGTTTTGCTGGTCGAGGATGAACCGGCGCAGCGCACAGTTCTGGCCTATAACCTTGAGGCCGAGGGCTTTGCGGTGACGCAGGCCGACAACGGCGAAGACGCGATGGTGCTGGTCGATGAGGAAGACCCCGACATCATCATTCTGGACTGGATGATGCCCAAGGTGTCGGGGATCGAGGTTTGCCGCCGGCTGAAGATGCGCCCTGACACGCGGGGAATTCCGATCATCATGCTAAGCGCGCGCGCGGAAGAGGTGGACCGCATCCGGGGGCTTGAAACCGGCGCGGATGACTATGTCATCAAGCCTTACTCGGTGCTGGAACTGATGGCGCGGGCGCGGGCGCAGTTGCGCCGCGTGCGCCCCTCCACCGCCGGGGTAGTGCTGGAGCATGAGGATATTCGGCTCGACCCGGAAAGCCACCGCGTCTATCGCAGCGACAAGGTGCTGAAGCTGGGGCCGACCGAGTTCAAGCTGCTGGTCACGCTGATGGAGCGTCCCGGCCGGGTGTTTTCCCGCGAACAGCTGCTTGATCTGGTCTGGGGCCGCGACATCTATGTCGATACCCGGACGGTTGATGTGCATGTGGGCCGCTTGCGGAAATCCCTGATGCAGTTCGGCGGGGCCGATCCGGTGCGCACCGTGCGCGGGGCCGGTTACGCGCTTGGGTAACCTTTCGCGGCCCTTCTTGAATTGAGCGCGTTCCGCGCGCGCTTTTTTCCAAGCCTCTGGTGCGCGCAAGCGCGCCCAAACCGGCTTGGGTGATGGGGGTTTCACACCCCCAAACCCCCGTGGAGTATTTCTAAAAAGAGCAAGCTGCATCGATCAGCCTCTTGTCAGCACCTGATCAAAACTGTTGAGGAACTGGTCGACATTGGCCAGGGTGAAGGGCAGCGGCGGGCGGATTTTCAGGACATGGCCCTTGGGCCCGGTCGCGCTGATCAGGATGCCGTTCTGGCGTAGTGCGTTGACCAGGCGGGCGGCGCGGGCAGCGTCGGGTTGGCCATCGGTGACGATATCCTGCCCAAGGAACAGGCCCGTGGCGCGGGTGTCGCCAAGGGTCGCATGGCGCCGGGCGAGTGCGCTCAGGCCGGTGGCAAAGGCGGTGCCCACGGTGGCGGCGTTCAGCATCAGGCCTTCGTCGCGGATCACGTCCAGAACCGCCATGCCCACGGCGGCGGCAACCGCATTGCCACCGAATGTATTGAAGTAGCGCGCCTTTGTACCGAAGGCCTGAATGACTGCGGGTTGCAGGACAAGGCCCGCCATCGGATAGCCATTTCCCATAGGTTTTCCCAGAGAGACCATGTCAGGAATCACGCCATGGCGGTCGAAGCCCCACATCTGGCCGCCGGTCCGGCCAAAGCCGGGTTGCACCTCATCGGCGATGAAGAGACCACCTGCGGCGCGGATGGCAGCGGCGGCGGGGGCAAGGAAACCTTTGGGGTCGGGCAGGACACCGTCCGATGAGAAAACCGTATCGACGATCAGCGCGGCAGGCTTGAGACCTTGGGCCGACATGTTGGCGCAGGCTGCGGTGACGGCAGCGGCGAAGCCATTGGCGATGCCATTGGGATAGTTCGCCGCACTGGGGGCTGGGATCGGAAAGACGGTGGGGCCGGGGGCGACCGCCGGGCCAATCGACATGGATGCCTCGGCAGTGGCAAGCGTCACGCCATGATAGGCGTTGTCGGTAACGATGATCCCGGTGCCCCCGGTGGCTGCGCGGGCGATGCGGAAGGCCAGATCATTCGCCTCGGACCCGGTGCAGGTGAACATGACGTGGGCAAGTGGCGCGGGAAAAAGGGCAAGGAGCCGTTCGGCATAGTCAAGGATGCCGTCGTGCAGATAGCGGGTGTGGGTGGTTAGCATTGCTGCCTGCCCGGCCATCGCGGCAACCACGCGGGGATGGCAGTGCCCGACCGAGGCCACGTTGTTGTAGGCATCGAGGTAGGCGCGGCCGTCACGGTCGTAGACCCAGACGCCCTGAGCGCGGACAAGATGCAAGGGCCGTTCATAAAACAGACGATAGGCCGGGCCGAGGAGGGCCGCGCGCCGGGCGATGCGCGCCTCATCCTCAGGCGGCAGGAGGGCGGCGCCGGGGGTATAGGCGTTGGGCATCGGGATCATGGGATGGACCTTTTACACGCGGTCTGGATCTGGTCGGGCGTCAGGCTGGCGGCGGCGGCGAGGCCGGCGCGGGCGGACGGCGCATTGCGCAGGATGTAGGCGGCATTCTCGGGATGGCGCGCCGCGCGCCAGGCAGAAATGGTCAGGGTGGCCAGCATGCGGGCGGTGACAAGGGATGGCAGAAGGGCAGTCTCCCCCTCGGTCAGGGGCAGCTGGGCGTGGTAGGATGCAAGGAGCGGGGTCAGCAGGCGCAGCGGGTCATCCGCGTCAATCTGGTAGGAACAGGCTGTGGCAAGGTCGCAGATGCGGTGGGTGCGCACCATGTCGCCGAAATCAAGGATTCCGGTCAGGCTGTCGGGTTGGGCAGGGTCGGCCAGCAGATTGTGCGGATTGAAATCGGCGTGGACGATCTGGCGCGGCAACTTGGCCAATGCCGGGTCGACCACCGTTTCGAAGCGGTCAAGACACGCGCGCGCGATTGGGCGCAGATCTTGTGGCAAGGCTGGCATCAGAGGGGCCAGACGGGCAAACTGGCGGATGTCCCACAAAATGAAATGATCGGCAGCCGGGTGGTCAAAGTCCGACAGGGCGAGGGTCAGGCGGGCGAGGGCGGCACCCGTGGCTCGCGCCAGCGCGGCGGTGCGGGGCAAGTTCGCGACAGGCGTGCCGGGGCACCACGTCAACAGCCGCAGGGCCCCCTCAGGCAGGACGGCGATGGGCTTTCCGTCACGCGTCGGAATGAGGCGGGGGGTGGGAAGTCCGCTATCTTTGCGGGCGCAGTGCAGAAGGGCGAGGGTCTGGAAATTGGTCAGCGCGAGCGCTTCGGCCGGGTTGGACAGCTTGACCGTGTAGGTGGCGGTATCGGTGTCAAGGCGGCGGTTCAGATCACGCTCGGACGTGAGGGGCGTCAGGGTGCCGGTCAGGCCCCAGTGCTTGCACAGGATGTGGGCAAGCGTTTCATCCGCAAGCCACGGCGGGGGCCGGCTGAGAAGCTGACCGGCGGGGTCCATGTCAGTCGCAGGCACCGGGACGGGGGAACATTCGGCTGATTTCTTGGGCATGGGTATCCTGGCTTGGGGCGTCATGCGGCTCGGCATCCGGGAGCGTCTGGGGGGCGAAGTCAAGGTTGTCGGTAGGGCAGGAACAGATCCGCCGATCCGAAGATAACGGTTTTGCGCGGCCCGGGGCCAGTGGAAAGCGGCGGCTTGACATGGCTGAGTAAAACAGTCAGGTTAAATCGCATGCCCAGCCAGCCGCCCCCGAGGATGGCACGCCCGGTGTCCTTCAACAGGTGGAGTTCACCATGCCCTATTCCGTGCCGTTCCCAACACCAGATCAGGTCCGCCGCCCGGCGCCGGGGGCTGAGTTGCTGGACGTGTTGCAAATGGCCGCCGCCGGGGTCTTCCCTGGCGCCGCCCTTGAGGCGTTGATCGCCCGCTTGGAGAGCGCCAAATGAACGCCCAGATCGACACCTGGCTGACCACGGATGCGACACCGGTCCATGAAGCGCGCGTCTTGACCGAGGGTGGCAGTCTGGCCCGGATATTGCTGGACGGGCAGGTTTACAGTCTGCGGATCACACGGGCCGGGAAACTGATCCTGACCAAATGAAGCGGGCCGGATGTCCGGCCCCAGGGCGATGGATCAGGCAAAACGACGTCAGCCGCCAGTATGGCTCATATGGCGGGTGATCTGACCCTGCACCTTCTGGCGCGAATAGTCGAAATCATGGCCCTTCGGCTTGCGCGCAATCGCGGCGCGGATTGCCCCCAGTAGCGCCGCATCATCCGGGCTGGCGCGCAATGGCGCGCGCAGGTCGGCCATGTCTTCTTGCCCAAGGCACATGTAAAGCTGCCCGGTGCAGGTCAGCCGCACGCGGTTGCAGCTTTCGCAGAAATTGTGGGTCAGCGGGGTGATGAAGCCAATTTTCTGGCCTGTCTCCTCCAGCCGTACATAGCGGGCCGGGCCACCGCTGCGTTCGGTCAAGTCGGTCAGGCTGAAATGTTGGGCCAGATGTGCGCGCAGGTCTTTCAGCGGCCAATATTGATCAAGGCGGCCGGCGGTCATGTCTTCGCCCATCGGCATCACCTCGATAAACGTCAGGTCATGGCCTTCCCTTGCGCACCAGTCGGTGAGGGTGAAAAGTTCGTCCTCGTTGAAGCCTTTCAGCGCCACGGCGTTGATCTTGACCCGCAGACCCGCGGCTTTGGCGGCGTTGATCCCGTCCAGCACCTGGGGCAGGCGGCCCCAACGGGTGATCGCGGCAAACTTCGCGGGGTCAAGCGTGTCAAGGCTGACATTGACCCGTCGAATGCCAAGTGCGGCAAGGGGTGCGGCAAATTTTGCCAGCTGGCTGCCATTGGTCGTCAGCGTCAATTCCTTTAGCGCACCGGTCTGCAGGTGACGGCTCATCGCCTCAAAAAAAGTGAGGATTCCCTTGCGCACCAAGGGTTCCCCCCCGGTAATGCGCAGCTTTTCCACGCCCATGCGGATGAAGGCCGTGCACAAACGGTCAAGCTCTTCCAGGCTTAGAAGTTCAGCCTTTGGCAGAAACGTCATGTTTTCGGACATGCAATAGCTGCAGCGGAAATCACAGCGGTCAGTGACCGAGACCCGCAGGTACGAGATCGCGCGGGCGAAAGGATCGACAAGCGGTGTCATGCATAGAAGGTAGGCCTGCGCGGGGGACCGCACAAGGCGGAAAGCGGCAATTGCCGGGGCAGCGGCGGCGCGTTAAAGTCGGTCCATGAAACATACGCTTGTTCCTTTTCTGATGCTGCTTGCCCTGCCGGGCTGCGCAACCTTGTTCCCCAAATCCGCCTCAGCGCCGATGACCGCCCCCGCAGGGCGCGATCCGGCGACGGAAATGGCCACTTCGGCCGGAACCGCGGCCTTGGGCGCAAAAGCGGTCCGCGCCGATGTTCTGGACACCACCAGCGCCGCTGAAAAGGCCGCAGCGCTGTCCGCTCCGGCGGCCAGCGGTGAAAAGGCCCTGGGCAAGGTTGTGGTCGCTCTTGGCCCGCCCGCCGAGCAAGGGTTGTGGCTGCGCACGTCGCAGGTCACCGCAGTGGGGCAGGGCCGGGTGGAAACCGCAACGGGGCAAAGCCTGACACTGGAGTTGCGGCCCGGAACCGGGGGTGCACTTTTGTCGCTGGCGGCGTTTCAGGCGCTTGGGCTCAATCTGACCGGACTGCCAGAGGTTGCGGTCTTCGGACCCTGACGCCGGTGCAGGGGACGCTCCGGGGGCCAGCGCCCGCACCCCCGGAGTATTTTTGAAAAGAGCAAACTGCGAAGGCAGTCAGATGCCCGGTTGATCTGCGGCGAGATGCCGGCCTGCCTCTTTGCGGGCGAACGGCTTGAGCGCCTCTCCATGCGCTTGCAAAAAGCCGCGCGCGCGCTGTGCGTCATGTTTTGACAGATCGCGCACCCACCAGGCGATGGCCTTCTGGATGAACCAGTCCGGATCGCGACAAAGGGTGTCGCACCAGCCAAGGACGCGGTCGCGGATGGCAAGCTCGGCCGGTTTTGGGTGGTTCTGCTTGGTCCAGGGTAGCGTCATCACCAGGGCGGCGCGGCGGGTCCACATATGGGGTGAGGTTACCCAGCCCTCGACGGCATCAAGGCGGCTTGGGTCTGCCACCAGGCGCTTTTGCCCGGCAATGCTGGCGTGATCGGCCAAAGACCAGCCATCGAAGTCTGGCACCCATGACTGGATCAACCCCCAGGCACCATCGTCAGGGCGGATGCGCGCCTGGGTCAGAAGTTTTGCGGCGGCGACGCGGGCTTCGTGGATATTGGTTTGCCAAAGGCTGTCGGCGCGGGAGAGCCTGTCCTGCAACGCAAGGTCAGCGCGCCACAGGTCGCACAACGCATCGACCTCTGGCACAGGCACGCCAAGGTAACGGCGGGGCGCTTTATGATAAGCCTGCAGTTCCAGTGCCTTGGCGGGGTTGGCCAAGGCTTCAAGCTGCTCAAGCGGGGTCACTCGACCGTGACCGACTTGGCGAGGTTGCGCGGCTGGTCTACATCGGTGCCCTTGGCGATGGCGGTGTGGTAGGCAAGGAGCTGGGCCGGGACGGCATAAAGGATCGGGGCAAAGGCGGCGGCGACTTCGGGCAGGGTGATGGTCTTCCAGGTGCCCGCCCCAGCCTCGGCGATTCCCTTGGCGTCGGACAGAAGCAGGACGCGACCATGGCGGGCCATCACCTCTTGCATGTTGGACACGGTCTTGTCAAAGAGCGCATCCTTGGGGGCCAGGACGATCACCGGAACGGCGGCGTCGATCAGCGCGATGGGGCCGTGCTTCAGTTCACCTGACGCATAACCTTCGGCGTGGATATAACTGATTTCCTTCAGTTTCAACGCACCCTCCATTGCAAGGGGGTACATCGTGCCACGGCCCAGAAAAAGGACATCCTGCGCCTTCGCCAGATCATCGGCGATGGCCGCGATCTGCGGTGACAGGCTGAGTGCATGGTTCATCAGGCCGGGCAACGCGTTCAGATCGGCGATGTGCTGCACTAGGTCAACCGGGGTCAGGCGGCCCCGGTCAACCGCAGCCTTCAGAGCCAGAAGCGCCAGGGTAACCAACTGGCAGGTGAAGGCCTTGGTTGACGCGACACCCACCTCAACGCCCGCCATGATCGGCAGGGCAAGATCACTTTCCCGCGCGATAGACGAGGTGGGGACGTTGACCACCGACAGGACCTTGGCGACCTTGTCCTTGGAATAGCGCAGGGCGGCAAGGGTGTCGGCGGTTTCACCCGATTGGCTGACAAACAGCGCCCAGGAGGTGGGGGACAGCGGCGGCTCACGATAGCGGAACTCGGACGCGATGTCGATTTCGGCGGGCAGGCCGGCGATCTGTTCGAACCAGTACTTGGCGATGTGGGCCGCGTAGGAAGCAGTGCCGCAGGCGACCAGCGTGATCCGATCAACGCCTTGAAAATCAATGCCTTCCGGCAGGCGCAGCAGGCCCTCGGGTGTGGTGTAATGCTTCAGCGCCTCAGCGATGACGAGGGGCTGTTCGGCGATTTCCTTGGCCATGAAGTGCTTGTAGCCAGCCTTTTCGATGCGGGCGGAGTCGATCTGGATGCGTGTCTCGGCCCGGTTGGCAAGGCGGTCGGCCGCGTCAAAGATCTGTGCACCGGCGCGGGTGATGACGGCCCAGTCCCCCTCTTCCAGATAGGTGATGCGGTCGGTCATCGGGGCCAGCGCAATGGCGTCGCTGCCTACGAACATCTCGCCAGTGCCCCAGCCGATTGCCAGCGGGCTGCCTTTGCGGGCGGCGATCATCAGGTCATCCTCGCCGTCAAACAGGAAGCACAGCGCGAAGGCACCGTGCAGTCGTTTCAGAGTGGCGCGGGCGGCGTCGACCGGGGTGGCGCCACGGTCAAGCGCGCGGCGGGCAAGAAGGGCGATGGTTTCCGTATCCGTCTCTGATTCCTGGGCGTAGCCATCGGCGGCCAATTCAGCCCGCAGGTCGCGGAAGTTTTCGATTATGCCGTTGTGGACGACAGCCACGCCACCGGCGCGATGCGGGTGGGCGTTGGTCACCGTTGCCGCGCCGTGGGTCGCCCAGCGGGTGTGGCCGATACCGGACTTTCCGGCGAGAGGGTCGTGAACCAGCAGGTCTGAAAGGTTCACCAGCTTGCCCACGGCCCGGCGGCGATCCAGCCTGCCCTTGTGGACGGTGGCGATCCCGGCAGAATCGTAGCCGCGATATTCCAGCCGTTTCAGTGCCTCGACCAGCAGAGGAGCTGCTTCGTGGTTGCCCAATACCCCGACAATACCGCACATTTTTACAGCCCTTTTGCCTTGGTGGCCTTCGCGGCCTTTAACTTTTCGAACATTCGGGTCGCGAGGCCCGGTTTGTTCACCTGTTTCGCCCGCCCGATGGCTACGGCTTCGGCCGGGACATCTTCGGTGATGACGGAACCGGAGGCGGTCAAGGCCCCGTCGCCCACCGTTACCGGGGCCAACAGCATGGTGTCAGACCCGATGAAGGCGCGCTTGCCGATGGTGGTGCGGTGCTTCATCACGCCGTCATAGTTGCAGGTCACCGTACCCGCGCCAATGTTGGTGAAATCGCCCACATCGGCATCGCCAAGATAGGTGAGGTGGCCGACCTTCACGCCTTCGCCAAGGATGGCGTTCTTGATTTCCACGAAGTTGCCGACATGCACATCTTCGGCCAGTTCTGCGCCGGGGCGCAGCCTTGCAAAGGGGCCGACAGTGGCGCCGCGGCTGATGTGGCACCCTTCCAGATGGCAGAAGCCTTTGATTTCCGCGCCCGATTCAATGGTGACGCCGGGGCCGAAGATCACGTTCGGGCCAATCACCGCATCACGGCCGACCCAGGTATCCAGCGCGAAGAACACGGTTTCGGGGGCGGTCAGGGTGACGCCATTCTCCAACGCCGCAATCCTAGCGCGGGACTGGAAGGCAGCTTCGGCCTCAGCCAGTTGGGCCCTCGTGTTGACGCCAAGCGTCTCGGCCTCGTCACACAAGACGACGCCAGCGGTCAGGCCCCGCGCACGCGCAAGTTCGACGATGTCGGTCAGATAGTATTCCCCGGCCGCGTTGGCATTGCCTACCTCGGCTACCAGCGACAAAAGCGTTTGCATGTCGGCACAGACGACGCCCGAATTGCACAAGGTTATCCTGCGTTCGTCTGCACTTGCGTCCTTGAATTCACGGATTGCATGAAGATCGTCCCCTGCCACGATCAGACGGCCATAGCGACCGGGGTCTTTGGCATGAAAGCCAAGGATCACCACGGCATGCCGCGACCGTGCCTCCAGCATGGCCCGAAGGGTGTCTTCGCGGATCAGCGGGGTGTCGCCGTAAAGGACGATGGCGTCGCCTTCTGCCCCGGCCAGCAAGGGCGCAGCTTGGGCCACGGCGTGGGCGGTGCCAAGTTGGGGGTCCTGCAGGACGGTATCCACCGCTTCGGAATAGCCAAGCGCCGAGGTGGCGACCGCCTCACCGCCGTGGCCGGTGACCACCACGATGCGGGCAGGATCAAGGCTGTGCGCGGTGGCCAGAGCATGGTGCAAAAGCGGTGCAGCCGCGACGTGATGCAGAACCTTGGGCAAGTCGGAGTTCATCCGCGTGCCCTGACCCGCTGCCAGCACGATGACTGAAACCTGCATTCTGCCCCTTCCTTTATCGTTCTGCCCGTTTTACCCCCATGGCGCGGGGTGGCAAGGGGCCAAACCCTCACGCGATGTTTCAGCATTGCCATTACGGGGTTCCATACCATGCGCTGCGTTGTGTTTGATCTGGACGGAACGCTTGCTGACACTTCCGCTGACCTTCTGGCCGCTGCGAACGCCTGTCTGCCCGGAGGCGCGGTCCTTGGGCCAGCTGATGCGCTGACGGCGTTTCATGGCGGGCGGGCGATGCTGCGGCTGGGATTTACCCGGCTGGGGCGCGACTGGTCGGAGGCTGATGTCGATGCCGCCTATCCGCTGTTGCTGGAGGCATATCGGAGCGCGATTGCCGTCCACACACGTCTGTATCCCGGCGCGATGGCGGCGGTTGAGGCGTTGAAGCGGCAAGGTTTTGCGGTGTCGATCTGTACAAACAAGCCCGAAGCGCTGGCCGAAATTCTGCTGCGCGATCTGGGCGTGCGGAACTCTTTCGGCGCGCTGGTCGGGGCAGATACGCTACCGGTCAGGAAGCCAGACGCCGCCCCCTTCCGCGCGGCGGTAGAGCGGGCAGGCGCTGTTGTCGCGCGGTCCATGCTGGTGGGCGATACCGAGACGGATGCGAAAACCGGGGTGGCCGCCGGGGTGCCCGTGGCCTTGGTGACCTTTGGGCCGGAAGGCACCGCCGTCAGCCGGTTTCAGCCTGCCGCCCTCCTCGACCGGTATGAGGACCTGCCCGGCCTGGCCGGACGGCTGTTGCACAGGCCTTGAAGCGGGGACTGGAGGGTTTCACACCCTCCAGACCTCCCGTGGGATATTTTAGCAGAAAGGAAGCTGCATTTTGCCCCGAGTGGCAGACGGCACCCCCGGTTTGACAGGGCTTTGAGGCGGTCATAGGGTCAGCGCCATGAGCGATATCGGACTATCCGTTGCCCCCCGGCAAAAGGTCAGCCGCCATGCCGTGACCTTTGTTTTGATCACCGTGTTTCTGGACATGGTGGGCTTTGGCCTGATCATGCCAGTGCTGCCCCGGCTGATCGAAGACGTTGGGAACATGGATCTTGCCGACGCGGCCTATGTCGGGGGCTGGATGTTCGCGGCCTTCTCGATCGCGCAGTTCGCGTTCTCGCCGCTGGCGGGGAACTTGTCGGACCGGTTCGGGCGGCGGCCACTCCTTTTGCTGGCGATCTTCGGGCTGGGGCTGGACTATCTGTTCTCGGCCCTGGCGCCGACGATTTTCTGGCTGTTCGTCGGACGAATCATCGCCGGAATGTGTGGGTCGTCCTATGTGATTGCGAATGCCTACATCGCCGATGTCACCGCCCCCGATGACCGCGCAAAGGCCTTCGGTCTGGTGGGAGCGGCCTTCGGGCTGGGGTTCATCCTGGGTCCGGCGATAGGCGGATTGCTGGGCGAGCTTGGGCCTCGGGTGCCGTTTTTCGTCGCTGCGGCAATCTCGGGTCTCAACTTCCTGTACGGTTGGTTGGTGTTGCCCGAGACACTGCCCCCCGAAAAACGCCGGCCCTTCGAACTTGCCCGCGCGAACCCGTTCGGGGCGTTCAGAGTGTTTCGCCAGTACGGTCAGGTTCTGCCGCTGTGCGCCGTGATGTTCGTCTATTTCTTCGCCACGGCGGTGTATCCGGCGATCTGGCCCTTCTGGGGCATGGCCAAGTTCGGCTGGTCCGAAGCCACCGTGGGGCTGTCGCTTGCGGCGTTCGGGCTGATCATGGCGCTGTTTCAGGGCTTGGGTACCGGACCAGTGGTCAAGCGCTGGGGCGAATGGCGCGTGTGCCTTGCCGGGCTTGTCATCGCGGCCATCGTTGCGCTGGGCTATGGTCTTGTGGGGACGCTGGGCGCGGTTCTGGTCCTTATGGTGATCCACGGGCCGGAAGGCTTTGTCCATCCCATGTTGGTGGCAATCATGTCAAAGGAGGTTCCCGAAGATGCGCAGGGCGAGCTTCAGGGTGGACTGTCCGCGATCATGAACGTGGCGATGTTGTTCGGAACGGTCACCTTCAGCCAGATCTTCGGCCATTTCATGCAGCCCGATGCCGCATTCCGTTCCCCCGACGTGGCGTTCTATGTCTCGGCGGGCTCCCTTGTCGGCGCGGTGGCGCTGTTCCTTCTTCTGACCCGCAGGCCCCAGACATGACAGCGCCAACTCTGCCCAGTTCAAACCTGCCCCACCCAAACCTTGCAGGGACCTTCACCGGGAGCTTCACCCAGCAAGAGCCGATCCCCGAAGCCGGGATCGAGGCCGCGCTGGCCGTGCTGCGGCACGGTCGTCTGCACCGTTACAACACCGCGCCGGGCGAGGTGGCGGAAACCGTGCTGCTGGAAGAGGAATTCGCAGCCTATGTCGGTGCGAAATATTGCCTTGCCGTCGCGTCCGGCGGGGCGGCTATGGCCTGCGCCCTGCGCGCCTTGCAGGTCAAGCCGGGCGATCCGGTACTGTCCAACGCCTTCACGCTGGCCCCGGTGCCGGGTGCGATTGCCAGCGTCGGGGCGCGGCCGGTCTTTGTCGACGTCACGGAAGATCTGACCATCGACCTTGGTCATCTTGAGGCGCAGGCGCTGGCCACTGGGGCGAAGGTGCTTCTCCTCAGTCACATGCGGGGACATGTGTGCGACATGGAGACGCTGGTCGCCCTTTGTGACCGTCTTGAGGTGCGGGTGGTCGAGGATTGCGCGCATACGATGGGGGCAAAGTGGCGGGGCGTGCCTTCGGGCCGGCATGGTGCGGTGGGGTGCTATTCCACCCAGACCTACAAGCACATGAATTCGGGCGAAGGCGGGTTTGTGGTGACTGACGACGCCGACCTTGCGGCGCGGGCCGTCCTTTTGTCGGGGTCCTACATGCTGTACGCCCGTCACCGCGCGGCCCCCGCGCCGGAGGCGTTTGAGGCGCTTAAACTGGATGTGCCAAACATATCCTCGCGCATGGACAACCTGCGGGCCGCTATCCTGCGGCCGCAAATCGGGATGCTGGACGACCGCCGGTCGCGCTGGCGGGCGCTGTATCAGGCGATGGAGGCGGGGCTGGCGCGCGTGCCCGGCCTGCGGCTGATCCCCCGACCGCAGCATGAGGATTATGTCGGCTCAAGCTTCCAGTTTCTGTTGCCCGGGTGGGGGATGGACCGAATGGCGGCTTTGGTGGCCAGGTCGGCGGCGCGGGGGGTTGAGCTGAAATGGTTCGGTGCCGCCGATCCGCTGGGGTTTACCAGCCGCTATGCCCATTGGCGCTATGCCGATCCTACGGTCCTGCCCCAGACGGACCGCATCCTTGCCGGTTTGATCGACATGCGCCTGCCTTTGACCTTCACGCCCGACGATGTGACCCTTATCGCCCGCATCGTGGCAGAAGAGGTGCAAAGCGTCGCCAACGCCGAAGCGGTAGCGGCACTGCCGCCGCCCGTGGCAGATTAAAGGTATGGTGCGGGGCGCAAAGGTGGTTCCTTACAGTCGAGATTATCGACGTCCGCCGCGCTGGAACATGGGTTTACCGCCGCGCCGGCCTCCGGGGCCCTTGACGCGGTTTCTGCGTCGGATTGCGAACCCGATTTTCTACCTCAAGGCAGCAATGGGCTTGGGATTGTTCGGGTTGCTTATCCTTCCAACCTTCGCTGACCTGATCAATGCCGCAACCCGACCGGTCGAAAGCAATGAGGGGACCTGCCGCATCATTCGGGTGGTGGACGGGGATACTGTGTCCCTGATGTGCCCGGAAGACGGGATGCACAGTGCACGACTGCTGGGTTTTGACACGCCCGAGAAATACCCGCCAAGATGTGCGGCGGAACTGGTGGCGGCGGAACGGGCCACTTGGGCGCTGCGGACGCTGATCCAGAAGGCCGACCGGCTTTCGCTCACGCATGACGGCACCGATCAGTACGGTCGCGCGCTGGTGCGGCTGACCGTGGACGGACAGGATGTGGCGGACCTGATGACAAGAGCCGGGCACGCGCGGCGCTACAGCGGTGGACCCCGGGGGAGTTGGTGCTGATGCGGATTGTCCGGCAAGGGCCGTTGTCGCTGACGGTGGAACTGGACGAACTGACGGTGACCATGCTGTCGGACGGTGAAACTTCAATTCCGCCGACCCATCTGCGCGGGCCGGACGGTCAGGCGCTGCCCGTGGTAGAGCTCCGGCAGGCCGACCTGTCGGACGGCAAGCTGCGCCTGCCAGTACGGGCATTTCTGGTGCAGGGGCCAGCGGGCTGCCTGTTGATTGACAGCGGGGCTGCGCAGGAATGGCACCCGACACTGGGCCGTCTTGCCGCCGCGATGAACGACGCCGGAGTGGGGTCCGCGGCAGTAAGTGTGATCGCGCTGACCCACACGCATGTCGACCATGTCAGCGGGCTGGTGGATACGGACCGCGGTCTGGCCTTCCCGAATGCGGCCCGGGTGCTGGTCGCCACGGAAGAGCTCTCCGCCTTCCGAAGCATCGCAAGGATGATCCCGGTCCTGCCCCGCGTGATCCCGCTGGAGCAAGGCGACGGGCCGATGCGCGGGGTGACGGCGATCAACGCGCCCGGCCACTCACCAGGTCATATGGCCTTTCTCGTTGAGGGTCGGCTCTTGATCTGGGGCGATCTGGTCCACCATGCGGCGGTGCAGTTTCCCCGGCCGGACGTGACCTGGGCCTTCGACGACGCCCCGGGTCAAGCTCGCGCCAGCCGGTTGGCACTGATGGAACAGGCGGTCGAGGCGGGCTGGCTGGTCGCCGGTGCGCATCTGCCGAACCACGGTATCGGGCACATCAGCCGCGCCGGAAGCGGCTATGCTTTCCACCCCGTCGCGCGAAACGCCTGATCCAACCCCTGCCAAGCACCGCGGCGTCTCGCCGCGAAGCCGTTTTGCCTCGTCGTCGCGTGCCGCTCCTCCTCAAGGCTGCGAGGGGCCGGCCCCTCGCGCTCCCCGGAGTATTTTTGAAAAGAGCAGATGTGCTTGCTCTTTTTGGAAATATTCTCAGGGGGTTTGGGGCAGAAGGCCTCCATCCTCCGAGCCGGTAGCGCGGCCCTTGGGCTGCGCAGAGGCAAGACATGGGCTTGCGGCGGAACGCCGCGCCGCAAGATCGCCGCCGGGCGGGTTTACTGCGGGTAGGGAGAGGTTCCGCCAAGGCTGCCGTTGGTATGTTCGATCAGAATCGAACACAGGCAGGCCGCGTCCGTGCAGGCATCGCGGGCGGCGATGAACGCCTCGTCGCGGGGCGGGTTCCCCAGATCCACCTCCTGCCCGGTCGCATTTTCGACCGCGTACACCCAGGCCAGATCATCCAGCCGTCCCATCCGCCACAGATCGTCGCCGGGGGTTTCGGCGGCGGTGCACATCAGCTCATGTGCAGCAATCTTGGGCAGATCGCAGCCGATATCGGACAGGATCATGCTGTAATGACGCTGAAGCATGGCAATGCGCGCTTCGACGGCGGCAAGATCGACGTCGCAACTGGCGGCCTGCAAGGGCAAGGCAGGCAGGACGCAAAGGCAAAAGGCGCAAGTGTGCAGGGCTAGGTGGTTCCGCATGGTGATCCTTTCGGCGCTGGGCTTTTGCACAAGCGCCCGATCCGCCCGCTCGGTCAAGGTGGGGAGAACCTTTCCCCGATTGCCATCTACCTGACCATCGCCGCGACCGGTTCCCGAAAGTGTGCGCCAAAGGCCAGCCGAGCCCCGGATTTTCTGCACTTGCAGCATCGCCTTTCACGCCGCCTTTGGTTGACCCCGACCGGGGGGCGGAGTAAACGATCACCGAGACCAGGCGGACCGGCTTTAAAGTTCGCACGCTCGCGTGTCGCCAGCATCAAGGAGCCCCTCGTGGACCTGCTTCTCCGAGAGTATCTTCCCATACTTGTTCTTCTGGCCGTCGCCATCGGGCTTGGCCTTGTCCTGCTTCTGGCCGCTGCCGTTCTGGCCGTGCGCAACCCGGACCCTGAAAAGGTGTCGGCCTATGAATGTGGCTTCAACGCCTTTGACGACGCGCGGATGAAGTTCGACGTGCGCTTCTACCTTGTGTCGATCCTGTTCATCATTTTCGACCTTGAGGTGGCGTTCCTGTTCCCGTGGGCCGTGGCCTTTGGTGAGATCAGCATGGCGGCCTTCTGGTCGATGATGCTGTTTCTGGCCGTGCTGACCATCGGGTTCGCTTACGAATGGAAGAAGGGGGCCCTGGAATGGGAGTGATGACTGGTAACGCAGTGGGGGCCGATCACGACACCACGGTGCAGGCCCTGAACCGCGATCTGCAGGACAAGGGGTTCCTCCTCACCTCGACCGAGGACATCATCAACTGGGCGCGCATCGGCAGCTTGCATTGGATGACCTTTGGTCTGGCCTGCTGCGCGGTTGAGATGATGCACACCTCCATGCCGCGCTACGATCTGGAACGCTTCGGCACCGCGCCTCGCGCGTCCCCGCGCCAATCGGACCTGATGATCGTGGCGGGCACCCTGACCAACAAGATGGCCCCCGCTCTGCGCAAGGTTTACGACCAGATGCCGGAACCGCGCTATGTGATCTCCATGGGTTCCTGCGCGAACGGGGGCGGGTATTACCACTACAGCTATTCCGTGGTGCGCGGTTGTGACCGGATCGTTCCGGTCGACATCTACGTTCCCGGCTGCCCGCCCACGGCCGAGGCGCTGCTGTATGGCATTTTGCAGTTGCAGCGGAAAATCCGCCGCACCGGCACGTTGGTGAGGTAGGCCATGAGCGACGCATTGCACGAACTGGCCGCCTTCATCAGCCTCAAGCAACCCGATGCGGTGCAGTCATCCTCGGTTGCGTTTGGCGATCTGACGCTGATCGTGAACCTGCCCAATCTGAAAGACCTGGTCGAATTTCTGCGCGAGGACCCAGCCTGCCGTTTCAGCAGTCTGGTGGACATCACCGCCATCGACCATCCCGAACGCAGCCAGCGTTTCGATATGGTTTACCACTTCCTGTCGATGTATCGGAACCATCGCATCCGCCTGAAAATCGCGATAGAGGAGGAGGAGATGGTCCCCTCGCTCGTCGATCTGCACCCCAGCGCCAACTGGTTTGAGCGGGAGGTGTTCGACATGTTCGGCATCCTCTTCTCTGGCCACCCCGACCTGCGCCGCATCCTGACCGACTACGGGTTTCGCGGTTACCCCCTGCGCAAGGACTTCCCGACCACCGGCTACACCGAGGTGCGCTATGATGAGGCGCAAAAGCGTGTGGTCTATGAGCCGGTGAACCTGGTGCAGGAATACCGTCAATTTGATTTCATGAGCCCATGGGAAGGTGCCGACTACATTCTTCCGGGCGATGACAAGGCGCGTGAAGCGACGCGAGCTGGGGCACCGGGAGAGAAGCCATGATGGACGGCGACATCCGTATGAACACCTATGACGACGGCTCGACCGATTTCGAGACCGGCGAACAGCGCATCCGCAACTTCAACATCAACTTCGGCCCGCAGCATCCGGCAGCGCATGGCGTGTTGCGTCTGGTGCTGGAGCTGGACGGCGAGATTGTCGAACGCTGTGATCCCCACATCGGCCTCTTGCACCGTGGCACCGAAAAGCTGATGGAGTCGCGCACCTATCTGCAAAACCTGCCCTATTTCGACCGCCTTGATTACGTCGCTCCGATGAACCAGGAACATGCCTGGTGTCTGGCGATCGAGCGTCTGACCGGCACCGTTGTTCCCCGTCGGGCCAGCCTGATCCGGGTCTTGTATTCCGAGATTGGCCGCATCCTTAGCCACCTGCTGAACGTGACCACCCAAGCGATGGACGTGGGCGCGCTGACGCCGCCGCTTTGGGGTTTTGAAGAACGCGAAAAGCTGATGGTGTTTTATGAACGCGCCAGCGGTGCGCGGTTGCACTCGGCTTATTTCCGTCCCGGTGGGGTGCATGTCGATCTGCCCGACGCTTTGGTCGAAGACATTGACCTGTGGGCCGTCGCCTTCCCGAAGCTGCTGGACGACATTGACGGCCTGCTTACCGAAAACCGCATCTTCAAGCAGCGCAACGCCGATATCGGCATCGTGACCGAAGCGGATATCCAGAAATGGGGCTACTCCGGCGTGATGGTGCGCGGCTCCGGCCTTGCCTGGGACCTGCGCCGCGCGCAGCCCTATGAATGCTATGACGAGTTCGATTTCCAGATCCCGGTCGGCAAGAATGGCGACTGCTATGACCGCTATCTCTGCCGCATGGCTGAGATGCGGGAGTCGACCAAGATCATCCGTCAGGCCTGCGCCAAGCTGCGCGTTGAAAAGGGTGACGTGCTGGCGCGCGGCAAGATCACCCCGCCGAAACGTGGTGAGATGAAAACCTCGATGGAGGCGCTGATCCACCACTTCAAGCTTTACACCGAAGGCTTCCACGTCCCCGCCGGTGAGATTTACGCGGCGGTTGAGGCACCCAAGGGTGAGTTTGGCGTGTATCTGGTGGCCGATGGCACCAACAAACCCTACCGCTGCAAGATCCGCGCGCCGGGGTTCTTGCACCTGCAGTCGATGGACTACATCTGCAAGGGTCACCAGCTGGCCGACGTGAGTGCGATCATCGGCACGATGGACGTCGTGTTCGGGGAGATTGACCGCTGATGCCGGACGTGACGATCAACCTCTGGACCCTGATCCTCGGCGCAGCCTCGGGCCTTGCGGCGGTGTTGGGGGCCAAGGTTGGCAATCGACTGTTCATGGGTGCCGTGATCGGTGCCGCAACTGCTGTCATCCTGACAATTGCCAAGGGATTTGTCTAAGCCATGCTGCGCCGACTTCACAAAGACCAGCCCGCCTCCTTCGCCTTCACCCCGGCGAATGAGGCGTGGGCCAAGGGCCAGATCTCCAAATACCCCGAGGGGCGGCAGGCATCGGCCATCATCCCGCTGCTCTGGCGCGCGCAGGAACAGGAAGGCTGGCTGTCCCGCCCGGCAATCGAACATGTGGCGGGAATGCTGGGCATGGCCTATATCCGCGCGTTGGAGGTGGCGACCTTCTACTTCATGTTCCAGCTGCAACCCGTTGGCAGCGTGGCCCATATCCAGATCTGCGGCACGACCAGCTGCATGATCTGCGGGGCCGAGGATCTGGTGGCCGTCGCGAAAGAGCTGATCGCCAAGCAGCCACACGCGCTGTCGGCTGATGGCAAGTTCAGTTGGGAAGAGGTTGAATGCATGGGTGCCTGCGCCAATGCGCCCATGGCCCAGATCGGCAAGGATTACTACGAAGACCTGACCCCCCAGATGCTGCGCGACCTGATTGCGCGGTTCTCCAAGGGAGAGGTCCCGGTTCCCGGCCCGCAAGCCGGGCGTTATGCGGCGGAACCTGCGGGCGGGCTGACCACGTTGATGGACCACGCAGCGGGCCGTGCGAAGTATAATGCCAGCGCGCAGGCGGCGGTGGATATCGGTGACACGGTCAAGCGGATCGACGGGACAGAAGTGCCGTTGACCACGCCGTGGCTGGGCAAGACTTCGGCCACGCAGTCCGCCGCAGTGAAGCCAGCAAAAGCCAGAACCGCCGAGCCAAAACCGGCCGCAGGAAAGCCAGCGGATGGCACCGGCGTTACCGTGCAAGAGGCGCAGGCCGAGTCAAAAGGCAAGCCCGTGTCGGACGGAAACTCAACCCTCGCCACGCCCGCCGCGACGCCCGAAGCCAAGGCCCCGACTGAGGCCGGGGTCAAACCAGCTGCCCTGACGGCACCAAAGGGCGGCAAGGCGGATGATCTGAAGCTGATCGTTGGAATTGGGCCCCGGCTTGAGGTCTTGTGCCATAGCCTTGGCTTTTACCATTTCGAACAGATCGCTGGCTGGAGTGCAGCCGAAATCGCCTGGGTCGACAACAATCTGGAAGGCTTCAAGGGCCGCGTGACCCGCGACCGCTGGGTTGCACAGGCCAGGGTTCTGGCGGCGGGCGGATCGGTGGCCGAGGCTGAGCGGGCCGCAAAGGCCTAGTGGAAGGAAGACGGATCACGGAAATCAGCCCTGCAAAGGGCCGCAGCGGAAGAGAGGGAATGACAATGCGCAGAGCTGAAAACATCAATGCCCCCAATCTGAACGGTTGGATCATCGCTGCTGGTGCCGGTCTGGTGGCCTTTGTGGCGCTGGTTCTGGTGGGAAAGCATGACTTTTTCCCCGCCGCTGCCATGGCGGGCGGTGTGGCCGGTGTGGTCGGTCTGATCCTCGGCATGCCCTGGGGGGCTGCGGGTGCAGCACCCCTCGCCACCGCCGCACACGCCCCCGTGGCCAAGCCCGCGCCCGCCACTGTGGCCGACGCTATGCCTGCGGCGTTTGTCGCGGCCCCCGCGGCCCCCGCTGCCCCCTCGGGCCCACTGCGTCTGACGGCTGCCAAAGGCGGCAAGGCGGATGACCTGAAGGAAATCGAAGGCATCGGCCCGGCGATGGAAAAGCTGGTGAACGAGCTGGGGTTTTTCCACTTCGACCAGATCGCCGGCTGGTCTGACGCCGATGTGGCCTTGGTGGATGCCGAGATGAAGGGCTTCAAGGGCCGCATCATGCGTGACCGCTGGGTGGCGCAGGCGAAAATCATCGTGACCGAAGGGCTTGCGGCGTACCGGGAACGCGCCAAGTCCAACAATTACTAGGGACGTCATGGACCCCAAGCGCCCCGATCCGGCTGAGGTGAAGCGCGCAGCCCAGACGCGGCTGGTGGCCATCGTTCTGGCGGCGACGATGGTCCTGTGGATGGGCGCGCAGTGGCTGGGCGGGCAACTGGGCTGGGAAACGCGCTTTGTGTTTCTTTTCGACTTTGCCGCATTGGCCGCATTCCTGTGGGCCATCGTGGTGACGTATCAGGTATGGCGCGGACGCCAGGGTTAGAACGCTGGCGGGGACGCCAGAATTAGGAAGGCTTGCGATGCTCAAGGATCAGGACCGCATTTTCACCAACCTTTACGGCATGCATGACCGCAGCCTGAAGGGCGCGATGAAGCGTGGGCATTGGAACGGCACCGCCGAGATCATCAAGCGCGGGCGCGACACGATCATCGAACAGGTCAAGGCCTCCGGGCTGCGGGGCCGGGGTGGGGCGGGGTTTCCGACCGGGTTGAAGTGGTCGTTCATGCCAAAGCAATCGGACGGGCGGCCCAGCTATCTGGTGATCAACGCCGACGAATCCGAACCCGGCACCTGCAAGGACCGGGAAATCATGCGGCACGATCCGCATACCCTGATCGAAGGCGCGCTGATCGCCGCTTTCGCGATGAACGCCAACACCTGCTATATCTACATCCGGGGTGAGTACATCCGTGAGCGTGAGGCCCTGCAGTCCGCGATCGACGAATGTTATGATGCCGGGATGCTTGGCAAAAACGCCGCGAAATCCGGCTGGGATTTCGACTGCTACCTGCACCACGGCGCGGGGGCCTATATCTGCGGCGAAGAAACCGCCTTGCTGGAATCGCTGGAAGGCAAGAAGGGCATGCCCCGGATGAAGCCGCCGTTCCCGGCAGGTTCTGGTTTGTATGGCTGCCCGACCACGGTGAACAACGTGGAATCCATCGCCGTCGTCCCCACCATCCTGCGGCGCGGGTCGGACTGGTTTGCCAGCTTTGGCCGCCCGAACAACACCGGCACCAAGCTGTTCGGCATTTCGGGCCACGTCAACAATCCTTGCGTCGTGGAAGAGGCGATGTCGATCCCGCTGAAGGAACTGCTCGACCGCCACTGCGGCGGCGTGCGCGGTGGCTGGAAGAACATCAAGGCGGTGATCCCGGGCGGGTCATCCGTGCCGCTCCTCACCCAGTCGCAATGCGACGACGCCATCATGGATTTCGACTGGCTGCGCGAACAACGGTCAGGCCTTGGCACGGCGGCGGTCATCGTGATGGACCAGTCCACTGACATCATCAAGGCGATCTGGCGGCTGTCCAAGTTCTACAAGCATGAATCCTGCGGCCAATGCACCCCCTGTCGCGAAGGCACCGGCTGGATGATGCGCGTGATGGATCGGCTTGTGCGAGGTGAAGCTGAAGTCGAGGAAATCGACATGCTGCTGTCGGTGACAAAGCAGGTCGAAGGCCACACGATCTGCGCCCTCGGCGACGCCGCCGCCTGGCCGATCCAAGGCCTGATCCGCGCCTTCCGCGATGAGATCGAGGATCGGATCAAGTCCAGGAAGACCGGCCGTATCGGCGCGATGGCGGCGGAGTAAGGCGCATGGCCTTCAGCATATCCGAACTTAAGGCACGATACCGGGCAACGGGCGGAATCACGTCCTTTGCGCATGACGGTGATCGCCCGGACTCTGCTGGCCCCACAACTGCGATGGAAGACCTGTTCTGGTCCAACGATGGGCCGCTCGTCCACAAATGGCATCACTACCTGCCAATCTATGACAGGTACCTCGCCCCGTGGCGTGGTCGCCCGGTGCGGATGCTGGAAATCGGCGTCAGCCGAGGCGGGTCCCTGGAGATGTGGCGCAGGTATCTGGGTCCCCAGGCGATCCTGTTCGGGATCGACATCGACCCAGCCTGTGCGAAGTTCGACGGTCAGGCTGCACAGGTGCGGATCGGCTCGCAAGATGACAGCCAGTTTCTAAAGACTGTCGTGGCGGAAATGGGTGGCGTCGACATCATCCTTGATGACGGAAGCCATATCTCGCGCCACATCCGTGCCAGTCTTGATACCCTCTACCCGTTGCTTTCAGAGGGGGGCATCTATCTTGTTGAAGATTTGCATGCCTGCTTCTGGCAGAATTACGGTGGCGGGTACCGACGGCCCGGCAGCTTTATAGAAGCCGTAAAGACCATGATTGATGACATGCACCATTGGTACCACGACCAGGGTCAGCGGACTGCGGCGACGGCTGGACATCTGGGAGCGGTCCACGTCTACGACAGCATCGTCGTGCTGGAAAAGACCGCCGTTGCCCCGCCGCGCCATAGCCGCCGGGGGCAAGCATGATGGTGGCTTTTTCGCATGAAACTGGCCGCACCGGTTTATCGCCGCTTGTTCTCAGTTTGCTCATGGTTGCGTCCGGGTGTCAGACGACAAAGCCGGCGGTGACAAGTGCCGAAACTGCGGTCCGCGTCACCAATGCGGGCCAGCCATACCAGATGTGGGACGGAGCCGCCGCCCGTCGCGCAGCGGATGTCCAGTGTGGGCCGCGTGGGGTGACCCCCTCGATCTACGACCGGTTTGACCGGGCGACGGGCGAATGGGTCTATCCGGGGGGCTGCGCATGACGAATACCGTCACCTCTGGTCACAAACCGCTGATGGCAGGGCTTTGTCATGGCATATCAACGGCCTTTGCCCCCATCTCTGCGGCATGTATCGCCAAGGAGGCCCACATGAAACGCTTTGCCCTGACCCTTGCAGCCCTTGCCATCGCCACGCCCGCGCTGGCCTTGGTGCCGATCAACGAAGAGCCGACGATCAACAACACCCTGTTGCAGGGCTTTATCGGTGACGCCATCGACGACAACTGCGACACCATCGAGGCCCGCAAACTGCGTGCGCTTGGCGAACTCAACAAGCTGCGCGACTATGCTCTTTCGCAAGGCTACACCTCGGACGAGGTGCGTGAGTTTGTGACCAACAAGGAAGAAAAGGCGCGCGGCAAGGCGCTTGCCGCCGACTGGTTGGCCGAACGCGGGGCCGTGCCCGGGAACCCTGACGCCTATTGCAAGATCGGCGAAGAGGAAATCGCCAAGGAAAGCCTGGTGGGCTATTTACTGAGATCGACGAAATGACGCAAACCGTCCTTCACCTGGCCGAGTTGAACGTGGGGCGCCTTTTGGCCCCCACCGACGACCCGCGCGTGGCCGAGTTCATGGCCGCGCTTGACCGGGTGAATGGGATGGGCAAACGGATGCCGGGCTTTGTCTGGATGATGGAAGGTTCAGGCGAACCCGGCACCGGGAATACCGCCGCGAAACTGGACGGCGACCCGCAATATGTGTCGAATCTGACGGTCTGGGACAGCGTGGAGACGCTGGAGCATTTCGTCTGGAACACTGTCCACCGCGCGTTCTATGAGCGGCGGCAGGAATGGTTCGAGGTTCTCGGCAAGATGCATTTCGTCATGTGGTGGGTGCCTGCGGGCCACAAACCCACGCTGGATGAGGCGCTGGCGCGGCTGGAGCATCTGCGCTCGCAGGGAGACAGCGACCATGCGTTCGGGTGGAAATATCTGAAAGACGCGCAACTGTGGAAATCCCACGGAAGCGCGCAACTGGCGGCGGAGTAGCGTTCATGCGGCTTGAAAACCAGAAAGCACAACTTGACGCACAGAATGCCGACCTCTCGGGGTCGCGGTTCGTGGATGTGTCGTTGGCTGACGCCGTGTTTGAAGATGTGAATCTCACCGGCGCGCTGTTTGCGGACGTGAATCTGACGAACCTAGCGATCGTGAATGCCGATCTGACCGGAATGACGATAGACGGCGTCAGGGTCACGGACCTTTTCGCCGCCTACACCAAGGGGACTGCCTGAATGACCAACCTCAAGAAAATCAGCATTGACGGTATCGAGGTCGAGGTTGATGGCGCGATGACCATCATTCAGGCGGCTGAGGTGGCGGGGGTCGAGATCCCTCGGTTCTGCTACCACGAACGCCTGACCATCGCGGGCAATTGCCGGATGTGTCTGGTTGAGGTTGTTGGTGGCCCGCCCAAACCCGCCGCCTCCTGCGCGATGCAGGTCAAGGACTTGCGTCCCGGCCCGAATGGTGAGGCGCCGCTCGTCAAGACCAAGTCGCCGATGGTGAAGAAGGCCCGCGAAGGGGTGATGGAGTTTCTGCTCATCAACCACCCGCTGGATTGCCCGATCTGCGATCAGGGCGGCGAGTGTGACCTGCAGGATCAGGCGATGGCGTACGGCGTGGATTTCTCCCGCTTCCGTGAACCAAAGCGCGCGACTGAAGACCTGAACCTTGGCCCGCTGGTCGAGACGCACATGACGCGCTGCATTTCCTGCACCCGCTGCGTCCGCTTTACGACCGAAGTTGCCGGAATCGCCCAGATGGGCCAGACCGGGCGCGGCGAAGACAGTGAGATTACCAGCTATCTGAACCTGACTCTGGACAGTAACCTTCAGGGCAACATCATCGACCTTTGCCCGGTGGGGGCGCTGACCTCCAAGCCCTATGCCTTCACCGCCCGGCCCTGGGAGCTGACCAAGACCGAAACCATCGACGTGATGGATGCGCTTGGCAGCAACATCCGCGTCGATACCAAAGGCCGCGAAGTCATGCGCATCCTGCCGCGCAACCATGACGGCGTGAATGAGGAATGGATCAGCGACAAGACCCGTTTCGTCTGGGACGGCCTGCGCCGCCAGCGTCTGGACACGCCATATGTCCGTGAGAACGGGAAATTGCGGAAGGCTGGCTGGTCTGAGGCGCTGACCCTCGCCGCCGCCGCGATGCAGGGTCGCAAGGTTGCGGCTTTGGTTGGCGATCTTGCCCCGGTCGAGGCTGCGTTCAGCCTGAAACACCTGGTCGAAGGCCTTGGCGGACATGTCGAATGCCGCACCGATGGCGCAAAGCTGCCCGCAGGCAACCGCGCCGGATACGCAGGCACTGCCCGGATCGAAGACATCGACACGGCGGACGCCATCCTTCTGGTCGGGACCAACCCGCGCGACGAAGCGCCGGTCTTGAACGCCCGCATCCGCAAGGCCTGGTCGCGCGGGGCCAAGATCGGGTTGGTGGGCCCTGCGGTGGACCTGACCTATGACTACACCCATGTCGGCACTGACCGCGTGGCACTTGCCTCGTTGCTGATGCAGGACGTCTCGGATCTGGCGGGCAAGAAAACGCTGGTGATCGTGGGGCAAGGCGCGCTGAACGAAGCGGATGGTGAGGCTGTTCTGGCGACGGCCCAGGCGGCAGGGGCCATGTCCGGGGCGGGGATATTGATCCTGCATACCGCCGCCTCACGCGTGGGTGCGATGGACGTTGGGGCCGTCACCGATGGCGGCTTGGTTGCGGCGACCGAAGGGGCCGAGGTCATCTACAACCTTGGCGCCGACGAAGTGGAGATCGCAGCCGGTCCCTTCGTGATCTACCAAGGCAGCCACGGCGACCGGGGTGCCTCGCGCGCTGATATTATCCTGCCTGCCGCTGCCTGGACTGAAGAAAACGGCCTGTTCGTCAACACCGAAGGCCGCCCGCAACTGGCGTTCCGCGCCGGGTTTGCTCCGGGTGAGGCGAAGGAAAACTGGGCCATCCTGCGCGCCCTGTCGGCCGAGGTGGGGGCAACCATGCCGTGGGACAGCCTTGCCGGTCTGCGCGCCGCTTTGGTCAAGGCCCATCCCCATCTTGGCCGGGTGGACCAGGTGGCCGCGAATGAGGGGCCGGTCTTGCCGATCAAACCGCTTGGCAAGGCTGATTTCCGCAACGCAACCGGTGACTTCTATCTGACCAACCCGATTGCCCGGGCATCGGCCGTCATGGCGGATCTGTCTGCCACAGCCAAGGCCCGCGCCACTTTGGCGCTGGCGGCGGAATAGCCGATGCAGCATCCGCTCGCCCTGCTGGCCACGCTTGGCACCGCGACTGCGACGCTCGGGGCTTGCACGCCGGGCAGCGAGGTGTCAGAGGGTCGCGGCCAGCCGGTCTATGAAGGGGTCCAGACGATCCTGCTTGATACCGATCTTGTCAGTTTCACCGTTGCACTTCGTGACGCCAACGATGAGAGCGACGTCGAAGCATATGGCCGCTGTGCTGCGGCGCAATATGCGCTGGATCGGGGCTATGGGTTTGCGCGCCAAGTGCGGACCATCGTGATGAAGGACGGTCAGCTGTGGTATGGGGATGCGGTCTACCTCATCTCGGCCAGTCTGCCAAAGGGCCTGCGCACAATCGACGCCGAAGTGGCGGTCAGTGAGTGCGCCGAGCTTGGAATACCGACGGATTGAGGATGAGGGGCTAACATGACGGAGTTCTTTTCCACGGGGTTCGGAACGGCGGTGCTGATCGCGGCACAGGCGCTTCTGATCGTGGCATTCGTGATGATCAGCCTTCTGTTCCTTGTCTACGGTGACCGCAAGATCTGGGCCGCCGTGCAGATGCGCCGCGGTCCGAACGTGGTTGGCCCCTTCGGCCTGCTGCAATCGGTGGCCGACGCGCTGAAATATGTGGTCAAGGAAATCATCATCCCGGCAGGCGTGGATCGGCCGGTGTTCTTCCTCGCCCCCATGGCCTCCTTCGTGCTGGCAATCCTGGCCTGGGCGGTGATCCCGTTTGACGATGGCTGGGTCTTGGCCAACATCAACGTGGCGATCCTGTTCGTCTTCGCGGTATCCTCGCTTGAGGTGTACGGCGTGATCATGGGCGGCTGGGCCTCGAACTCCAAATACGCCTTTCTTGGGTCCCTGCGGTCCGCCGCGCAAATGATTTCCTATGAGGTTTCGCTCGGCCTCATCATCATCGGTGTCATCATCTCCACCGGGGGAATGAATTTTTCGGCCATCGTGGCCGCACAGGATGGCGACTGGGGCCTCTTCAACTGGTACTGGCTGCCGCATTTCCCGATGGTGTTCCTGTTCTTCATCAGCGCTTTGGCCGAAACCAACCGCCCACCCTTCGACCTGCCCGAAGCGGAATCCGAACTCGTCGCCGGGTTCATGGTGGAATATTCCTCGACCCCCTACCTGCTGTTCATGGCCGGCGAATACATTGCCATCTTCCTGATGTGCGCGCTGATGAGCCTTCTGTTCTTCGGCGGCTGGCTGTCACCCATCCCCGGCCTGCCGGATGGCTGGTGGTGGATGGTCTCCAAGATGTGGCTCTTCTTCTTCATGTTCGCCATGGTGAAGGCCATTGTCCCCCGCTACCGCTATGACCAGCTGATGCGGATCGGCTGGAAGGTCTTCCTGCCCATGTCGCTGGGCTGGGTCGTGCTGGTGGCGTTCCTCGCGAAATTCGAAGTGTTCGGCGGCTTCTGGGCCCGCTGGGCGATAGGGGGTTAGGATGACTCCGAATGTGGACAATCTGGTCTTGGAACAGCTTCGGCTGATCCGTGAGGACTTCAAGCGAATGGACAAGCGCTTTGACGACCTTGAGGCCAAGGTTGATGAGTTGGGAGTCCGCGCCCAATCCACTGAAGGCGTCTTGTTTGGCCTCGGTGGTTACATCCGGTCCATCGACGAACGGGTGGAACACATCGAAAAGAAGCTGGGGATCGAATAATGTCCAACATCGACTGGAACCGCGCCACCCGCTATTTCCTCTTGATGGATTTCATCAAGGGTTTCGGCCTTGGCATGAAATACTTCTTTGCACCGAAGACCACGCTGAACTATCCGCACGAGAAGGGACCGCTTTCCCCCCGTTTCCGCGGCGAACATGCACTGCGCCGGTATCCCAATGGCGAGGAACGCTGCATCGCCTGCAAGCTGTGCGAGGCGGTCTGCCCGGCCCAAGCCATCACCATCGACGCCGAACCGCGTGAGGATGGCAGCCGCCGCACCATCCGCTATGACATCGACATGACCAAGTGCATCTATTGCGGCTTCTGCCAGGAAGCCTGCCCGGTCGATGCCATCGTCGAAGGCCCGAACTTCGAATTCAGCACCGAAACCCGGGAAGAGCTGTTCTACAACAAGGACAAACTCCTTGCGAATGGCGACCGCTGGGAAGCCGAGATTGCCCGCAACCTTGAAATCGACGCGCCCTACAGGTGACCCCATGACCGACGATTTCACCAAGATGTTCGCCGCCATGATGGAGCAGGGCCAGAAGATGACCCAGGCCTTTATGCCGGGCCTTGACACCATCGACCCAAAGGCGTTCGAAAAGCTGTTCCCGGCGATGCCGAAAGAACTGCTGGAAATGTGGTTCGGCAAGACCTTCAACCCCGAAGGCCTCGACGCCCGCACCCGCTTTCTGGTGACCATCGCCGCCCAGACCGTGCTTGGTCCCTTGGGGGAACCACAGCTGCGCATCACCATCAAGAACGCGCTTGCCGCCGGTGCCACCAAGCGCGAGGTGGCCGAGGTGATCTGGCAGATGAGCATGTTTGGCGGTGTGCCCGCCATGCAAAAGGCGCTTGAAATTGCGCAAGCCGTCTTTGCCGACGTTGAGGAGAAAGACGCATGACCGCCGCCGAATTTGCCTTCTACATGTTCGCCGTGGTCACCGTGACGGCGGGCCTGATGGTCACCGTCAGCCGCAACCCGGTCCATTCCGTCCTCTGGTTGATCCTGACGTTCCTGTCGACCTCGGGCCTTTTTGTGCTTCTGGGGGCCGAGTTTGTGGCGATGCTGCTGATCATCGTCTACGTCGGCGCGGTGGCGGTGCTGTTCCTGTTCGTGGTGATGATGCTCGACGTCGACTTTGCCGCGCTGAAAGGCGAGATGGCCCGCTACATGCCGCTGGGCCTGCTGATCGGGGTGATCCTCTTGATGCAGGTCGCCATCGGCATCGGCGTCTGGGAAGTGGCACCTGAGGCTGACACCCTGCGCCAGGCCATCGCGCCCACCGAGATCGAGAATACCCGCGCCATCGGCCTGCTGCTTTACGACCGCTATTTCCTGCTGTTCCAGCTGTCCGGCCTGATCCTGCTGGTTGCGATGATCGGGGCGATCCTGCTGACCCTGCGCCACCGCCGCGACATCAAGCGGCAGAACGTGCTGCAACAGATGTGGCGCGACCCGGCCAAGGCGATGGAACTGCGCGACGTGAAACCGGGGCAGGGGTTGT
>JANPJU010000103.1:0-40440 GCA_031425675.1 Paracoccaceae bacterium | reverse complement strand
GTGGCGGTCTTGCGCTGGGTTTCCTTTTCCTCACGCCGGCGCAGGCGTTCTTCGGCGCGCAGGACGAGGAAATCGAGGATTGCACCGCCGGATTTCGGGTCGGCGGCAAGCCAGGTGTCGAAATGGTCGCGGACGGCGTTTTCGACCCATTTGGCGGCTTCCTCGGTCGACAGGCGGTCCTTGGTCTGGCCGACGAAGCTGGGTTCGCGGATGAAGACCGACAGCAGCGCGCAGCCGCCGGTCAGAAGGTCGTCGCGGGTGATAAGGTCGGCCTTGCGGTTCTTCACCCGCTCACCATAGGCCTTGATGCCCTTGAGAGTGGCGGCCCAGAAGCCGGATTCGTGCGTGCCGCCTTCGGGCGTGGGGACGGTGTTGCAGTAGGAGTGCAGGAACCCGTCCTGCGCGGGCGTCCAGTTGATTGCCCATTCGACGGAGCCGGGAATCTGGTATTTCTCCTCGAAGCTCACCCGCCCGGCGAAGGGGCGTTCGGCGTAGGTGGTGGTCTTGGCCAGCGTCTCGGTCAGGTATTGGGCAAGGCCTGCGGGGTAGTGAAAGGTGGCCTCGGACGGGGTGTCGGCGTCGGGGACGGCGGATTTCCAGCGGATTTCGACGCCGGAGAAGAGGTAGGCCTTGGAGCGGGCGAGCTTGTAGAGGCGGGCGGGTTTCAGGGTCTGGTGGCCGAAAATCTCGGGGTCCGGGTGGAAGGTGACGGTGGTGCCGCGGCGGTTCTGGATGGGGCCGAGTTTCTGGATCGGGCCGCGGGGGATGCCGCGGGAGAAGGATTGTTCGTAGAGTTCCTTGTTCAGGGCGACCTGCACGGTCATCAGGTCGGACAGCGCGTTGACGACCGAGGAGCCGACGCCGTTCAGGCCGCCGGAGGTGGAATAGGCCTTGTTCGAGAACTTGCCCCCGGCGTGAAGGGTGCAAAGGATTACCTCCAGCGCGGATTTGCCGGGGAATTTCGGGTGCGGGTCGACGGGGATGCCGCGGCCATTGTCGCGGACGGTGACGGAGTTGTCATCGTGCAATTCAAGCTCGATCCGGTTGGCGTGGCCTGCAACCGCCTCATCCATCGCGTTGTCGAGGATTTCGGCGACCATGTGATGCAGCGCGCGTTCATCCGTGCCGCCGATATACATGCCGGGGCGTTTGCGGACAGGCTCCAACCCCTCAAGCACCTCGATCGAGGAGGCGTCATAGATCTGCGAGGCGCCGGAGAGGAGGTCGTTCATGGGGATACCCTTTGTGCTGCTGGCATTAGATCATTCAAGGGGGGTGTGGCGCAAGATGTGGGGGGTGGTGGGGTGGCCCCGGGTGCCCTAGGTTCCTCGGCAAAGCAACGGAAGGATGGCGGATGCGGATACTTTTCACAGGCGGGACGGGCAAGGCAGGGCGGCATGTGGTGGCATACCTTGTGGCCAAGGGGCACCGGGTGCTGAACTTTGACCGCATGCCCCTGGGGTTGCCGGGGGTGCATGATCTGGTGGGCGATATCTGCGACGCGGGTCAGGTCTATTCCGCGATGCGCACCCATGCCGGGTATGACGAGCAGGAGGATGGGGCGGCGAAGCTTTTCGACGCCGTGGTGCATTTCGCTGCTGTCCCGCGCTACGGCATGGTGCCGGATACGGAGACGTTTCGGGTGAACACCGTGGGCACTTACAACGTGCTGGAGGCGGCGCTGAAGATGGGCATCCGCAAGGTGATCATCGCGTCGTCAGAGACGACCTATGGCGTATGCTTCAGCGATGGCGAGGTGGACCCGAAGATCCTGCCGCTGGAGGAGGATTACGACATCGACCCGATGGACAGCTACGGCATGTCGAAAAAGGTGAACGAGGTCACGGCGCGCAGCTTTCAGCGGCGGTTCGGGGCGGATGTCTATGCGCTGCGGATCGGCAACGTGGTGGAGCCGCATGAATATGCGACCCTGTTCCCGCCCTTGAAGGACAATCCGGGGCTGCGGCGGCGGATCACCTTCAGTTACATCGACGCGCGGGATCTGGGGCAGATCGTGGACCTGTGTCTGCAGAAGGACGGGCTGGGTTTCCAGATCTTCAACGCGGTGAACGATGAAAACGCTGTACCGCAGCCGAATTCGGAGTTGCTGCCCCGGTTCTTTCCAAACGTTGGCTTGTCGCGGCCGGTGGGGGAGCGGGAGGGGCTGCTGTCCAACCGAAAGATCCGGGAGGTGCTGGGGTTTGTGCAAGAGCATCCCTGGCAGAAGTATGTGCCCTGAACCGGCGTTGGACCGGGGGCTTCACACCCCCGGACCCCCGTGGGATATTTGGCGAAGAGAAAGCCTTGGGAGGAGCCCCTTAAGCTTTCTCCAGCTTTGACGAAAACGACCGCCACACTTCATGAGGCGGGACGTCGGGTCGGTCCGGAAATCGTGCTGGGCAGACCGCAACGACAAGCTTTGCCATTAACATAGCGTTTACGCGAATCGCGGCAAGCTGACCGGGCGGTACAGGCGGGGACGCCGATGACCGCGAAGGGAAAGACACCTCGTGGCTTGGCTTGGCCGGGCTGCGGGGTGTTGACCTTTCGGGTGAGGACTGAAGTGCCGAAATCAGCATATCTTCAACCAAGTCGCGTCATTTGGTTGAGTGCGCGATAACATCAAGGTTCCTCGGGGGTATCCATCCGCGTCAACCACGATTGCCCCGCGCATCCGCTTCACGATCAATCTGTGCAGCTTACAGTAGACGATCCCGCAGTCGCCGGACTGATTTTCGAGTGCAGCAGTATCGGGAGTGGATAATGCCGTTCTGGTGAAGAAGGATTCCACAACTGCAGGAAAATGGCTCTTTGCCTTTCTCTTCCCCAAATATCCCACGGGGGGTGCGGGGGGTGTGAAACCCCCCGCTCCTGTCGGATCAGCCGTCACGCAGGTTCGGACAGCCGACCATCCCACATCCTCTTGAACGCGGGCCGCGCCTGGCAGCCCTCAAGCCAGGCCTGCACCGCCGGAAATTCAGCAGTCAGCGTCGGGTGGCTTTGCGCATAGCGCAGACATTCGGCAAGGTTGATGTCGGCCACGGTAAAGCGGTTGCCGACAAGATACGCGTGGTCAGCCAGATGTGCCTCAAGCCGCTTCAGCGGACGGCGGAGTTTTTCGGCACAGATGCTGATCGCACCCTGGCCCTCGGGGGTTTTGTCGCCACCTGCGGTGGTGATCTTCATGATCTCAAGGGCCGGGTCCTCAATCCCCGTGACGGCCAGAAGCGTCCACTGGTCGATCAGCGCATGTTCCGCCGGAGTTTGACCGCCCAAGTCGCCGCCGCGCGTGCGGGCGATGTGGTTGGTGATGGCCAGAGATTCGGTGAGCACGAGGTCACCCTCGACATAGGCCGGGACCTGGCCCAGCGGGTTCACTGCCAGAAATGCGGCAGAGGTGGTGTTCAGGGGCGCATCCGGTGCGCTGGCCTGCGGCAAGCGGTAGCCCTGAATCACCGGGACATGCTCAAACGCCTCTCCCAGTTCGTACAAAAGCCAGATCGGCCGCGTGGCGCGGGAGCGGAAGACGCCGTAAAGGGTGATCATCGGGATGTTCCTGCAAAAAGGAGTAGGTGGTTTTAGGCAGCGTCCGGGGGCGGGGTCTGGGTGGGTCGCAATTGGCAGGGTGCAGGCTACGGCGTCTGTGGCGCAAGAAAAAGGGGGGTCTGTCGCGAAGCTGCGCCTTGAAGCCGCAGGAATCCAGCCCAAGGCACACATCCATGACAGAAACTTGACCTCACCGCAGCGCCACCTTCGCCGACCGTGACCTCCGGGCCGAGAGTGTCGAGCGGTTGTATGACGTGGCGGTGGACCCGATCCGGCTGGAGGAGGTGCTTGAGGTCTTGGAAGGCCGCGCAGCCCCCTTGCGCGTCGGGCTGGTGGAAAGCGCCATCCCGCTGGAGGACCTGGAAATCGAGGCGCATCTGGCGCGGGTGACGATGCTTCTGCACCAGTTCACGGCAAGCCAGGTCCAGACCAGTGCGCGGTCGGTGCGCAAGGACATCCCCGGTCGGCTGCATTCCTTTCAGATGGCGGCGCTGTGCTGGCCGGCTGTAACCGGGCGGCGCAGGTGGCGTCTTCAGTGGCCGAGGACGCGCCCCTTGCCGCCCTGATCCATGACGACGAGGACCGCGCGCTTTTGTCGGGTGTGATCCGCCGGGTGGCGGCGCGCAGGGCGGAAAGGGTTGTGACGCTGCGCATACCGCCAAACCATTGCCGGCGGCCCGGTCTTCCTGCGCGTCAGCCTTTAAGGGGGCAGTCCGCGCCCCTTTGCGCTGGTGGTGTCAACGGAACGCGCCAGGCCCGACGGGTTTCACACCACGGGCAAGAAGCCTTCGGCCTGACCGTCGCCGAGGTGGAAGTCGTGCGGGGCGGGGCACCTGGACTGTCCTGGCGCGACATTGCCGAGGCGCGAGGCCGGGCGCCGGAAACAGTCCGCGCGCAGGTGCGATCCGTTTTGGCCAAGACCGAAACCCACAGCGAGGCTGCTCTGGTGCGGGTGGTGCCGGGGCTGATGGATGTGCCGCTGATTGCGGTGAAGGCCGCTTTGGCGATACCTGCGGGCGGCACGCTGGAACCCTGCCCCGTGCATGAGCGGCGCGCCCCTGATGGGCGGCGGCTTACTTAAGGATGCAGTCCCGGAGACATCGAAAGCTTCGCCCGGTCCGAGGTGCGGGCCGCGATGCTTGAAGGGTCGGACGTCTGCTTGACGACGAAATGGTCGGCAGTGGTGCGGGCTGTGCGGGTGCCGGTTCTGTTGCTGCAGGGTGATCAGGAACCGCAATCGCCGGTCACCACGATCAATAAGCTTGCCGCCGACGATCCGCAGCTTGAGGTGCGCTTTCTGCCGGGCACGGGCCAGCTTTTGTGGATGGCAGATGGGCCGCAGGTGCTGGGAGCGGTCGAAAGGGTCGCGCGGGTCAGGACTGCCTGACCGAAAACTGTGGACCTACCGCAGATGGGATACGCCGGGCGCGCATCGGCCGGTTTGCGTGCAGGTCATGCAGGGTATTGGCGGCACCACGTTTCAAGGCAAAGCCTTTCAGAACGGGGCGGCGGAATCTGGAAGTCTGTCGCCTCGCTTCAGTCCTGCCAGCCCCGTTAGATGCAGATCATCACCACAAGCGTGCCGTCGATCTTCCTGCCTGAGGCCCATCCGGCACTGCGGCGCGCAGTTTCCGCCGGCCCTTCCGACACCCCTTGGCGAGAGGCTTGCGGACGCATAGGTATCGCGCCATGCGTGATGCTGCGTTGATCCTTGGTATTCTTTGGGCAGGCCCTGCCCTGTCGCACCCGCATGTGTTCATCGATACTCGGGTGGAGGTCCTGATCAACGACCGCAACGAGGCCACGGCCGTCCGGATCAGCTGGACCTACGATGACCTCTATTCATTGTTCATCATCGGCGACATGGGTCTTGATGCCGATTGGGATGGACACCTGACCCCCGAGGAAGAGACGCGGCTTGCCGGGTTTGACATGGAATGGGACCCGGGCTTTGCCGGTGATACCTACGTGCTGCAAAACGATGTCGAACGTGCGCTTTCGCCGCCGACAGACACGGGGGCGGGCTATGCGGAGGGGCGGATAACCTCGACCCACCTGCGGACATTTGCTGCGCCTGTGCCGCTGGGGGCGGTGCCGCTGATCGTGCAGGTTTATGATCCGGGCTACTACACCGCATATACGATTTCGACTGATCCGGTGCTGATTGGCGGCGTGGGTTGCCTGGCCGAAACCTTCATCCCGGACATTGACGCGGCGGACGAGGCGCTATTGTCGGCCCTGCAGGAATTTACGCCCGATGTGGATCTGGAGATGAGCTTTCCTGCCGTTGGCAAGAACTATGCCGAAGAGGTCCGCGTGACATGCGCCGCGCGATAGGCTTTGCCGGATTGGCTTTGGTGGCCGGGATCGGGGCCTTGTGGCTGTCAGGCGGCCTTGACGGGATCGCAAGGGCGCTGCAAGGCGCGCAGGAGGTCACGCAGAACCGCCTTGCCGCCGCGATCCGCGCGTTGCGCGGGGGCGAAGCCGGGGCGTTGGTGGCCTTCTGGACGGTCTGTTTCGGCTACGGCGTGTTGCACGCGGCGGGGCCGGGGCACGGCAAGTTGCTGATCGGCGGCTATGGCGTGGCGCGCCGGGTGCCGATGCTGCCTTTGGCGGGGCTGGCGCTGCTGTCCAGTATGGCGCAGGCTGCCGTGGCAGTAGGGTTGGTCTATGGGGCGGTTGCGGTCCTTGGCCTGACACGGTTGGCGGTTGAGGGTGCCGCCGACCGTTGGATGGCACCGGCCAGCCACGCGATGATCGCCGGCCTTGGACTGTGGCTGGGCTACCGTGGGCTGCGGGGCTTGCGGCGGCAAAGTGCAGCCGCACATGCAAAGACCGGGCATCGTCGCCACATGCATGAGGTTGGGCACGACGCAGGGCATGGCCATGGGCATGGCCATTCTCATGGCCACGGGCATGGCCACGAAAATGGACAGCATGACGCCGTCTGCGCCGATTGCGGCCATGCCCATGGCCCGACGCCGGATCAGGTCAGCCGCCTCACCGGGTGGCGCGACGCGCTGGCGCTGGTGGCGGGCATTGCGCTGCGGCCCTGTACGGGCGCGCTGTTCGTGCTGATCCTGACCTGGCAGCTTGGCATTGTCGCGGCGGGAATTGCCGGGGCGTTCCTGATGGGGTTGGGCACCGCGCTGGTCACGGTCGCGGTTGCTTCCCTTGCGGTCTGGGCGCGTGAGGGGGCGCTGCAGTCGCTTGGCGCCGGGCGTCTGGGACGCGCCTTGCCGGCGCTGGAGCTGACATTCGGCGTGCTGATCGCCGTGACCGCGCTGTGGCTTCTGATGGGCGTCGTCTGACGCTGCGCTGCGGCGACGACGACGGCGGCTTGCGAACCGCCAACCGGAAGCGTAATCGGCCAGCATGTCCAACCCCATGCCCCATATCCCCCGCTCCGTTCATGCGCGCGAGACGCTGGCGCTGGGCCTGCCTTTGGCCGGGTCATCCCTCGCGCAGATGGCGCTGCATGTGACCGACGTGGTGATGATGGGCCGCTACGGGGTGTTGCCTTTGGCGGCGGTGGTGCTGGGGGCTTCCTCCTTCTTTGTCGTGTTCGTGCTGGGGTCAGGCTTTGCCAAGGCGGTGATGCCGATGGTCGCGTCCGCTCTTGGCCGCGGGGATGAGGCGCAGGTTCGGCGCGACACGCGGATGGGGCTGTGGCTGTCGATCCTGTTTGGCCTTCTGGTGATGCCCATCTTCTGGAAATCGGGTACGATCCTGCTGGCGCTTGGGCAAAACCCGGAAGTTGCCGCCATTGCACAGGGCTACCTGCGGATCGTGGGAGTTGGGATGGTGCCCGCACTTCTTGTCACGGTGCTGCAAAGCTATCTTTCGGCTTTGGGGCGGACTCAGGTTGTGCTTTGGGTCACGCTGATGGCGGTTGCGCTGCACGTCGCGGGCAATTGGGCGCTGATCTTTGGCAATGCCGGATTCCCGGAACTTGGGGCGCGCGGGGCTGCGGTATCAACGATTGTGACCCAGCTGCTGTCCTTGATCGTGCTGGGGCTGTACGCGGGGTTCCTGCCCGGATTGCGCCGCTATCACCTGTTCCAGCGGTTCTGGCGGCCTGATTGGCACGCCATGCGGCAGGTCTGGCGGCTTGGCGTCCCCATCGGGTTGACCGGGCTGGCGGAAGGCGGGCTGTTCCAGGCCTCGGCCCTGATGATGGGCTGGATCGGCACCGTACAACTGGCAGCCCATGGCATTGCACTGGAGGTGGCGGCGCTGACCTTCATGCTGCACGTCGGCCTGTCGAGTGCCGCCACCATCCGCATCGCCCGGTTTGAGGGACGAGGCGACCGTGTGGCGTTGCGGCAGGCGGCGAAGATGGCGATCCTGATCTCGCTTGGCGTGGCGTTAGCGTCGGTCACGTTGTTCCTGTCAGTCCCGGAGCCGATCGTGTCGCTGTTTCTGGACCTTGAGAAACCTGAAAGTGCCGAGATCATTGCCTATGGGTCGGTGCTGCTGATGCTTGCGGCGCTGTTCCAGTTGGCCGACGGGATGCAGGTCATCGCCCTTGGCATGTTGCGAGGGGTGCAGGACACGCGCGTGCCGATGGTACTGGCCACGGTCAGCTATTGGCTGATCGGCATCCCGTGCAGCTATGTGCTGGCCTTTCCCTTGGGCCATGGCGGGGTGGGCCTCTGGCTGGGGCTGGTCGTGGGTCTGATCTGCGCGGCTGCAAGCCTGATGTGGCGCTTCTGGCGGCTGGTGCGCTAACGCCACAGGTGGGCGAGGCTGGCAAACCGCCCTTGCAGCTTTGCCACCAGCCGGTTCGCGGGCCCCGGGGCCGGGATGGTGCCGCTGGCCAGCCGGTCCAGCACCACCTCGGGCGGGCACGGGTGGCGGCTGACCGGGTCCCAATAGCGCGGGTAGGCGATCAGGGTGGCATGGACCAGCGCGGCAAGGTCGGCCTGACTGCGCCGTTCGGGAGTTGGGCCAAGGTCGGTCGTCAGCCCCCAGCCCGCATAGAAGGGCGCGCCAAGGCAGGTCACCGGCACACCGCGCAAAAGCGCCTCAAACCCCAGTAACGAGGTCATGGTCCAGACCTCCGCCACCTTTGCCAGCAAGGCCACCGGGTCGGCATCCGACAGGATGACATCGGCCAGCCCTTCGGCCCTGACAGCCCCGGGGCGCAGGCCTGCCACCACATCGGGATGCGGCTTGTAGATCACCACCGCCCCGGGACGCGCCGCCCGCACCGTCTGCAACAGACCAAGGTTGGTGCGCACCGATCCTGCCCCCATGCGGATCGAGGCGTCGTCTTCAACCTGCCCCGGCACCAGGATGCGGCGGCCGTCCGGCAGGGGTGGCAAGGCCGCGCCAGGCAGGTTGTACTTTGACACCCCCGAAGACCGCAGCCGGTCGATCAGGGCTTCGGCCCGGTCCCGCCCGCCCGGCGGAAGGGGCGCGGCAATCAACGCCTCAAGCCGCGACGGGCGGTTGGGGTCGTAGTAGATGCCCAGGTCATCGGTCACCAGCGACAGGGGTGGGATCAGGTCGGCCCCAAGGCCGCGAGAGCGTAGAAAACCATCCTCCACCCGCAGGCAGGGGGATTTCGGGGTGAAGCCCGCCGGCTCTTTCCCGGCCCAGATCAGCAAGCTGCGCCCGGTCGCTTGCGCCAGGGCGTCGGCCTGTCCGGGGTCATCGCGAAAGCGCAGCGCGCGTTCGGTGCCGAAAAAGGCCTGCAGGCGGGGGCGTTTCCACAGCCGCATGCCCGCCGCGACATGGCCCTGCCGATCCTGGCGGAAGGCACGGGTCTCGGCCTCAAGCTGGTCGATCACGTCCTCCAATGAGCACAGCCGGTCACGGCAGGGGTCGAACCACAGGGGTGCCAGAATCATTGCCCCGGCGAAAAGTCGCTCTGCCGTCAGGCGTCGTGTTCGGCGCGGGATGGGCTGGGCGTCCATCGTCAGGCCCCAACCGGCATAGAAAGGCTGGCCGAAAACCTGCGGGCGGTGGCCGTGCAAGATCGCCTCGAACCCCAGTTGCGACGAGACGGTATAGACCGCCGTCGCCGCCGCCAGCAGGGCATGGGGTGAGACGGGCGTGGTCAGAACGGCGATCCGCCCGCCGGCATCACCTGCACCAAAATGTCCGGGGCGCAGGCCTGCGGCGGTTTCGGGATGGGTGCGGATGACGATGCGCGCGTTCGGGTGATCGCGCAGCGCGGCCTCCAGCATGGTGCGAAAGGTGAAGGCGCTGGCCCCGGAATGGCGGATGGCGGCGTCACCACGGGTCTGGTCGACGACCAGCACAAAACCGGGGGCCGGCGGATCAGCCAGTGGATTAAAATTGTTGTATTTTGAAAGATTAAGATGCTTGATGCGCTTGATTGCGGCCTCTGCCCGAACCAGAAGGTTTGAATTCCACAAGTCGACAGATTGCAGAATCCCTTCCAGCCGTGACGTTGTGGCGCTGTCGAAGTGCACGCCGACCGGGTCGATCAGCAGCCCCAGCGGAGCCTCACCTTTCGCGCGGCCAGGGTGGATTGATCGCAGAAAGGCATCCTCTACCCGGATCAGCGGCAGTCGGTGGCGTGCGGCAAGCCACTCTCCCCGCCAGGCGGTCGGGCTGCGGCCCCAGACCAGAACACCGTCACCAGGGCGCGGGCTTCCAAAGCGCAGGTCGTGCCCGGCAAGGTCCAGCATCCGGTGCAGGCGGTGATTGCGCAAAAGCGACAGGTTCTGGTGCCACAACCGCCGGGGGACCCCGGTCAGCGCCGCAGACAACCGCGCCTCGGGACCCGGCGCTTCGGTCAAGGCGGTCAGCTGCCACCGTTGGCAGTGCTGGCGATGTTGCTGGCCGCACCGGCGGTGCCGGTGATTGCGCCCAGCGTCTTTTGCCACTGCACGAACGGCGCTTCGGTCACATAAAGCGTGTCACCATCGCGGATCTGGAAATCACGCGCTTCGAACAGGCCGGTCGGATCGGTCAGGTCGAGGACATAGATCAACCGCTGATCGCCGATCAGGTCCTTGCGGCCGAGGACGGCGTTGGCAATCGCCTCATCCTCATCGCGCAGGATGAACACGCCGGTCGGGTCCGCCGATGAGGTCGACAGACCGCCGACCGTAGCAATCGCCTCAAGCGCGGACAGTGTTTCGGACTGGAACGGTACCAGACTTTGTCCGCCTGTCGCTCCGAGAGCAATGAAGCTGCGGCTGTCTTCTTCGACCACGATCCTGTCACCCGGGCGCAGGGCAATGTCGAGGGCGGGGTTCTCATAAAGATCCTTCAACCAGACCTTTCCAGTATGGCTGCCACGGGTGACGCGGATGATGGCGACGCCCGGATCAATGCTGACGCCGCCCGCCTTGGCCAGCATTGTGGACAGGGTCCGCGTCGGCGCTTCGATCGGAAAGACGCCATTTCCGGCCTGACCGGAAATTGACACCGTTGCCCCGTCACCTGCCACACGGCCGACCTGAACCTGCGGGTCGGGGGTCTGATCTTCAAGCAGGCGTGTGATCGCCTGGCGCAGGCCTTCCGGCGTCTGGCCTGCCGCCTTGATCCGACCGGCATAGGGAATGAAGATGAAGCCCTGCCCGTCAATCTGCACATCGGTCAGCGCCGACACGCGCTGCCCGGTATTGCCGAGAAGCGGATCATCCTTGACGTTTTCATAAACCATGATCGACAGGATGTCGCCCGAAGCCAGCGTGTCCGACCCGACAAGCCCCGCGTTCTGAAACGCGGCGCTGAACCCGAATGACGGTTGCACCGCCGTTGCCCGCGACACCGAGGGCGTGACGTTGACAATGTAGGCGTCGCCTTTCTTGTCGACGGAACCGGCCAGAATCTCACGCTTGGTGGGGCCGGATCGGGGCAACCCGCAAGAGGCAACAAGCGCCACCGATGCGAGAAGGGCGACAGCCTTGATTGTTTTCGAACCTGTTAGTCGCACGCCCGAACCCCTCGCCCATTATGCTTGTTTTTCGGGAAAACTAGCGAACCCTGCGCAGAATGGCCAGAAAGCATTGCCGAATTCAGCGCACCAGCCGCAACTGTTGCCGAGGTGCCGCTGTGCCCGACTGCAGGGCCTGATACGGATCATCCGGGGCAAGCATCATGTCAGCGACCTGCCGAAGCAGGGCGCGCCTGCCGCCTGCCGAGTAAAACCCCCCCACCACCTGCGAGGTTTCCAGCAGGAAATGACGATAGTCACGGTAAGCCCGCGTGTCAGGACGTTCGGGACAGGCGAAGAAGACCTCAAGCGGCTGGGACGACACAAACTCCGGCTTGGCAAAGACGGCCGCACCAAAGCTGCGCAGCGGCAGACCGCGCCACAGTGCCTGCTGCCCGGCGGTGGAGTTGACCGTGATCGCCGAGCGCGCGTCGTTCAACAGCACGGCAAGCTTGCCACCCCGGACGAAATGCACCCGGCCAGCCAGCCCATGCACCAAGGCCAGACGCCGAATGTCGCGCGCCAGGGGAACGCGGCCATCTTCAAGCGGATGAGCCTTGAAAACCAGATGATGATGCGGCGGCGCGCCTTTGGCAAAACCCTCCATCACCATGGCCAGAAACTCAGCCATCGTGGAAAAAGGGGAATGGTCCCGGAAACTGGCATCATGCTCCAGCTGCAGGATGGCAAGGTGGTATGGAAAGCCACCGCGCCGGATGCGGCGCGTGGCCAGGCGACGATCAAGGCGGTGGACAGGCATCAACAGGAAACGTTTGAGATACAACGTGAATTCCTGACCTACCGTCAGCGTCCGGTGCGGGCGAAAATTGGCGTAGGCCCGTGACCCGAGGGCCACGAAGCCGTGATACAGCGCGCCCCAAAACATGTGCTGACGCATGTCGCCCCAGGTTGCGGGCGTGTCAGGCAGATCAAGGTCGACCTTGGAGAGAGCGTCCTGCATCTGTGCCACCGAAAGATCCATCAGCGCGGAATGACCATTTGCGCCGCCGCGTTCATAGGTCACCCAGTAGGGGCGCAGATAGCCCTCCTCAAACACATGCACGGTGATCCCGCGCGCCCGCGCCAGCTTTATGGCCGTGGCATGGATCGGCCGGGTATCGCCATAAATCACCAGATCGGTGATTTCGTGCCGCGCCATCAGGTCATCGCAGGTGGCGGGCCAGACGTCCTGACGGCCGGTAAAGGGGATGTAGCCGGGGCCTGGCCAGAACACCCGATCTCCAAGATTGAAACCAACGCGCCAAACCTTGCCACCCGCCGCGCACAACAGCCCGGCCAGGGCATGAAACCATGGGCCATGCGGGCCTTGCAGGAACAGGAAATGGCGGGCGGTTTGTGTCAAGTGATTGGTCCCCAGGCGAGCCCTTCTTGTACCTGCATCGCGCGAAACTACAGCGGAATTCTTAGCAAAGCGTGAAGACATCAAGGCAGTATGGCGCCCCAACCCTTGCAGGAGCCGGATTCGGGGGCTAGGTCCGAAGGGAAATCAACCAAGGGGGCTGCCATGTTCACCGGAATTGTCACCGACATCGGTCGGGTCGTCGAGACCCGCGTCACCGGCGACCTGCGCGCCCGCATCGCCACCCGCTATGACACCAGCCGCGTTGACATTGGTGCCAGCATAGCCTGCGACGGGGTTTGCCTTACGGTGGTGGCGTTGGGACCGGACGGGTGGTTCGACGTCGAAATCTCGGGCGAGACGGTGTCGAAGACCAACCTTTCCACCTGGGCGCCGGGCAAGCGGATCAACCTTGAACGCGCGCTGAAGGTTGGGGATGAGCTGGGCGGGCATATCGTGTCGGGCCATGTCGACGGGCTGGCCGAGGTGATCGGAGTGCGGCCCGAAGGCGGGTCGGTGCGGGTGACCTTCCGCGCGCCCGAGGGCCTGGCGAAGTTCATCGCGCCGAAAGGGTCGGTCGCGCTGAACGGAACATCGCTGACGGTGAATGAGGTGGCGGGGCGCGACTTCGGAGTGAATTTCATCCCCCACACCCAAGGCGCGACAACCTGGGGCGATGTGGCCGTGGGCGATCTGGTGAATCTCGAGGTCGACACGATGGCCCGCTATGTGGCGCGGCTGCGCGAGTATGACTGAGGGAGTGCATGGGGCCGACCCCGGGGGATTTCACATCCCCCGGACCCCCTGCGGGATATTTCCAGAAGAGAAAGATAAATTGAGTCAAATGCTGCGGAGTTTGCATGGCTGAGATCGGGCATAACCGGGGGCCGTCGCTGGACGGCGGGCTGAGGTGGCGGCGGCATTGCTGGACCGTGGCGCGGGAGCGGTTATTGCCGGTTTTGCCGATCGAGGTGGTGCGGCTGCGGGTGCGGCGGGCGAAGGAGCTGGGGCTGGACTACAAGACCTATGCCGGGGTGCGGGCGGCGACGGGGCATGACGTGGTGGCGTTTCTTTTTTCGTCCAATGCCTTGTGGGTGAGCGTGCTGCACCCTGCCCTGCATGAGGGCCGGGCCGTGAAGCTGAAGGACGTGGCCTGCGCACGGCTGGCGCTGGCGGTGGCACCCTTGACGCCGGGGCTGCTGGCGGCGGCCAATCCGGTGCTGGACGGCGCGCATCCTGCGCCGTTTGCGCTTGCCGGATTTGCCGAGATCCGCGACCGATTGCGGGAAGCTTTGGGCAAGGTGCCGGGGGACCAGGTGATCCTGGTGGGTGATCTGGGGCTGGAGCGCGACTGGTGCGCTGCGGGGCGGCTGGCGGGGTTTTTGCCGGCGGAGCGGTATTTCGGGTGAGGCGGGCGGTGGATATTGCGCTGTTGGTAGTGCAATGGGCGCTAGTCCTGCTCGGACTTTACCTCATGGCTTTGGCTTTGTACCTTCGTATGATTGAGATTGATTGGGCCGATATGCGCGACAGTCCCTTATCTGGCGAGGACTTCTACATTCTGCCAAGCTGGCAGCGATTTTTGCTCGGCATGACGACGGGCACCATCGCCCTCGGCCTCGGTGCGATGCTATTCTACCTGCGCCGCATCTACCTGCTACGTCGGCAGTAAAAAACGGCGGCCCTTAGGGACCGCCGTTCGATGTTCTGTGAGGGCAGTTCAGGCGGCGACGCGACCGACCAGAACGCTGCCGACCTGCTTGGCGGCACCCGCCTCATCCACACCCGACACAGCCGCTACTTCGCGGGTCAGGCGTTCGAGGGCGGCCTCATAAAGCTGACGCTCGGAATAGGATTGTTCGCGCTGGTCATCTGCGCGGTGGAGGTCGCGGACCACTTCGGCGATGGACAGAAGGTCGCCCGAGTTGATCTTCTGCTCATACTCCTGCGCGCGGCGGGACCACATGGCACGCTTGACCTTGGCCTTGCCCTTGAGCGTGTCGAGCGCCTTGGTGATCACGTCCGGGGCCGACAGGGCACGCATGCCGATCTCGGTGGCCTTGTGGGTGGGCACGCGCAGGGTCATCTTGTCCTTCTCGATCGAGATGACGAACAGTTCCAGCTGGATCCCGGCATTCTGCTGCTCTTCGATTGACACGATCTTGCCCACGCCATGCGCGGGGTAGACCACGAAATCATTCGGACGGAATTCAGGCTTTTTCAGTTTGGTCATTCAGTGCGTTCCCCAGATGGGAAACCTGTCCCTGCAACAACAACCCCACGCCCAGACCCCTTTGGCCTGGCACACGAGCCCCATTTGTCGCAAGAAAATTCGGCCCAGGCGCGAGGCGCTAAGCCGTGTATCAGGCTTCCATGCTTGTTTGTGAACAAACCATAACACAAAAACGCACTGATTCCAACTGGCGCAAGAAAGCAGCGCAGCGCGGCAAGCCTTTGGAACTGCTTGCAGTTGGGCGCCTTCGCGGTTTCGTCATAGCAGCTTGCACCGAATCGTTTGCTGGTCAGCCACCACTTCCGGCAGTTTCCGAGAAGTACTTGTCGAGCTTTCCGGCTTCGCCATCGCGGTCTTCATAGCCAGGGAGCGGGTCTTTTTTCGTCACGATCACCGGCCATTGCACAGAGTATTTGCGGTTGAACGTGACCCATTTTTCCATGTCCGGTTCGGTATCCGGGCGAATGGCGTCGGCGGGACATTCGGGTTCGCAGACGCCGCAGTCGATACATTCATCCGGATGGATCACCAGCATGTTTTCGCCTTCGTAGAAGCAGTCCACCGGGCAGACCTCGACGCAATCGGTGTATTTGCAGGCGATGCAGTTGTCGACGACGACATAGGTCATGGGCTTGGCTCTGGTCTGGTGTGTTTGCGTCTAGCTAGAGCAGGTATGCCGATCATTCAAGGCGATCTGCATTTTCTGGGCGATCTGAAATTTCTGGGCGATCTGCATTCTCGGATGCCGGGTCGGTTGGAAGTGATATGTCGGGTCTTGGGTCAAGATCAAGGTAAAGTGCCTGTGCCTCGCCGGCCGGGCCGCGCCGCTGACCGAGGGCGAGGACGCGGACCACACGGATCTGCGCGCCTTGCGGGAAGGTCAGCACATCGCCACAAGTCACTTCACGGCCCGGCCGGCTGACGCGGGTGCCGTTCACACGAACATGTCCGGCAGAAACAAGTTCCGCTGCCATAGCACGCGTCTTGAAGAAGCGCGACTGCCAAAGCCATTTGTCCAGCCGCAGGCCCGGCGGGGCAGCAGGGTTCGCCTTGCCCGAGGGCCCCGCCAAGCCTTAGACCTTGCCCTTCAAGGCCAGTAGCGCGGCGAAGGGGTTGTCGGGGTCGATGGGCTTTTCGGCGCGGGGGGGGCGGGCCTCGAACGACTTTTGCCGATCGTCGCGCTGGGGTTTGCCACCCTTGTAGTCACCTTTGTGATCACCCTTGCGGTCTGGCCGCTGGCCGTCTTTCGGGCGGTCGTTGCGCGGACGATCCCCCTGAGGCCGGTCGCCCTTGGGACGTTCACCTTGCGGACGCTCACCTTGCGGGCGTTCACCTTGCGGGCGCTCACCCTGCGGGCGGGCGGGGCGGGGCACGCGGGCCTCTCCCTCAGCCTGAGGCTTGCGTTCGGGGCGTTGGAAGCGCGGTTTCGGCGCCCAGGTGAAAGTGTAGAACGCCTCCATCTCTGGGAGTGCGTCGGCTGCCGGTTCTGCCTCGGGCTCCGGGGGCGGGGCGAGGATCGACACTTCCTCCGGGATCGGCTGACCGGCTGCGATCGCTGCTGCCGCTTCGGCCGAGATTTCGGGCGCTTTCGGCGCTTCGACCGTCTTGGCCTTGATGCGCTCGGCCTTCTCGGGCTTGTAGCCAAGGCCCGCCATCAGGTCAGAGAACTGGTCCAGCGTCATGCCCGTGATCGACAGCATGTCGGGCGTGGCTTCAAACCCGGCGCGGCTGTCCTTTTGCCGCAGGATATCGGCAAGGCGTTCCAGCATGTCGATGCGGATCGCGCGGGTGCCTGCGGGGTGGTAGCCAGCCAGCGTGTAGTGCTGCTTTGGCACCTCGGCCATGTTGGGGATGGTCACCAGGCCCGGCGGAGGGCTTTCGGGAAACTCTTGCAGCCCGTTCCACAGCGACCACAGCACCAGTCGCAGCCGGGTGGGAGCGGGTTTCAGAAGGGCGGGCAGAAAGACAGTGAACTGGCCAAAGCGCACGCCATGCTTGCGCAGGGCACCACGGGCTTCCTGATCAAGTTCCTTGACCTCATTGGCCACGGCGTCGCGGGGCAGGACGCCCATTGCCTCGGACAGGCGGAAGGCGAAACCACGGGCAAGGCCGGTCAGCGCCTCATCCCGGGCCATGGCCAGCAGGGGTTCAAACTGTGCGGCCACCTTGCGGTCGATGAAGTGTTGCAGGCGGCGGCGGACCTTTTCGATCACCTCCGGACCGGCCTCTTCATCGACAAACGCCTCAACCGAGGGCTTGGCGGCCTCAGCGCCCTTGACCAGCTTGCCGACCGCGTTGCTGCCCCACATGAGGCCGCCCTGTTCGGTAAAGTCCATCTCGGTGTCCGGCGCGTTGTAGAAACGGTCGGCGCGCAGGTGGAATTCCGGCTTGAGCGCCTGAATGGCGGCTTGCGCCAGCGTGCGGGCGGCATCGGGCGTGGCGGATGCGTCCGGCTTGAAGCGGAACCCCTCCAGCTTGCCGGCGAATTCGCCTTCCACAGTCACTTCGCCCTTGTCGTTCACTTCGGCCACCAGAGCCTCCTTCTGTTTCAACCGGCGAAGGAGGACAGAGGTCCGCCGGTCGACAAATCGTTGGGTCAAAGCCGCATGCAGCGCATCTGACAGTCGGTCTTCTACAGCGCGCGTCTCATCGCGCCAATGGCTTTCATCTTCAACCCAGTTTTTCCGCTGAGTAACGTAGGTCCAGGTGCGAATATAGGCGAGGCGGCGCGACAAAGTGTCGATATCGCCTTCGGTCTTGTCGATGCGCTTGATGGCGGTCGCCAGCCAGTCGGCGGGGATGCGCCCGCCGCCCAAGCCCCGACCGACCAGAAACTCGAATATCCGGGTCAGAAGCGTGCTGTGCTCCGCCCCGCCGGTGGACCGGAAATCGGGGATCCGGCACACGTCCCACAGAAGCTGCACCCGTTTTGCATCGGTCAGGCGGTCCTGCACTTCGGGCAGGGCCGACAAAGTCTTGAGCGCCAGCACATCATCAGCGTCGCGGGCGCGGGTGAGCCATTCGTTCGACGTGGGGTATTCCAGACTGCGGATCAGGCGATCAACGCTGCCGAAATCCATCTGGTTGTTGCGCCAGTGCAGTTTCTTGACCGGGGCAAAGCGGTGGTTTTCGATGGCGTCAACCACGTCTTCGTCAAAGGGGCGCGCTTCGCCGGTGACGCCAAAGGTACCATCTTCGGTATGCCGCCCAGCGCGCCCGGCGATCTGGGCCAGTTCCTGGGGATACAACAGGCGCATCCGGCGGCCGTCAAACTTGGCGGTGGCGGAAAAAGCCGCGTGCTTGATGTCAAGGTTCAGGCCCATGCCGATGGCATCGGTGGCCACCAGATAATCCACATCGCCGTTCTGGTAGAGGGCGACCTGAGCGTTCCGGGTGCGGGGGGAAAGCGCGCCCATCACCACCGCACAACCGCCCTTCTGGCGGCGGATCAGTTCGGCGATGGCATATACATTTTCAACCGAAAACCCGACAATTGCGCTGCGCGGGGGCATCCGGCTTATCTTTTTCGAACCTGAATAGGTCAGCGTCGAAAACCTTTCGCGCTTGACGAAGGTCACATTCGGCACCAACCCGGCAATTGCGCCGCGCATGGTGTCGGACCCCAGAAACAGCGTCTCATGCAGACCGCGCGCGCGCAGCAAGCGGTCGGTGAACACATGGCCCCGGTCGGCATCGGCGCAAAGCTGGATCTCGTCCACCGCTACAAAATCGGCCCCGATCTCCAGCGGCATCGCCTCAACCGTGCAGACCCAGTACTGGGTGCGTTCGGGAACAATCCGCTCTTCCCCCGTGACCAGCGCCACGATGGAGGGGCCGACCTTGGCGACGATGCGGTCATACACCTCACGCGCAAGCAGCCGCAAAGGCAGGCCGATGACGCCGGTCCGGTGGGCCAGCATCCGTTCGATCGCGTGGTGGGTCTTGCCGGTATTCGTCGGCCCAAGGACCGCCGTCACCCGCCGGGTGGCGTCCATGGATAAAGCTCCGGATTAAAGCTCCTGGCCCTCGGCCTGGGTTTCGAGGCGCAAGACGGCATCGGACGCGCCTTCAAGATGCGGATGGATTGCCAGCGCGGCCTTGTAAACCTCAAGCGCCTGTTCAGTCTTGCCGGTTTCTTCAAGGATGGAGGCGAAGCCGATCATGGCACCGAAATGGCGCGGGTTCAGCGCCAGAACATGCGCGATGTCGGCCACCGAAGGACCGTAGTCTCCGGTGTTGTAATAGGCTGTGGCGCGGGCGTTCCAGGCTTCGGCAAAATCAGGGGAATGGTCGATGATCGCGGTGAAATGTTCGACGGCGACACCAAACTCCCCCACCGCCATCGCGTCACGCCCACGCTGGAGCAAAAGATCCATCGCGGGGGACCCAGATTTTGACCATTCGATCCAGATTTCCGTTTCAATCCGACCGGCCTCATCCTCACCAGCCGATAGCAGGCGTGTGAACAGCCCGTCCAGTTTTTCCACGTCAAGCGCCATCGCCATGGCGCAAGTCAGGAAAAGCGGCAAAACTGCCGCAACGATACGGTTGGAAATGCGGGCGCAGACGTTCATATACCTAACGTAGCCGATCCAAGCCGAAATGCCAGAGCCTGCAGCGTCACGAAGGAGAGAACGATGAGCGAGATGATCAACCATGCCGTGAAGGCGCTGACTGCCAAGCTTTCAGGCGGTTTTGACGGGGTGGCAAAATTCGTCATCGAAGGCGAAGGCGCGATCATGATGGACGCCGCCGGCGTACGCGCCGGCGATGATGAGGCCGACGTGACCCTGACCGCCAATGCCGACGTGTTCCGGGCGATCCTTGAGGGTGAGATGAACCCCACATCCGCCTTCATGACGGGCAAGCTTTCGGTGGACGGCAACATGGGCCTCGCACTGAAACTCGGCTCGGTCCTGGGGTGAGCGACGCGCCGTTCCACGCGACCCTTGCCGACGCGCCGCCGGGTGTCGTTTGCCGCTGGCTGAAGGCGGGGGCGATGCGTGTCCGGGTGGCGTGGTGGGCGACCGGGCAAAAGGGGACGGTCCTGTTGTTGCCGGGCCGGACGGAGTGCATTGAAAAATACGGCCGCGCCGCCGGAGATCTGGTTCAGCGTGGCTATTCGGTCATCACTATCGACTGGCGCGGTCAGGGGCTGGCCGACCGGGCGCTGGCCGACCGCAACAGCGGCCATGTCGATGATTTCGCCGAGTATCAGGAAGACCTTGACGCAATGCTGATCGCAGCGGAAAGCGCCGGTCTGCCGAAGCCGTGGTTCATGCTGGGCCATTCGATGGGTGGCTGCATCGGGTTGCGCGCTCTGACGCGGGGCGTTGCGGTGCAGGCGGCAGCCTTTTCCGCGCCGATGTGGGGAATATCCATGGCGGCCTGGCTGCGCCCGGTGGCGCAACTGATCACCAGCCTGGCCGCACCCATCGGTCTGGCCGCGCGCTATGCGCCGACCACCGGGCCCGAGTGCTATATGCTGCAGGTGCCGTTTGAGGGCAACGTCCTGACCACGGACCGCGAGATGTGGGCCTACATGCGCGATCAGGTGCAGGCGGTCCCAGAGTTTGCGCTTGGCGGGCCGTCACTGGCCTGGCTGGGCGCGGCATTGCGGGAGTGCTCTGCCTTGGCCAGCCTTCCCTCGCCGCAATTGCCGGCAATCTGCGCGCTGGGGACGGCGGAAAAGGTGGTGGATGTGCCCCCGGTCCATCTGCGCATGGCAGGCTGGGGCGCGGGGCAACTGGATCTTTACCCCGGTGCCGAGCATGAGATCATGATGGAAGGTCCCGCCGTAAGAAAGCGGTTCTTCGACCGCGCGACAACGCTGTTTGACGCCAACCGCTGAAGTCGCGGGCCAGAATGTTGCGGGCTAGAATGTCGCGGGCTAGAATCTGGGCTAGTGGCGGGATCAGCCGTCGGTCCCGCAGGTCTTGCACAGGGTGGCCGGGTCGGCGCGGTTGCGGACAAACTCCATGCTGTGGCCGTCAGGTCCGGTAAGGATCAGGCGCGTGTCCTCCTCGGCTTTGATCAGGGTCATCAGCACCAGCGCGTCGAAAAACGCCTGTTCATCGGCCAGCCTGTCACAGGCCATGCGGGTGGAGCGGATGGCTGCAAGGTCAAGCGCCGGCAGATCGGCCTGGTTGTTGGCCAACCAGCGGTTGCAGGGTGCTGCCCCGGCCAACACGTTGTCCACGTCGATGCGCAAAGTGGCGCGGGCGTCGACGTGCTGGCCATCAATCGCAAGAAGTTCCCAGTAGATGTTGGTATAGGTCTGCGCCGGGGCCATCCCGGGGAGCAGGATAAGGGCAAGGGTGATCAGATGGCGCATGGCAACCTCCATTTCGGCTGGTGACCGCTGTATGACGGATCCGAGGGGCCAAGGTTTGGCCTTGCGCGGCGGATGGTCAACAAAAGTCTTGCCATGGCGCGGGGTCAGAACGCCTCGGGCTTGGCCTCACGCGCCATGTGGTCAAGGACGGCGTTGACGAATTTCGGTTCCTTGCCATCCGGAAAGAACGCCTTGGCCACATCGACATATTCGGTGATCGCCACCTTGGGCGGGGTGGGAAGGTCTACGATCTCGGCCCCGGCGGCGCGGAACAGCGCGCGCAGGACCGGGTCGATCCGATCGATCGGCCAGGCCGCCACCAGCGCGCGGTCGGTCATCTGGTCGATCTTGGCCTGCCAGTTGACGGCCCCACCAACGACAGCGCGGAAATGGTCAACGTCGCCTTCGGCAAATTCGCCTTCCTCATAGGTCGCGCCAAAACGGTGGGTCTCAAACTCTCGCGTGACGGATTCGACCGTCTGCCCCGAGGTTTCCATCTGAAACAGCGCCTGCACCGCATAAAGCCGGGCGGCGGATTTCATCTGGCGCTTGAGGTCACGTTTGGCAGTGGTCATGGACGAAAGCCGATCCCTTTGGAAGCGCCCGCCCATTTGCGCGAAAGGGCAATCAGGTGCAAGGCCGCCGCTGCGGCACCGCCGCCTTTGTTCTGGCCGGCCACGTCGGCCCGCACTTCGGCCTGCGCGCGGCTTTCGACCGTCAGGATCCCATTGCCGATGCAGGCGCCCTGCAAGCCCAGCAAACTGAGCGCGCGGCTGCTGTCATTGCAGACGGTGTCGTAATGCGTGGTTTCGCCCCGGATGATGCAGCCAAGGGCGACATAGCCGTCATACTTGGCCATTCGTTCGGCCATGGCGACTGCGGTTGGCACCTCAAGCGCGCCCGGCACCTCAACCAAATCAACCGTTGCCCCGCAGTGCGTGGCGGTGGCTTTCGCGCCAGCGATCAGAGAGTCGGCAATGTCGCGATAGTAGGGGGCGACCACGATCAGCAGCTTTACCGGCTTGTCAAAGCTGGGCAGGGGCAGCGTGTAATGGGTTTCCGCGGTGGCCATGGCTTACTCCTTGATCGGGTGGGTGCCGGCGATGGTCAGGCCATACGCGTCCAGCCCGACAAAGCGCGGCGCGACGGAATTGGTAACCAGCGTGATCGCCGACAGCCCCAGCGTGGACAGGATCTGCGCCCCAAGCCCGTATTGCCGCAGCGTCTGGGGGGAATGTTCGCCGGGTGCCACCATCTTCATCGTGGTGTCGCGCAGAAGGACGACGACCCCCCGCCCCTCGGACGCGATCAGGCGCATGGCTGCGGGCAATTCACCTCCGCCGCCCACGCCCAGCACATCCTCAAGCGGGTTCAGCGCATGGACCCGCACCAGAACCGGGCCGGGGGCAGCAAGATCGCCCTTCGACAGCACGATATGTTCGTCGCCATGCGTTTCATCTGCGAAGACCCGCATCAGCCAATCACCGCCATGGGTGGAGGCCACTGATTTCACAGCCTTTTCGGTGATCAGGTTGTCATGCCGGCGACGGTAGGCGATCAGGTCGGAAATCGTGCCGATCTTCAGCCCGTGCCGTTGGGCAAAGCCGATCAGGTCCGGCAACCGCGCCATGGTGCCGTCATCATTCATGATTTCGCAGATCACGCCCGATGGGTTGAGGCCCGCCAGACGCGACACATCGACCGCAGCCTCGGTATGGCCGGCGCGCACCAGCACGCCGCCGTCGCGCGCCCGCAGGGGGAAGATGTGGCCGGGCGTGGCGATGTCGGCCGGGCCCTTGGTCGGATCAATCGCCACCGACACGGTCAGCGCGCGGTCAGCGGCGGAAATGCCGGTGGTGACACCTTCCCGCGCCTCGATCGACAGGGTGAAGGCGGTTTCGTGGCGGCTGGAGTTCTTGGGACTCATCAACGGCAGACCCAAAGCCTCGATCCGGGTGGCGGGCAGGGCAAGGCAGATCAGCCCGCGCCCATGCGTCGCCATGAAGTTGATGGCCGACGGCGTGCACATCTGCGCGGGAATGACCAGATCACCCTCATTCTCGCGGTCCTCATGATCCACCAGAATGAACATCCGCCCGTTGCGGGCGTCTTCGATGATATCCTCGGTCGAGGAGATGACATCCGAAAAATCGGTCATGGGGCGCATCCTGAAGGCTTACGCCGCCGATGTATCGCGATGGGCGCTGAAAGGCCAGAGGGCGGCTGTGTGCATCCCGGCAGGGTCAGACTGCGCGGGCGGCCAGGACCGCAAGGCAGGCGGCTTCGGCCAGTTGTTGCGAAGCGCCCAGAATGTCGCCGGTCTGCCCGCCGATCCGCGCCTGTGCGGTGCGGGCCAGAAGCCATGCCGCCAAGGCCGCCGCCGCCAGCATCGGCAGCGCCGCCCAGCCTGCGAACAGGAAGGCCATGCCAACCGCGATACCCGCCCCGGCCAGTGCGACACCGGGATCAGGCCGCCCGGTTGAATGGCTTAACCCCGTGGCCCGCGCGTTAGGCAGGGCCGCCATCACCAGCCCCATGGGCGCGCGGCTGACGGCCCCCACGGCGACAAGGCCCCAGACGCCCCCTGCCCCAAGGAAGGTCGTCAGGGCCGACCAGCGCGCCAGCGTGACGAGCACCAGCGCCAGCACTCCGTAACTGCCGACGCGGCTGTCCTTCATGATCTCAAGCCGCCGTTCGCGGGTCCAGCCGCCGAACAGCCCGTCTGCGGTGTCCGAAAGCCCATCCTCATGCAGGCCCCCGGTCAGCAGCGCCATCAGGCCCAGCACCCCCGCCGCCGCCACCCCCGGCGTCAGGCCAAGCCAGAGGCCGGCACTGGCAAAGGCTGCGGCGATAGCCCCCACCACCGCGCCGACCATAGGCCAGGCCCAGGCGCTGGCAGCACCGCGTGGCGCGTGGTCCGGCACCGGCAGCCGGGTCAAAAGGGCGAAGGCCGACCCCAGGTCATCCGTCAGCTGCGGTGCAATGTCGCGAAGGGTGGGCAAAGCGGCTGATCCCGACTGGCGTTGACAAGGCCTCTGGGGTAGCCCCAACAGCGCCAAGGTTCAACCGGGAGAGACCATGATGCCGTTCCAGACCCTCGCCGATTTTCGCGACCTTCTGGGCCGGATCCCCGCCACCGACCCTGCCGCGATTGCTGCCGCCAACGCCCGCAATGGCCAGTTGACCAAACCGCCCGGTGCGCTTGGCCGGCTGGAGGATCTGGCGATCTGGATGGCAGGCTGGCAGGGCACCGACCGCCCACGCGCCGACAAGCCGCAGATCGTGATCTTTGCCGGCAATCATGGCGTTACCGCGCGCGGTGTGTCGGCCTTCCCGGCCGAGGTGACCGTGCAGATGGTGGGCAACTTCACCCATGGCGGGGCGGCAATCAACCAGCTGGCCAAGACGTTTGGGGCAAAGCTTGACGTGCACGCGCTGGACCTTGACCGCCCGACCGCCGATTTCACCGAAGGGCCCGCGATGACCGAAGCTGAGGTTGTCGCCGCGTTGCGCAAGGGTTTCGACGCCGTGGACCCGGCAGCGCATCTGTTTGTCGCGGGCGAGATGGGGATCGGCAACACCACGGTCGCGGCGGCCCTTGCGGCGGCGCTTTATGGCGGCACCGGCTGGGCTGGTCGCGGGACCGGGGTGGATGACGCAGGGTTGGCGCGGAAAGAGGCCACAGTGGCGGCAGGTCTGGCCCGCCATGCCGCCGTGCTGGCTGACCCGCTACAGGTGTTGCGCTGCCTTGGGGGGCGCGAGATTGCGGCGATGGCCGGATCAATCCTTGGAGCGCGCATGGCACGGGTGCCGGTCATCCTTGACGGCTTCATCGCCTGTGCCGCTGCAGCCGTGCTGGAGCGTGCGGCCCCCGGCGCGCTGGATCATTGCGTGGCCGGCCACCTGAGCGCGGAAGGCGCACATGGCCGGTTGCTGGAAAAGCTGGGGAAGGAACCGCTGTTGTCGCTTGGCCTGCGCCTTGGTGAAGGGTCGGGTGCGGCGCTGGCCATAGGAGTTTTGCAGGGCGCGGTTGCCTGCCACTCCGGTATGGCCACCTTTGCCGAGGCGGGTGTCGCTGCCGGGGCATAAGACCACCCCGGCCTGCCAGTGCGACGATTACGCCTTGGGCATCGACAGCGCGATCAGCTTGCCGCCCTTTTGATAGCGGACTTCAGTCTCGGTGATCGCCTTTATGGTGCCGCCGTCGATCTTGTCGCCGACCTTTACCTTCTTGTAGCGCCCGTTCGACTGCCGGACGAGCGCATAACGCCGCGAATCGGTGCCATAGGTTCCGATCAGATTGATCTTGGAGAGATTGATCGCGTTGGCGAAGGTTGCTTGTTTGGCCACGCTGGCCTTGGACGGGATCGAGGGCGCGGCACTTGCGACCTCGGGTTCATCCAGTTCATCGACTTCTTCGGGTTTAAGGTCGGCCGGCGGGGCGGCGGCGGTTTCGATCACCTCGGCCTCAGGCTCGGGCGCGCGGACGGCGGCGGCAACGGCGGCCTCGACCGCACCGCTCAAGTCACTCGGCCGTGAGGCGGGGCGCATCGAGATGGCGACGATCGATGGGTTCTCCGCCTCAAGCGCCGCGGCTGCGGCAAGCCGCGCCTCGGCCTGCGCGGCAAGCGAGGCACCCTGAGCGCCAAGGTCTGCAGCGGCAAGGCCGGTCGTGCCTTCTGCAGGGCGCGAGGCGGACGCCGCCGCAAGAACCGTTGCCGGACGCGGCAAGGGACGCAAGGTGGCGACGGCGGTGTCACTTTCCGGGGTCAGGCTGGCATCATCGCCGGGGGAAACACCCGTCCCGACTTCAGGAGCAAGGCCTTCGGGCCGGGACCGGGGCCGGAATCCGGCCATGGCCGGATCGGAGGGTGCCGGGGTCAGTGCGGGGTCTTCCGCCGGGGTAGCCGCCCCTGCCCCGCCAGTTACCAAAGACGCATCTGCGGCAGTCGATTCTGGTGCAATCGCATCTGCGCCAGGGGGAACGGCGGCGACAGGTGCCACCTCAAGCGCGCGGGCGGCAGCGGCGGCGGCGGCAACTTCAGACCGCGCGGGCGGGACAAGCGGCGGCGGGCCGGCGATCAGCATCACACCTTCGGGCGACAGGATGCCTTCGGGCGTCGGCATCAGAAGTCCGCGCGCATCAAACTGGTAGACCGTCCCAAAGGCCGGTGGCGGCATAGGCGCGTCGGGGGCAGCATCGGCCACAAAGACCGGCACCGGCAAGGCAAGGGCGTCCAGCGCGGGCGGAGGGGCGTCCATTGCCGACAGGAAAATCTCATCCTGATCTTCAACTGGGGGGGCGGCCACGGCAAGGTCGGTCGTTACTGCGGTGGAGGGGGCGGGCTCAACCGATGGGGCGGTTTCTGCGACGGCAAGGTCTTGCGCATCTGCAAGGTCAGCGGCACCGCTTTCGGTTGCAAGGTCTTCCGCCCCAAGATCAGCGGCGGTGTCAGCGGCCGTGTCGGCCACTTGGGCCAACGTACCTTCGGGCAGATCGGTGGCTGGGTCCGCGGCCAGGTTCATTGGTGCCGGTTCGGTGTCCAGATGCGTCAGATCCGTGCTTTCCGTGGCCAGCGCGCCCGCATCGCCCGCGGTCAGGGCGACGCCGTCCGCCTCGGGCAGGGGTGCGGTCAGGCCCTCCGGGTCTTGCAGATCGGCCAGCATCTCATCTTCGACACCGGGTTGAACGGCAACGGTGTCTGCCGCTACGGCGACCTCGGTCTGTTGGACGGCGTCCCCCGTGTTGCGTGCCAGATAGAAGGATGACCAGGCAGCAATCAGCGCCAGGCACAGCAGCAAAAGCGCCACCAGCACCATGAACACCACGCCTGTCCGATTGCGCGGCGGGGCAGAGGTACCAAACGTGCCACCCGGGCGCGCCGGCGAGCGAACAGACGAAGAGGCCTGACCCGCAGAACGGGCGGCCTCGGCGACAGGCGCCTTGATCTTGGGTTTGGCCCGCGTGCCGGGGATCGATGGTGCCGTCACAAGACCTGCAAATCCCTTGGCCGGAGGGACGCGGGCCCCAGGGCCAGAAGGCGGGGTCACCAGTTTGGACGCCCCAGCCGCCAGCGGCATTGCAGGCCGAGACGCGGCATCGACAGGCGGGGCGGAACCGCTTGCAGCGCGCCTGCTGGCAAAAGCCACCATCGCTGCCGTAGACGGCGCAGGCGGCAGGTCATCCGGGTCAGCCACGACCGAGGTGACCGGCCTGTTGTTCAGACCGGCGGGATCAAGCCCATTCTTGCCAGGCGAGGCGGCAGCGGGGCGGTCGTCGTCAGCGTCCGGGAAGGCGCTGGTGTCGGTCACATGGGCAAAGGGCGCTTCGTCCGGATCGGCCGTAGACGGGTCATTCGGCGCGTCAGTGCTGGCGGGTCTGGCCAAGGACACCGCGATGGGGGGTTCAGGAACATCGGCAAGGGCTGCGGACAGGCTTTGCTCAAGATCATCCGCTTCGGGATCAGGGCCGGTGGACGCGGGCGAAGGCAGCTCTGTCCTGGTCGCGGCAAAGACGGCGGCAAAGGATTGGTCTGACGCAAGGTCCGCAGCCGCCGCAGGTGCAGGATCATCGACGACCACGTCGTGATCAGGGGATTCGGAAGCCGCCGCAAACAGGCCGCCATTCAGGGCCTCTTCCAGTCCGGGAAGTGTGTCATCACCAAGATCGGCGCCAGCGTTGGCCGGCAGGTCAGCCGGAACGTCCGGCAGGACTGGGGCGTCCGGCAGGACTGGGGCGTCCGGCTCTGCAGCGGCGGTGTCCTTGGCGTCGGCTTCCGGTTCGGGTTCCGGTGGGGTTCCAAGCGCCTCACGTTGCAGGAAAACCACGGCGTCGCGGTCACGATCAACCGACTCATCTTCCCGCAGGAACGAGGCTGCGGCAGTGGTCGGGCCAAACCAGGGTTCGCCGACAAACGCGCCATCTTCAGGAATGGCGACGGTCGATACCGGGTTCATCCGGTGGGTGACGGCAAAACTTTCCGCCTCATCCAGCGTTTCGCGGGCGACGACGGCGACTTTGACTGTGGCCCCTTTGCCCGACCAGTCAAACACCAGATCCTCAACCGGATACGGGGTGCGACCTTCAAGCGCCGCTGCAATCTGGCGGCGCTTTTCGTCGCGGCTGGGTCCGGGGGCATACACTTCGGTGTACAGGACCTGGCTGGCTGGCAGGATGATCTTGGTGGCCATCCCCAAAGGCGACAGGCCCATGGCGGTGCTGCGCAGGTAGGCAATGCCTGCGTCAAGATCAGGCGCGTCGAAGGCGACCTCGCCGATCGAGAGCCAACCTTTGGGCGTCCGGTGCAACAGCGCGATCTGGTCGCGGCTCAAGTCTAGGGCGAATGTCGGTTTCATGACGCGGGTCTAGCACGAATTGTGAAAGCGCGGGAACGTGCCCCGGACGGTTATTGACGGTTTATAGCAGCTTTTCGCCGAAAGAAAGAAAAACGGCCCGTCGCTGACCAAGGATGGCCTTGTGATGTGCGTCCCAATGATTGAGACGTCGCGCAAATCGAAGGAGAATCCGATGCGTGTCCTGACCAAACCGATGCTGGCCGCCATGTGCCTTGCAACCAGCCTTGCCATGCCCCTGCCCGCGCTTGCCGATGATGCAATGCCACCGATGATCACCGTGACCGGGACCGGCACGGTTGAAGCGGTTCCCGACATTGCGACTCTGTCGATCGGTGTAACCACGCAAGGCGAGACGGCAGCCGAAGCGCTGACCGCCAATTCCGCCGCACTTGATGCCATGATGGCGCGCCTGACCGCAGCGGGGATCGAGGCGCGCGACATGCAGACCTCAAACCTGTCGCTGAACCCGAACTGGACGGGATATGACAGCGCCTCGGTGACGGGGCCAACGATTGCGGGTTATGTCGCGGCCAACATCCTGACCGTCCGCGTCCGCGCGCTGGACGGTCTGGGTGCAGTCCTTGATGCGGCGGTGGCCGACGGGGCAAACACGCTGAACGGGCTGACCTTCGGGCTGGCCGATCCCGAACCCGCGCTGGATGCCGCGCGGCAAGAGGCAGTGGCCGATGCGCGCGCGCGGGCCGAACTTCTGGCAACCGCGGCGGGGGTCAAACTTGGCCGTGTGCTGTCGATCAGCGAAGGCGCGGCCCCGATGGACCCGATGCCGATGTTCCGCGTCGAAGCGTCGGACGCGGCGATGCCCGTTGCGGGCGGTGAACTGGGGCTGACAGCCAGCGTGACCATTTTTTATCAGATCGTCGAGTAAGCTGCTGAAAACGGCGGGATACGCAAGTGTTCCGCCGTTTCGGCCATATTTTGCCCAAGTTGTGAAACATGGTGATCCCTGAATGAAGCGGCCAAGGGACGGTAAGGTTTAATGCGCGGTCTGATCAGTCTCGGGGTGGTTGGCGCCACCGTGCTGGTGGCGGGTGCGCTGGTCGTCATGCGGCCGCAGGCGCTTAGCGGGGTGCTGCCACCCGCAGCGCTTTCGGCGCTTTCGGAACTGAGTGGATCAGATCTGCGCAAGGCCGATGCAACCCCGGCTGAGCTTTTGATCGATTCGGTGAACGGACTGCTCGCCACCGGTCCGATTGCGGCACATGCCGGCAACCGCCCGGTGTTCATCGACGCGGTGGTTACCGGTTACACCAGCCGGGTCAATGCCGACATTCCGGCCGAGATCACGACGATCCGCCCGATTCTTGGCTGCAGACCAACCCCGCCGCAGCCCGGCACGGTGGTGGGCCATGCCACTGCTGGCGCAAGTGATCTGGCGCTGGCATTGTCCACTTACAATGATGGGCACCTCGCCGCCGCCGTGCAGGGATTTGTCGACCAATACCGAAGCCTTGGCCCTGATGCGCCCGTGGTTGATGGCGGCCCCGCATATGAGGCGTATGACATCGCAATCACCGAAACGCGGACCCCGGTCTATCTGGTGCTGGAAAACCGCAGCGGCAACCGCATGTGGAACCTGCACCTTTCCCCCGGCGCGCGGATCGAACGGGTGATCCTGCTGGGCGGCGATCAGGCCGGAGTGGCCAATCTTGACCCCGTTGTTCCAGTCGAGGTGATCCTGAACGATGGCCTTACCGCCTGTGGCATCCAGCCTGCCTATTCCTTGAACGCGGGGCATCTTCTGCTGCAGGCCGCGCACGGCAAGGTGGCCGACCTGTCGCAGCAAGAGGCCGAGGCCCAGCTTGCGGCCCTTCGCACCTCGGCCGATGCCTATGACGTCTGGTTTCGGGACAGCTTTGGCGTGATGGCCGGGGAAAGCCGCGTGGGCTTTGATGAAGGGACCCTGTCGGTGATCGGCCCGGTGCCAGAGGCGGCGGCGGCCAAGGCGGCCTATGCACCGATTTCCGGCGCACGCATCCGCACGACGCAGGACCAGTTCTTTGAGATAAAGGGCCAGGTGGCCGAAGGTGAGGACTTCGCCGCCCGCGTCCGCAGGATTGCCACCCAGTTCGCCTTTGGCAATCTGGCCACGCTACGCCAAGGGGTGGATTTCTGATGCTGCGGGTTCTGATCGGCTCTGGCCTGTTGCTGATGGCGGTCGGCTTTGGGGCGGCGGGCTGGCAATACTTGTCCAATCTTCCGGCCCAACCTGCGGGCCAGGACCTTGCGGCGCAGGCGGGCGTGCTGCCTTCGGGGCAGACCGGCTGGCTGGTGTCGCCCACCGGCGGACTGATCCCGGCCGAGGATGTGCACGGCTACTTGGCGCAGGATCGGCTGGTGCCGGGGCGCGTTGCGACGATTGTTCAGACCGCGCCGCTGACCGATTTGCTGGGCGAAGGCGACAGTTTGCCCGCCGAGCCTTATTTGCAGGTGTTCGCCGACATTCGCGCGGCACGTCTGGCGGACGCGCTGTGCCCTGCCCTGTTAGCCAGTGTCGCGCAGGACTGTGCCGTGCAAAGCGCCCGTGTTGTTCCGGGCAGCGTTGATCCGGTGCGTGGCACGGCCCGGTTTCAGATTGATCTGGCCTTCCGCCTGAAACCTGAGGCGGCAGCCTTGCCTGACCTGGGCGAGCGGGTGTTTCAGACCGAAACCCTTGCCATCGGCGTGACGGCTGCGTCAGCCGAAGCTGAGGCCGAAGATCCCCCGCTTGAGGAGGCCCCCGCGGAACAGACTGCCGCCGACAGCGTTGCGCCAGCGCCCCAAGACGCAACGGCGGCCGCTGCCCTGACCACCATTTTCAGCGCAGCGCAAGCCGCCTGCGCCGCCGATGACAACCGTGAGACGTGCCGGATCATGAGCCTGTCCCTTGATTGGGCGCCGGGCAGTCCGACGACGGGTCAGGCCCGGATCGGGTGGCTGTCCGGCCTGCCCGAAGGCATGTACCCCGCTCCGTCGCTTGACCCCGCTGCAGCAGAGCCCCAGGGCTGACGCCCCGGGGTGCCAGTCTTTTTGCTTCAGGCTGTGGCTTTGGCCAAGGCCTGATCCAGATCGGCGATGATGTCTTCGACATTCTCGATCCCGATGGAGACCCGCACCACATCGGGCGCAGCGCCGGCCTTGACCTGCGCCTCCTCCGACAGTTGCCGGTGCGTGGTCGAGGCCGGGTGGATGACCAGCGACCGGGTGTCGCCAAGATTAGCCACGTGGCTAAAAAGCTTGAGGTTGTCCACCAGCTTGACGCAGGCCTCGTACCCGCCCTTGATGCTGAAGGTGAACAGCGCTCCGGCCCCCTTGGGCGTGATCATCTTGGCAAGGTTGTGATAGGGCGAGGACTTCAGGCCGGGGTAGGTAACCTTGCCCACGCGCGGGTCTTGTTCCAGCCACTCGGCCACCACCTGCGCGTTTTCGATATGCCGCTGCATCCGAAGGCCCAGCGTCTCGATCCCCATCAGGGTGTAGTGGGCACCTTGCGGGTTCATCGTCATGCCAAGATCACGGAGGCCCACGGCGATGGAGTGGAAGGTGAAGGCCATGTTGCCCAGCGTGGGGTGGAAAACCAGGCCGTGGTAGGCGGGTTCCGGTTGGGAAAGCGAGGGGAACTTGTCGCTGGCCGACCAGTCGAATTTGCCACTGTCGACCACGATGCCGCCGGTGACGGTGCCATTGCCGGTGAGATATTTGGTGGCCGAATGGACAACAAGGGTCGCGCCATGCTCGATCGGGCGGCAGAGGTAGGGGCTGGCGGTGGTGTTGTCTACGATCAGCGGGATGCCCGCCTGGTTGGCGACGCGGGCGATGGCGTCGAGGTCCGAGATGGCACCCCCGGGGTTGCAGATCGTCTCGCAAAAGAGGGCGCGAGTGTCGCCGTCGATGGCGGCTTCGATGGCCTTCGGGTCATCGAAATCGACGAACTTCGCCGACCAGCCGAACTTGCGGATCGTGTTGGAGAACTGCTGGATCGTGCCGCCGTAAAGTCGGGTGGAAGCGACGACGTTGCGGCCCGGGGCCATCAGCGGGAAAAGCGCCATGATCTGCGCCGCGTGACCGGACGAGCAGGCGATGCCGCCAGCCCCGCCTTCCAGCGCCACGACCCGGTTCGCCAGGGCAGAAACGGTCGGGTTCGTCAGGCGCGAGTAGATGTAGCCCACCTCTTGCAGATTGAAGAGCTTGGCCGCGTGGTCAGCGTCGCGGAAGACATAGGCGGTGGTCTGGTAGATCGGCACCTGCCGGGCACCCGTGGCGGGGTCGGGCGCGGTGGCGGCGTGGATGGCAAGGGTGTCAAAGCCCATCGGTCTGTCGGTCATGGTGTCCTCCCTGAATTCGGGCGTGAGGGTAGACCCGGATCGGGCCTGTGGCAACGGGCAGTCTCCAGGCACAAGCCAGCAATGCCAATTAAGGAAATCAATGGCTTGACCGGGCTGGACTGTAGAACTTTAATCTATGGCAAGTGGTACAGGTGGAAGGATCATCCGCAGAGCGGCACCGTTGGCCCATCCGGAAACCGGCACCTTTGCCGCAAGGGGTTGGCCCTGTCTGCGAAGGTGGCACGGATCAGATGATCGCACCTTCGACCACCGCCACGCCTTTGGCGATGCGGTCGTAGTGGAAGGGCGCCAGGTCCAGCGTCAGGTAGCGGCCATGCAGGATCCATTCGGCGGTCGCGCGCCCCATCGCGGGGGATTGCTGCAGCCCGTGGCCGGAAAATCCGTTCAGAAACAGAAAGTTTTGCAGGCGCGGGTGCGGGCCGGTCACCGCATTCTGGTCCAGCGTGTTGTAATCGTAATGCCCGACCCATTCGCTGATGACCTTCACCGCTTCAAATGCCGGGATTCGGGTGGCGATGGCAGGCCAGATCTTTTCTTCCCAGATCGAAGGATCCATCGCGAAGTCGTCATGATCAACGGCCAGGTCATGGTCGGAGTGGCCGCCGATCATGTAGGTGCCGCCCCCGACTTCCCGCATGTGGACGCCTGAAGGGTCGATGGTCAGCGGCAAGGGACGATCCAGCGGCTGGGTGGCCTGGATGATCCAGGTCAGGCGCTTGCGCGGTTCGACGGGCAGGTCGATGCCGGCCATCGCCGCAGTTATGGCCCCGCGCGCGCCAGAGGCGTTGACGACCGTTCCGCAGGCGATCCGGCGGCCCGAGCGCAGGGTGACATCGGTCACTTTGTCAGCGGCGAGCGTCATGGCGGTGACCTCGTCCGCCACATACTCCACCCCCGCCTCCCGCGCCTGACGGCGGAACCAGTCGAACACGGTGGAGCCGTCGAAGTAACCTTCGTTCTTGGTGTTGATCGACCCAAGGGTCAGGTCATCGACCATGTAGAACGGATAGTCAGCCTTGATCTGGTCGGGGGTCAGCAAGCGTGTTTCGGCACCAAGTGCTGTCTGGACACGCTGGTTGGCACGCAGGATTTCGGCAAAGGCCGGGGTGTCGGCCAGATAAAGGTAACCGAAGTTCTGAATGCGCAGGTCAGGAACGCGGGGGTCATGGCCCATTTGCGCGGGCAGATCTTGCACGAACGCTGCCCCGAACTGTGAGATGCGGATGTTAAGCTCGGTCGAGAATTGCTGCCGGATGCAGGAATTGGTGTGGGTGGTGCCGGCCTGGGCATAGGTCGGGTCACGCTCCAGCACCAGAACGCGGGTGGTAGGGTCCATCCGGGTCAGCCACCAGGCGGTGGACGACCCCATGATTGCCCCGCCAATGATGACGACATCATAAGCGTCGAACGTCGGTTCCGCCTGAAAGCCCTGCATTGCGCCCCCCGTTTGGCAAGGGTGTAGCGCAGCGCTGCGGGGCCTTCAATCAGCCGACGCGGTGGCCTGCAACCCAAACCCCGCGCAACGCTGCGGCGCGGCCCACGCGGGCGACGCGGATCACGTCGGCGCGCAGGCCAAGACGCAGGGCGCCCCGGTCGGCAAGGCCGGTCGCGGCGGCAGGGGCGGTGGTAACGGTGGCCACGCCGCGCGCGACATCACCCCAAAGGTCGCCAAGCAAAAGGGCACCAGAGAGGAGCGAGGACGGCACATAGTCGGACGAGAGGATGTCCAGGAGGCCCGCCTCGGCCAGTTCCTTGGCGGCGACGTTGCCGGAATGGCTGCCGCCGCGGATCAGGTTCGGGCCGCCCATCATCACCTTGATGCCCTGCGCACGGCAGGCGGCGGCAGCTTCGACGGTCGTTGGAAACTCGGCAAAGTGGACGCCGTGCTGCGCGCTGGTCACGACCTGGTCGGCGGTGGTGTCGTCGTGGCTGGCAAGGACCGCGCCAAAGCGGCGGGCCTCATGCACCACAGCCGCCTCATGCGCGTCGCCAAGTCGGGCACGGAGGGCGAGTTGCGTGGTTACATGATCCGTCCAGTCAGCTTCGGACAGGCCATACTTGCCGGTGTAGTAGTCCTTGAGTTTGGAGATGTCGCGGAACTGGCGCTGGCCTGGGGTGTGGTCCATCAGGCTGACGATGCCGATCTGGTCTTCGGGGCCGAACTTGGCCAGCTCTTCCACCAGCGTCTCGGAACAGACCTCGGCACGAAGGTGCAGAAAGTGGCTGATCTTCAACGCCCCGTCGCGCCGCAGATCAAGGATTTCATTGGCCAAAGCGCGCGCGTATTCGCCGTAGTTGGTCTTGTTCGAGGTGATGATGGACCCCACGCGCAGCGCATCAAAGACCGTCGTGATGCCGGTGCTGGCAAGTTCCGCATCATGGGCGACGATGGCGGACTGGTGCGGCCAGTTGACCTTGGGGCGCGGCTCGATATGCCGTTCAAGGTTGTCGGTGTGCAACTCGATCAGGCCGGGCATCACAAGGTCACCGTTGCAATCCACCGCGCCTGCGGGGATCATCCCGCCTTCGGCGATGTCGGCTATCCGCCCTTCGGCAAGGCGCAAGGAGCCGCGCAGGACGTCGCCTTCCAGCACAAGGGTGGCGTTGGCAAGGATGGTTTCCGTCATGATGTTTCCTGTCTTGAAGTCGGTCTTGAGTTCTGACGTCCGGCGGGGCTGACTGCCACAGGCCTGTCACATGCGTGTGACAGAGGCGGGCTAGCTCGCAGGGCATGGGCCCGCAAGGTATGGAAATGAAACGCTACGCTGTCTATTATTCGCCCGGATCGGGAAAGTTTGCTGACCTTGCCGCTGCATGGCTTTCGGGGACGGTCAGCTTGCCCGGTCTGCCCCGGCCGGCCGGTCAGATCACGGTTGACCCGCGCCGCTACGGCTTTCACGGCACCCTTCGCGCACCATTCCGACCCGCCGATGGCGTGGGGGTCGGGCAAATCGCTGCCACTGTTGCCAGCCTTGCCGCGCGGCTTGCCCCGGTCAGGTGTGAGGGGCTGAGCCTTGAAAACCTGCATGGCTTCCTTGCGCTGACGCCCCGCGGCTGTGAAGCGGCCCTGCTGGAGTTCGGGGCCATGGTTGTCGAAGGCACCGACACCCTGCGCGCCCCCCTGACCGACGCCGAAGTGGCACGGCGCAGGCCAGAAAGCCTGACCAGCCGTCAGCGGGCGCTGCTGAACGTCTGGGGCTATCCCTACGTCATGGAAGAGTTCCGCTTTCACCTGACGCTGACCGACCGGCTGCCCGAGGCTGAGGTTGCGCCGGTGATGGCCGCGCTGGACACCCATTTTGCGCCAGTGCTGCCAAGGCCCTTCGTGATCGACGATCTGTGCCTGTTCGGTGAGGATGACGCCGGGTTTCATCTTCTGCACCGCTATGCCCTGACCGGCTGAAGGGCTGCCAGAAGCCGGGCGACCCCGGTTTCAAGCGCGCCATCGTTGACCACGGTTTCCGCTGTGATGCCTGCGGGCAGGGTAAAGGCGGCGCGAGTCAGGCGTTGGGTGATGTCGGCGCCGCTCTCGCGTCCACGGGCGGCAAGGCGGGCGGCGAGGATGGCATCGGGTGCCGTCACAAGGATGACGCGCAGGTCAGGGAAGGCCTTTGCCGCCTCAGGCAGGGCTGCGCGGCTGCCGTTGAAGATCACATCGCCGGGTGCTGTCAGTTGCATCTTCGGGATGCCGTAAATCAGCCCATGCGCCTGCCAGTGCAGCGCGAAGTCGCCCCTTTGCAGTCGGGCCGCGAAGTCGTGTTCGGTGACACCCTCGAAATCCTCACCCCCTGCCCCAGTCGGCCGTGTGATGACCCGGCGGACAAGGCGCAGGTCGGGACGTGCTTTCATCGCGCCGTCGATCAGCGTGTCCTTGCCAGCGCCAGAGGGGCCGACGATGGCAAAGATCATGCGGCGGCCCCGGTTTTCACGTGCGGCGGGGTGAAGCCGGTCACATCAACCAGCCGGTCGCAGACCCGCGCGCGGGCGCCTTCGTCATGGAAGATGCCAAGGATGGCCGCACCCCGGGCCTTGGCCTCTTCGATCAGGGTCAGCACAACCTCACGGTTGGCGGCATCAAGGCTGGCGGTGGGTTCATCCAGAAGAAGCGCGGGGTATGGGTGGGCAAAGCCTCGGGCGATGTTCACCCGCTGCTGCTCGCCGCCGGAAAAGGTGGTGGGCGAGAGGGGCCAGAGGCGTTCGGGGATGTTCAGCCGCTGGAGAAGGGTTGCGGCATGGGCGCGGGCTTCGGCAAGCGGCGTGCCGAGGGAGAGGAGCGGTTCGGCCACCACGTCAAGCGTGGGTACCCGGGGAACAACGCGCAGGAACTGGCTGACATAGCCAAGCGTTTCGCGGCGAAGGGCGATGATCTGCCGGGGTTCGGCGGTGGCGACGTCCATGCCGCCCACCATGATGCTGCCACCAGCAACAAGATAGTTGCCCCAGACCATCCGCATCAGGGTGGATTTGCCTGACCCGGACTGGCCGGTCAGTCCCACACACTCACCACGCTGGATGCTGAGGTGGGCCCCCGCCATGACCGGGATTACCGCGCTGCCCTGGTTGTGCAGGGTAAAGCTTTTCGACAGGTTTTCGATCCGAATCATGGGCTTACACCTGCAGGACGGAGGAGACGAGAAGTTGGGTATAGGCGTGCTGCGGATCGTCCAGCACCTGATCGGTCAGGCCCTGTTCGACCACGCGCCCCGATTTCATCACCATCAGACGGTGGGCCAGAAGCCGGACCACGGCAAGATCGTGCGTGACGATGATGACCGAAAGCCCCAGGTCGCGGACCAGCCCGCGCAAAAGGTCCAGAAGCCGGGCCTGAACGCTGACATCAAGGCCCCCGGTGGGTTCATCCATGAACACGAGGCGGGGCTGGGTGACAAGGTTGCGGGCGATTTGCAGGCGCTGCTGCATGCCGCCGGAAAAGGCGCTGGGGCGGTCGTCGATGCGGTCTTCGGCAATCTCGACCCGGCCCAGCCAGTCAGCGGCCTTGCCCCGGATCTCACCGTAGTGCCGCGCACCGACGGCCATCAGGCGTTCGCCCACGTTGCCGCCCGCTGATACGCCCATCCGCAACCCATCGCGCGGGTTCTGGTGGACATAGGCCCAGTCAGTGCGGCCAAGGCGGCGGCGTTCGGTTTCCGACATGCCCAGCACGTCGCGGCCATCGTAAGCGATGCGGCCAACATCGGCGCGCTGGTGGCCGGCAAGGCAGGATAGCAGCGTCGACTTTCCGGACCCGCTTTCGCCGACAATGCCAAGCACCTCACTGGGGTAAAGGTCGAAACTGACGTCAAGGCAGCCGATGCGCGGGCCGTAGCGTTTGGTCAGGCCCTCGACCTTGAGAAGCGGCTGGGTGGTGGCGGTCATGCTTTGCATCAGGGTCATGGCTGAGACTCCGTCTGCAGGTCACTGACCAGCCGGGAGCCCCCCAGCCCCTCCCCTCGGGGGGGAGGGGAGGTGTGGGCGGCAGCGTCATGCGTAACCGTGACAGGTTGGGCGCCGCCCTCCCCCCTTGTGGGCAAGGGATGGGGAGCGGGGGCCACCAGATCGGCCCCAAGCCGGCCCTTGTGCCCCTTTGTGCGCCGCCCCGCGCAGAAATCGGTGTCAGAGCAGACGAACATCCGCCCGCCCGCGTCATCGGTGATGACCTCATCAAGATAGCTGTCGCGGGCGCCGCACAGGTCACAGTCATGCGCAGCTTTGGAGGCAGTGAAGGGGTGATCGTCGAAATCAAGGCTCACGACTTCGGTGTAGGGCGGCAAGGCGTAGATGCGCTGTTCGCGCCCCGCGCCGAACAGCTGGATCGCGGGGTTGGCGGTCAGCTTGGGATTGTCGAATTTCGGGATGGGTGAGGGGTCCATGACATAGCGCCCCTCAACCTTGACCGGATAGGCGTAGGCGGTGGCAATCTGGCCGTGGCGGGCGATGTCTTCGTACAGTTTGACGTGCATCAGGCCGTATTCCTCAAGCTCATGCATCTTCCGGGTCTCGGTCTCACGCGGTTCCAGAAAGCGCAGGGGTTCGGGGATCGGCACCTGGTAAACCAGGATCTGGCCTTCGGTCAGCGGGGTTTCGGGGATGCGGTGGCGGGTCTGGATGACGGTGGCCTCGGTCGTCGCCTCGGTGGTGGCCACGCCAGCGGTGCGCTGGAAGAAGCGGCGGATGGAGACGGCGTTGGTGGTGTCGTCCGCGCCCTGGTCGATGACCTTGAGCGTATCTTCCGGCGTCAGACAAGCCGCAGTCACCTGCACCCCGCCAGTGCCCCAGCCGTAGGGCATCGGCATCTCTCGGCTGGCGAACGGGACTTGGTAGCCGGGCACCGCGATGCCCTTCAGGATCGCGCGGCGGATCATCCGCTTGGTTTGTTCGTCAAGGTAGGCGAAGTTGTAGGTGGTCATGCCAGCCCCCGTTCGGCCAATGCAGCCTCAAGCGCCGCAGGATCGGTGAAATGGACCGCGTCCATGCCGGCGGCCCGCGCGCCGAGGACATTCTTTTCACTGTCGTCGATGAAAAGGCAGTCGGTCGGGGCCAGGCCTGCGCGGTCACAGAGCAGCGCAAAAATGCGCGCCTCGGGCTTCAGCATCCGTTCCTGGCCCGAGACAATGGTGACCCCAAAGGCCGTGCCAAGCCGCGGATGTGTGGCGACGCCGATGGGCCATGTTTCCGCTGACCAGTTGGTGATCGCGTGGACCGCATGGCCCTTGGCGCGCAGGCGGTCCAGCAGCGCCCATGTGCCCTCGATCGGGTCGGGGATGGTCAGGGCGTAGGTTTCCACATAGGCCGCAAGCAAGGCGGCATCGGACGGGTCCGCCAATTCGGCGGCAAGGTCGGCAAAGCGTTCACCGCCATCTGCGCGCAGGTTTCGGGCGTAAAAATCGGTGCGCGCGAAGAACTGATCGACGGTTGCGCGGTCACCAAAGTCAGCGAGGAAGGCCTGATGGGGGTCCCATCGCACCAGCACGTTGCCGATGTCGAACACGATGGCGGTCATTCGGCCGCCTCCTGCAAGGCAAGCGCCTCGGCCCGCAGGCGGCGGACCAGTTCCAGTTCGGCCTGGAAATCAACGTAGTGGGGCAGCTTGATATGTTCGAGGAACCCCGTCGCCTGAATGTTGTCGCAGTGCATCAGGACGAATTCCTCATCCTGCGCCGGGGCGCCGGTGAAGTCTTCGCCCAACTCCTCCCACCGCAGGGCGCGGTCGACGAGGGACATGGCGATGGCCTTGCGTTCGGATTGCCCGAAGACCAACCCGTAGCCCCGGGTGAACTGCGGCGGTTCGGTTTTCGAGCCTTTGAACTGGTTGACCGTCTCGCATTCGGTCAGCTCGACCTCGCCGATCTC